>CAZHYJ010000014.1:0-4863 GCA_964536725.1 uncultured Gammaproteobacteria bacterium | reverse complement strand
TTTTCAATATATTTAAAAACATGGCGAGATGATGTGCTATGTTTTTTGATAATATTTTTTTTATATTTTTTTGTGCCACAGATTACCACTACCGCCAGCGTTATAAACCTTAGCATGATTTAAACTGGAATCAGTTCCAATATCATCATAAACTTTTGTTTCGGGAGACCCATCACCAGAATCAAGCGCGCGCAAACGAGTAAATTCTGCTGGCGTATTTACATAGCCTTCGGGCATCTTTACTGCCCCGCCGTATTGGCTGGCAATGGCTATGGATTTTATTGGCAACCCCGCAAACATTTTTTGCACACCAGTCAAAATTATTTCTACTTGTTTGCTGTCCTCAATACCCGGGGCATAATAAATACCATTCAACATAATTGCCAACTGTCCTTGTTTGTCTATGGCAAAACTGCCAAATATAAAACCCAGATTTTCAGAAGGTTTTTTCCTGCCTCCGTCTTCGGGAATTTCACCTTGTGGCACTTCCATAGAAACCACAAAAGACATCGGATCAGCATTAATTGAAGCCACCCAATATTTATTAGGTGTTTGATGTTGCACTTGCATTTCATAATTGCAACTGGAAAAACAACAAATTTTAGAATCAGCAAAACGCACCATATTCATCAAACGTACGGCCTTATCCACATAATGCAAACCTACGCGCGCGCTTTTTTTGGTTCCGCCTTCACGCCCAGTTGGTTGGTAAGTTAAGTGATCCGCAATAGTTTGAAATGGACCCTGTAAATGGCTTTCCATTTCCTGAATAAGCTGAATGTCTTGTTCACGCAACCGTTCCTCGCCCAAAACTTGTAAAGTTAAATAAGTAAAAATCGCGCTGGGAGATTTTTCGGTTAAGGCGATTATTTCACGCCCAACCTTTTCCACTTCATCGTTTTTTTCTTGCGGCGTAAGATGCGCGAAGCGTTCGGATACTTTGGCGTCAGCCACGGCTGCTGTTTGTTTTTCCAAAATATCAATTTCTCCGCCCAAAGCATCAATTTTGACTTGGATATCCATTCGTTTCCGTTCGTCAGTTTGTTTTTCCAAACCAAGCATTAATTGCCCCCTGGCCTTTTTCTTTTTATACAAATCCCCGCGCAATTTCTCCAATTTTTCATTGCCGCCTTTCAAAGCCACCAATAAATCTTTTTTCATTCTTTTTAAATCCGTACGCTTGGTATTTAATCGCGGAATCAGTTCTTCACCTCTAATCGGCACATTATTTTCCGCCAACACTTGCTCCAAGGTCATTTCCAACACCATTTTTTCACCCAAAGCCCGCCAATTTTCTTCCAGTTCAGTTTTGGCTCTTTGCCGCCACTCGGGGTAAGAGGCCTCAATTTCGGAAATTAAAGTTAGACGTTCGGCAAAAGTTTGGGCTGAAGGCATTCTACCCAAAATATCTTTAGTATTAGTTTTTGATTCCTGTTCTAAATATTCACGGTACAAGGGAAATAACAAAACTACGCCTAACTGTTCTCTGCCCAACACCCGACCCATTTCGGCATTGGCATTTTTTACGGCCGCATTTTCACTGATTTCAAAACTAACTTCTTGATGAGCTGGTTCGATATTTTCCGCAGGAAAATGTCCTCCACTTAAACGAGTCATGATTTCCGAAATTTGCTCACTTTTCATTTCTGATTCTCGCAAAGCTTTTTGAAATTTTTTTAATGGTTCGGAATGCACGCGTAAATCGGCAATTAATTTGATCATTTCTTTAAATTTTTCAAAACTGTAATTATTAATCAAATTAAACCGATCTTCGCCGCCATGTAAAATAAAATAGACCATGGCTTTTCGTTCATCTTGCACCAAAATATTAACTAATTCTTTTTGAGTTTTTACTTGAGCAAATTCTTTTTGACTTTCACGAATTTTTTCTACTCGCTCTGAGAGGGTGGTATTGCCCCAGCGTTTTTTATCTTCTAAAAATACGAGAACTTCTTTGCTCGGTACTACACCTAAATCAGCAATTACTTTTTGCAATAATTCCAAACGTCTTTCCCAATCGGCAGATAAATTGTTCTGTTTTTCTGCTGTAATATTACTTTCTGCCCACCACTCGCCCACATCTTTGGGTAAATATCCTCTTTGAACTAATTTGTGTAAAAGATTGCGTCGCACCGGACTGGCCAAACGAGTATCACCGACCAACTGCACAGCAATATCATTCACCCGATAATCATCAAACTGATTCATCAATACTCCGATAATATGTGGCAGATATTCCTGTTCTTTGTTTTTTTCCAAACTACCCGCTTCCATCTCATCACGCGCTAATTCCAAAAGTAAAAGACGAACATCGCCACCCAGTTTACCCATGGCCCGAGCCAAAGCGGCGGCGATAATTTTATCGGATTTTTTGCTATTTCCTAAAATTTGTTTTAATTCCTCGTAAACTCGTAACCGCACTTCTTTTCTTTGTTTATCTTCTTCCGTGCCTTTATCTACCACTGAATGATGCAGAACGCTACTGACACTCTCGTCCAATATTACAGTCACTTCTTTTCTTTGTTCGTCGGGAATTAAAGCTAAAAATTCCGGTCGATCTTTTTCGGATAAAACCAAAGCATAATCAACTAATAAAGTTTTGTTTAAAATTGCTGCTTTGGCCACTTGCTCCTTGGTGGGCAAAGACTTTCTTTCTGTTAATTGCTTTTGCAATCCCAACAGTATGGCATCGGGCAATAAATTCGCAGCAGCGGTATTTTGTTTATTTGGTGCTTGCATTTGCGCTTGTTTGGCCGCTGTTAATTCGGCACTAATCTCGCAACCGACAGCCAAACGTAATTTGGCTACTCGCGCCAACTGATACGCAGCTAAGTCAGGAAATAAATCCATTACCTCTTCCGCCTTTTTTTGTAAAGCGTCGGCTTCTTTTAATAAGTCATCTTCAGTTTTGTCACCCGAAATTTTTACTTCCCTTTTTGATTCAGCCACAACTAAACCGCGGATCTTCTCCTCGGCTATTTTCATAGCTTCAGTTGCCCACGGTTGTTTAATATTCATCATTTCCACTCGCAGCATTTGCTCTCGCCGACGTATATCCGCGCATAGATGAATAGTGTCTAAATTAATAGGGACAAAAAAATCGCCATGGGATTGTTCAATGGTTGGATTTCGCCCTTCGCCTTTAGTCATAAATTTTAGTAATTAACCAATCAAAATATTTTAATTTCTTTTGTTGATGTTGATTTATTAATCCATAATAACTGGCCATATTGCATTGATTTAATTTGTTCTGTAAACGAGACCAATTTTTGGCTTTAAGCCGACGGCCGGTAGGGTAGATTTCTACTCCCAAAAAGTGGATACCCAGTCTCATTGATAGTATTATGTCATTTTTACGATTTATTTCAAGTCCCAATGAATTTTTTAAGAAAAATAAAGTCTGCAGACGGATATTTTCTAAAATTACCCTACTGGGTGCAATTATGATAAAATCATCACCATAACGCAGATAAAATTGTGGTTTTAAAATATGTTTTACAAATCTATCCAATTCATTCAAATAAATATTCGCAAAAATTTGGCTGGTAAGATTGCCAATAGGAATTCCACGGAAGTTTGTTCCTCTCTCTCTCTCTCTCTCTCTCTCTCTCGCACCGCCGATTCATTTTTATAACTGGCAATAATTATTTTAATCAACCACATCGCTTTTTCATCTTTTACGCGTCTAGAAAGAATGTCGAGCAAAAAACCCTGTTTTACATTGTCAAAAAATTTTGTAATATCTCCCCGCTAGACAAAATTTTTGGGGTATTTTTTAAAGAATTTTTGCGTCCGTTCAATCGCGCCAGCCAATCCCTTGTTTTTGCGGCACGACCAAGCGTCATAAATAAAAGTGTGGTCATAAATGGAAACCAAATATCCATATACCAAACGGTAAACCACTCGGTCATGCACACTTGCCACCATAATATCTCGGCGCTTGCCCTCTTGAATAATAAAATGCTGATATGGGCCGTGGGTGTAATTATTTTTATTAAGATCCAAATAAAGCCGCCATAAATTATCCTCTAAAAAATATTGAAAATCTTCCAATTCTTTTATTTTTCTTTTACCTTGGCGAAACTTGAACCAGCTTTGCCAAATATTATTTAAGCTTAAATCAATTCCTATGGAAACATTACCCATAATCAATCAAACTTATGAAGTGTACAAGATAGTAGTAGACATAAACAGTCACACGGAAAAACATTGGCGATATTCTTTGGGATCTAGTCTGGAAAATACAATCTTAGATTGTCTATCGGAAATGATCATGGCCAAAAATGCACCCAAACCAATCAAGGTCAACTATCTTATAAAAGCCAGCGCGCATTTAGAAATAATGACTTTAAAATTAAGATTGTTCCTAGAACTAAAGATCGCTAATGAAACTAGAATTTTCCAAGCTCAAGCCAAAATCCGCGAGATTGGCAGAATGCTTGGCGGTTGGATAAAATCATTACAAAATACATAAACCTCACCGCGGAGCGAAGGCCGTTGTCGGAATTCCGATTCCTCGGGTCATTCCTGTTCAGGTTGGCCTGGCGATTGTCGCGATTCCAGTTACCGTAGCCCAAGTTGCCGGCGGACTAATAATAATATCCATCCAAAATTTTAGATAACCGCAGTCAATTCAAAAGTGCGCCCATTGCGCTATACAAACCCAAAGCGGGTATAGATATTACTTATTACGGTGGGGTTCATGCGTGGTAGTTTACGCCACACAATGTTATTTTTTTAAAAATAACTGTGTTTTTTTGGCGTTTGAACTTTACGGTAGCCCGCCCCAAGGCGGGTGGCTATTCACCGCTGTAATTTGTAAAACCCAGCAGACATTTTCTCCCAGATTTTTAAATAAAAATT
>CAZHYJ010000013.1:0-7357 GCA_964536725.1 uncultured Gammaproteobacteria bacterium | reverse complement strand
TTGCTTCTACTGGTAATGTCGATGCATATTTCAAAGCGCGAGCCTATGTAGCCGATGGGGGTGTGCCAAAATCTGGCGCGAGTGTCAATTTCGTCAATGCGCAAAATTCTACAACAACTTTGTCAACCGGTGGTGATGGTTTTACAGTTTTTACTGCTGATCTTTTAGCTTATACAATGACTTCGTCCTCGCCAACGTCAACTACTGGTGGGGGATACAATCCATACACTGTCTCAATTGCTGCTTTTGATACTTACGCCACAACTTCAACTTCGGCAAATTTAGCATCAGCCAGTCAATTATTTACTTTGGCTCTAACTGAGGCTGCTCCTGCCAACTCAGCACCAGCTGCCACCACGCCATATCCGATTTTTTCTACCTCTAGCACCGGAATTGTGACAGTTACTACTACTGTGTCTGATGCAAATGCCGATAGTGTCACTTTGTTTGTTGATTATTCTTTGGATAGTGGTTCTACTTGGGCATCTACCACCATTGCCACAGTTATTGGTACAGGTACCTTTACCACTTCTACTGGACAAATTTCTGGAATTAGTACTGCTTCGGGTAATGCACTTACATTTACTTGGGATTCAGAGTCCGCGGGTGTAACCACCACTGTTCAAGCAGTAATTCGTTTGCGTCCTTATGACAGCACAGATTATGGAACTAGTGTAACGTCGTCTGATTTTACAATTGACAATGAAGCTCCAGCTGCCCCTACTAGTTTTACTTTTTCTGCTGTTACCACCTCTTCTTTGGTATTAACTTGGGCGGAAGTTTCTGGTGCAAGTACCTATACTGTTTCTTCTACGGCCACATCTTCACCGTTTATTACCTCTGCCACCACTACATCTTTTATCGATCTTGCTTCGGAAACTGTTTATTATACACAAGTATTATCCACTGATGCTTATGGTAATGCTAGTGCATATTCAACATTACAAAGTACTACCACGTTAGTTGTTGCGCCGTCTGCGCCGACCGGTTTTGCCACCTCTTCTATAGCTGCAACCTCAGTTTCTTTTGTTTGGAATGATGTTAGCGGTGAAACTAGTTATATTTTACAAGGTTCTACCAATGGTACTGATTATTCTAATTTAACTACATATAGCACCAACGCAACTTCTGGTAGCTTAGGGTCTTTAACACCAAATACACATTATTGGGCAAGATTGGTTGCGTCTAATAGCGGTGGTGATTCTGGCTCCTCGGATGTAGTTGAACTCTATACTTTAGCAGCTGCACCTGGTACACCAGCAATTTCTGATGTTTCTACTAGTTCTTTGTCTTTAACTTGGGCAGCAAGTTCTAATCCAGGTACAACAATTTACACCGTATTATATTCTGGTGGAACAGTGACAACAACTGATGTGTCTCGGGCGTTTACTGGCTTAACTCCAAATACCAATTATCAATTTCAGGTAAAAGCGGAAAACCTTGGAGCTGCTGGAACATATTCTGAATATTCTGCTTCGAGTACTGTTACCACGACTGTTCCAGTTGATGTTACTTTGCCAGTTGTGTCTGCAGTTGAGTCTTCTTCCTTGACAGTTAGTTGGACTGACGGAGTGAATGGTGGTACGCCGGTTTATCAGATTAGTAGTGCAGATAATGGTTTTGCTTCTGTTACCACCACTGCACTGACTAGTGATTTAACTGGTTTAACTCCTTCCTCAAGCTATACATTTACTGTTAAAGTACAAAAACCAGATAGCACCTATACTACCGGTGTGGCAACTACAGCTACGACAACTTTGGCTGAGGAAGTACCTAATGCTCCGACCGGTTTGACTGCGACTGCCGCTTCTGTTTCACAAATTAATCTGGCTTGGACAGCAGTAGTCGGGGCGACTTCTTATAAAGTGTATTCTAGTGCCGACAGCTACACCACTGCTATTGCTTCGCCGTCAACCAACAGCTACAGTGTAACCAGTTTAAGTGCTAGCACTGCCTACACCTACAAAGTTTCAGCAGTAAATGGTGCTGGTGAAGGTGAAAAGTCAGATTCGGCAACTGCGACCACCAGTGCCGCTCCGTCTAGTGGTGGTGGAGGTGGTGGTGGAGGTGGTGGTGGCTCAGCTCCAGCTGCACCAGCGGTGCCAATTACCATTGTTTCGCCAATTATTGGGGGGGAGTTTGATTTAGGTATGACTACCGGAGTTTTAGTTGGTAACACGCATCACCAAGTTACATTTGTTTCATTTGACAGTAGAACAGAAGTAGTTACTTTACAAATTAAATCGACGTTGTTCAAAGTTCCTTTGAAAGTGGGAGAAGAAAGAGTAGTTGATAGTGATCTTGATAATTTGAATGATCTTTACTTAAAATTAAACAGTATTGACAGTACAAAGAAAAATATTAATCTGACATTGGTTTCTCTAATTGATTTAGAGTTTGCTGTTAATTATAATTTTTCCATTACGAATCAACAGGATACAGTATTATATTTTAATTCTCCCACTGCTGTTCAGGTAGCGATCTCTAATTCGAGCGATTTTTCTCAAGCTTCTTTTGAGCCATATCAAAGAACCAAGCAATGGAGGTTGTCTTCTGGTAGTGGTACGAAAACTGTCTATGTAAAATTACGTACTGCTCAGGGTGGAGAAAAAGTGGTTACCGATAGCATTCTGTTTGATCCAAAATATCCGTATGCTGGAAAATATGTGGTAGAAAAAAATACCATTATTACTGAAGAAGCTGCTAATTTTCCTGTAGTTAGTGTTCCTAAGGTGGCCTATACTTTTACCCGTGTTTTAAAAGTTGGTTCGACTGGTGCTGACGTTAAAGTGCTGCAAACCTTGTTAAAAAAATTAGGATATTTTACTTATCCAAATATTACTAGCTACTTTGGTACTATTACTAAACAATCTCTAATTAAATATCAAACAGCCAACAAATTAAAAGCTACAGGGATTGTTGATGCGGCAACATTGAAATATTTAAATTCACAAAGTGCTGCTGAGGCAGAAAAAACCACAACGGCAACTGTTGCAGATAAAACAAGCACCTCGCTTATCCCGCAAGATTTTGTTTTTTATCACTATCTTGCCAGAGGAATGAATGGTTTGGAAGTTAAATATTTGCAAATTCGTCTTCAAGAGTTGGGTTATATGAGTGAGGATATTAAAGCCAATGGTATTTTTGGTCCGGCTACTCAAGCGGCCGTTATTAAATTGCAAAAAAACAAAGGTCTCAGACCAGCTGTTGGTTTTGTGGGGCCAGCTACTCGGGCTGTTTTAAATCAGTAAGTATTTTATGAAGAAAAAAGTAATCATATTTGGTGGTATTATATTTTTGGTATTAGTAGTTGTTGGTTTAGTTGTTTTTAGGCAGATGTCCGCTGGTTTTAATTGGTATGATGATGCAGTAAAGAATGAATATAATAAAATGACTTGGCAGGAAGGCGAACTTTCTTCTTTGGTCGGTTTGGATGCAAAATATGAAGCAAAAGAGATGCGGGCGGAAAAATGTGCCACCCTTGATGAGTTGGAAAAAAATGATTATCTACGCGTTGAAGGAGGATTGTGTCCTTTGCCGGTTAAGGTTTATATCAAAGACGAAAATGGTCAGGAAAAAAATGTTGGCGGTGTTTCTCAGTTGTTAGAAATTTTGGGCAAGATTGACAGTCCTGAAAAAGCGCTCTCTTTGGTTTTGCTTACTACTAGTGATATGCAAAGAACTGCTGATTCGTTGGTAGCCACTCGCAACACCAAAGTGGAGGGTGGTTATTTAGTGGAGTATGTTGCCGACAATAGTTTTGGCTGTGGCACGCACCAACCGCTCAAAAAAATTGTTTTAGTTTCTGAAAGTGGGATGATAAAAACAGTTGCTTCTGAGCAGGAAAAGCCATCATTGGAGCCTGAGGTCTGCGTTGACTAATTGTATGCCTTCATTAAAGAAAAAGATAATAATAGGGGTGGTGGGTATATTTTTTCTGGGTGCGACTGTTTTGATGATGATTGGCGTTTTTAAAACACCGCAATTTGACAGGGAATGGCGGGAAATTTCTGTAACTTCTACGGGCGTGGTTGTTGATACTATAAACGATTACAGAAACCGCGCCTATGTGCATTATCCTGTAGTAGAGTATGTTTTGCCAAATGGTACGACATCTTCTTTTGAAAGTGAGACGTCGTTTAGTAGAAGTGTCTATAAAGTGGGCACGGTTGTCCCAATAACTTATTCCAAAAATGATCCAGCTGTTGTATTTATTGACAATGATCCAGAAAGCAAAGGGATGAGGATTGCTTTGGTAGCTATGGGGGTAGTTTACTTGGGGGTATCTGTCCTGTGTTTTCGGTGGTTGTTTAAGAGGCGAACAATTTAGTTGCTACCATGTTTTTGAATATTAAAAAAAGTGATTGGGCGGTGTGGTTGTTGTTAGTTAATAATTTGGTGCCATTATTTGGTGCCTTGTTTTTGGGTTGGGAGATAAAAAATTTGGTTTTGATATATTGGATTGAGTCAGCCGTGATTGGCATTTACAATATTATTAAGATGATCAAGGCCAATGATGAAGGAATAATAAAAATTTTTCTTGTGCCATTTTTTATTGTGCATTATGGTTTGTTTATGGGCGTGCATCTGACTTTTATTATTATATTGTTCAACCCAGAGTTTTCTTTTACTGGTCTAGTATACGCTGTTTTGTTTATGTTTGTCAGTCATGGTTATTCGTTGGTGGCAAATTATTTTAAGAAAGGGGGATATAAAACGGCCTCTGTTGGAGCGTTGATGGTCGCCCCATACAAAAGAATTTTGCTCATGCACCTTACGGTTTTAATTGGCGGTGTGATCTTTTTTATGTTGACCCCATTTTTCCCGAACCCAATGTTGCCGGCGGTATTTTTGATAATAATCAAAACTTACGCCGATTGGAAAAGTCACAACAAAGAACATTTTAACATCTTTAAAGCATTGGATGGTTTGGAGAAAGCAGAAATTAAATAAATATGGGAAATTTATTTTTTGAATATTTTGGGCGGTTTAGTGGGGCAGACAATTTGGCCTTTTTAAGCCTGGTGGGGGCAGTGGGGGTGATAGTAGGCGGTATCCCGGCAATGATGTTGCAAAAACCCGTCGGAAGCTCTAGTGGGCGACATTTTCTCACGCGATTTGCCGCTTTTGTTTATGGCATGCTGGGAATTTTGTCGGCGGCTTTTATCTTAACTCCATTGTTTTCTAAAAATTCTGGTTTGATGATAATAATTGGCCTCTTTTTTGCTGCCATGTTTTTATTTAAGTCGGCAATCTCTTTCCCAAACACACCCATTAAAGCATGGGCATTGGTTCTTTCGCCTTTCCTCTTTTCAGCGATAGCATATTTTATCTCTGGCAGTCAGAGTCTGGTGATTAAATTGAGGTTTTTTTCTGCTGATATATTTTTTCAACTACTCAATTCAGGTATGATTATTTTTGCTGGTTTTTGGTTATCGTGGCCGTTTATATTTTTTGCTCTAAACGAAAACAGTGTCAGTGAATTTAAAAATAACCTAAAAAACCACACTATTTTGACATTAATTGGCTTGTCATTTATCGCTCTAATTTGGTTTGGTGGTCTATATTATTCCTATCAGGCAGCAGCAAACTTTTTATTCTTAGCTGGTCGATGGTCATATACACTACCGCTTTTACTTGGTTTGATTGTGCAAGTGGTTAATGAGGCGAGGAGTGGGGTGAAGAGTTACAAACCGGCAAATTTGGCAAAATAGTTGGTTTTATTTGATAATTATAGGAAAGTTAGGTATAATTCGTAGGTTATGCATTTCGACATTATCACAATTTTCCCTGACCTGATTTATCATTATGCTAATGATAGTATTTTGGGTTTGGGGCAGAAGAACGGGAAGATAAAGATCGGCGCCCATGATTTGCGTAATTTTACGGTGGATAAATTTCGCCGAGTGGACGACCGTCCATATGGTGGGGGAGCCGGGATGATTTTACAGGTGGAGCCAATTTACAATTGCTTGGAAAAAATGGGGTTGGTAAAAAATGGAAAAAAGATCAATCGTACAAAGGCTAAGGTGATAATAATGGATCCGGCTGGGAAGATTTTTAAACAGGCGGCGGCAAAAAAATATACTAAGTTGGACCGGCTAGTTTTAATCTGTGGTCGCTATGAAGGGTTTGATGAACGGGTGTATAGATTTGTTGATGAGAAAATTTCGGTAGGGGAATATGTTTTGGCGGGTGGTGAGTTGGCGGCATTGATGGTGGTTGAAGCGGTGGCGCGTTTGATTCCGGGTGTGCTTGGAAATGATAGCTCGATTGTAGAAGAAACTTTTTCCAATGAAAAAAATAAAGAATATCCACAATATACACGGCCAGAAAATTTTGCTGGTTTGAAAGTGCCGAAGATTTTGTTAAGCGGTGACCATCAAAAAATCGCTAATTGGCGCGAAAAAAAGGCCATTACCTAGTCGATAGTTATCCACAGCTCTGAGAGGGTTTTCGCCCCTTGACACAATTCGGCGTTTTTGTTACTATTGTCAATGCCTTTAAATTTAAACAAAAAGCGCACTTCACAAATCACAATCTATTTTCTTCTAAGTCCGTAACTGCTGTCATACGAGACCAAGGGATACTGGAAAGAAAAAAGAGTAACTCAGTTTGGGTTCCTCTTTTTTCTTTCTGTCGGAAGACAAAAAGAAAGAATAGTTCGTTGACAATATAAATATGGTAAAAACCACTGAGTCTATTTAAATATAGCACTCTATGAGTAGAGTGCGACCAAAATAATAAATCCAAAATTATTTCTCAAGCCTGAGAAATAATCTTCAAACTTTTTTTGAGAGTTTGATCCTAGCTCAGGATGAACGCTGGCGGCGTGTCTAAGGCATGCAAGTCGTGCGACGTGTCCGATTACACTTTGGTGATAAACAATTGTCACTAGTGTGTAATTGGATTACGAGCGGCAAACGGGTGAGTAATACATTGATAACCTACCTTCGAGACGGGGATAGCTCACCGAAAGGTGAATTAATACCCGATGGTAATGCGGGGACGTAAGTCATTCGCATTTAAACCTCCGGGGCTCGAAGAGGGGTCTATGTTCTATCAGCTTGTTGGTAGGGTAATGGCCTACCAAGGCGATGACGGATAGCAGGCGTGAGAGCGTGACCTGCCTCACTGGGACTGAGACACTGCCCAGACACCTACGGGTGGCTGCAGTCAAGAATATTCCACAATGGGGGAAACCCTGATGGAGCGACGCCGCGTGTAGGATGAAGGTCTTCGGATCGTAAACTACTTTTATATGGGACGAATTCGTGACGGTACTATATGAATAAGAGGTTGCTAACTCTGTGCCAGCAGCAGCGGTAATACAGAGACCTCAAGCGTTATCCGGATT
>CAZHYJ010000012.1:0-15476 GCA_964536725.1 uncultured Gammaproteobacteria bacterium | reverse complement strand
CAACTACAGCGGACTGCGTCACGCCGTAGCCGAGCTACAGCGAGGCGAAGGCGGAGAGATAGGGATTCGAACCCTAGGTCCACTTTCATGGACTGCAGTTTAGTAAACTGCTGCTATCGACCACTCAGCCATCTCTCCAAAATTACAAAAAGATGATATAATTGTAACAGAATAATGAAATTAGTCAATGTTTGCTATGCTCACCAAAATCGCCAAATGGGCACTTTATCTGCTATCCTTAGCGCTAATAATTAACACCCTCTCCCACACCTTCGATGGCGACCTGGGTTGGCATTTGCGTTTTGGTGCCGAAATAACCCAAGGTACGTTCCCTTATACCGACACTTACACCTGGACATTTTTCGGTCACAACTGGACCAACCATGAGTGGGCTGGGGATATTTTGTATTGGACCCTGTACAACAACCTCGGCTATGGCGCCTTAATTGCTTTCACTGGATTGGCGGTTTGGTTGGCACTAATTTTAAATATCAAAAATTTTTCTAACAATAACCCGACAATCGGGGCGGCTGTTACCGTCGTCTTAGCACTCACTCTAAATTTCATTTTAACTGTCCGCCTAGCAATGCTCAGTGCTTTGTTTTTTGTCTTAATAATTTTAACTTTGGAGAAGATAGAAAAAAAGGGCTACTGGTATTGGCCAATTATTTTTTGGCTCTGGGCTGCGGTTCACGGCAGCTGGATCTTAGGATTTATCATCATCAGCATTTATCTTTTTTCTTATCTTTTTGCAAAAATTATTCCACCCCGTTATGCTTTTTTGGTTGGTAAAAAAATGCTCTGGGATAATGCGACTTGGTGGAAGGTGTCGGGCGCAACAGCACTCTCGGCATTGGTGATAATCATAAACCCCTATGGAATAAAAATCTGGACGGAAATAATCCATTATTTCTCTGAAGGATACTTTAAACTTTATGTTACCGAATGGCTCCCGAGCTACACTTATCCGATTTACCCCTGGCCATTAATTTTGGGTGCTATTGCTTTAGTCTTTATTGTTTGGGGACATTTTAAAAAGAAAGTAACACTGGCACAGACCCTACTTTTTCTCGCTATTTTTTACGCCACCCTCAAACACAAACGCAACAATTTATATCTCCTAGTTTTACTTGCGCCGATCTTAACTAGTATCGTCACATTGATGAGCGAACAAATTAAAGGGCACAGCAAAAAATTGTTTACGAAAATTTTTAGCACGCTGATTATTATCGGCGCGATAACGACCACCATTTTCCAAATTAAAAATATCGATTGGACACAAAACCCGTTTACCAACTCCCCCCTACTCACTCGTTACGGTTTTCCGCAAACTGCCGTCAACTTTTTAAAGCAAGACAACAAAAAAGAAGATGTAAAAATCTTCAACGAATTTTGGTGGGGTGGATATTTAAATTTTGTAATGCCAGAGGCGAAAGTATTTTTGGATGGACGCGGTACTGCCACTTGGCGGCTCAACAATACTGAAACACTACTTGGCGCTTATCGTCGAATAAAATTCGAAGTGGGTGGTTTGGAAGAATTAGAAAAAAACCAAGTCGAATATATTATTATCAATCGTAATTTTTCCGGCTACGGGCAAGCCAACAAATTTAATGACCTGCTATTTCACCAAGATTTGGAAGAAATTTTTTCTCTCCCCGAACCACATCTGGTCGCCAAACTTAATCGCAGCAAAAATTGGCAGATGATCTATCAAGACGGCGTCGCTTTGATTTGGAAAAATCTAACCGTGCGCTAACACAATCATTCCAATCTTTTTTACACCTTTAGTTTGCAAAACTTGCACACATTCACAGGCGGTAAATCCTGTGGTAAAAACATCGTCTACTAAAATAACTTGCTCCGGCACGTTATTTTTTTGTTCCCATACAAACGCCCCTTGCAAATTTTTCTGTCGCGCCGTCGGGCTTAATCTTGCCTGTTGTGAAGTGTGACGCGCACGCTTTAGACATTCTAACACCTGCACCTGAAACCCCCAATCAACGAAATATTTTTCTAAAATATCGGCCAAAACTTTGGCTTGATTAAAACCACGCTCCCGCAAACGCCGTGGATGCAGTGGTACCGGTACCAAATATATCGGCTGCGAACGATTAAAATTATTTAAATAACGCGCCAAAAAAAGTCGTTCCTGACTGATTACATAATTCCATTCTGTGGAAATTTCTTCCACAAAATTATATTTCCAAAAACCAATCAACTTACCCCAAATCACACTCGTGGTATAAGGAAAAAACGCCCCTATCCCAAAACACAAATCTTTAACTGGTGAATAAAAAACAAACGGACGAACTTTCGTTCGCCGTTTACATTGCTTACAAAACCAAACACCTTCACACCCACACTCCACACAGAAAACCGGAAACAAAAAATCTTTAATAATTTTTATCACCCCCCTAAGCATATTTTACTTGGCCCACTGAAAGCTAGAGACCAACCAACCTTCGCCATTCTTTACAATCTCTACAGCAATACTTTGCTGACGGTCAGAAGACACGCCATTTTTTTCTTCTCGAATAGTAGCGTTCAAATTAACCGTGGCCGAATTATTTTCCCATGTTTTTATCTCCGTAGTAAATACTTTGGTAGTCACCCCCACAAACGAACCAGCCGCCGGAGCTTTACCAATCTTCGCGCTCAAAGTCTGCCATAACGCTGGTGTTACCAATTCTTTTACATCGATAATATTTTGAAAATCACTATCAGTCGAATATGAGTTGTACCTCTCCACAAAAATCTTTGCCAACTGACGCACAGCATTTTGATTGGTTTCGAGTGAGGTTGAAGGTCTGATCGGCGTGCCTTCTGGAACTTCTCCGCCCACCAACGGCGAATTAATGTCGGGGTTGTAATTAAAATTATTACCACCCACCACACCACCATTTGCAGTGGTGGTGCTTGTCCCATCACCGACTGGTGTTTGTTTGGAGCGCATAATCAAAAACAAACTAATACCCAAAACAAACAACACAACCAAACTAATAATGATAAAAAGACGGGCGCGTAATGATAACATACGAAAAATTAATTATTTAGATTGTTGTTCAAATTCTCTTTTGGCTCTTTCGATTTCTAATAATTGTTGTGGATTGGTGGTAACAATTTGGTCTTCCGTATAAGAGGCAACCACTTTAATCGCTGCGTGTTTCAAACCAGCGAAGAAAATCCCCTCACCTGGACCAGATTCCAACAACAAATATTTTTCGCTGTCCGTCAAAAGAAAAGTTTTTTGGATATTATCCACCGCCGCCGGCGACTGACGCAAAAGCATCTGCAACGCCGAATTGTTTACAATCGCCTGACCATATTGCGAGCGCAAAAAGTCATTCACATCCTGAGTAATAGTCGTCACACCGAGATAATATTTTCGACAACGTTTGATCAGGGCAAAAATAAACCGCGCCGAATCTTCGTGCTGCATCAACCACCATGCCTCATCAATTACCAAAATACGTTTTTTCTTTTCACTACGCACCACATTCCAGATATAGTTGATAATGGAATAAATAGCAATTGGACGAAGTTCATCTTCCAAATCACGCACCGAGAACACCACCAACTGATTTTTCATATCCACATTAGTCGGCGAATTAAACAAACCAGAAAATGTTCCTTCGGTATATTTTTGCAATTTCAAAACCAATTCACCCGACCCTTCCATGCCTTCTAATATTTCTTGCAAGTCCTGCATAATCGGCGCTTGAACCGTGGCCAAATCGGAGTCTGGTGTGATATCTTTTTTGGCATAAGTTTCAATCAACGCTCGGTCCATAATCGAATCCTGCTCAGTGGTCATACCACCCAACATAATACGAATCAAACCTTTAACGGTGATTACCGCACTACGAATAATGTCCTCCACCGCAGTCTCTTTTCCCATGGGACGAGGCAGGTCAAACGGATTTACTTTGCTCTCCGATGATAAAGAAATGTTGATATACGTACCACCCACGGCATCACAAAGATGCTTGTATTCCATTTCTGGATCGATAACAATAATATCCACCCCCATCATTAAAGTGCGCAAAATCTCCAGTTTGATTGCATAACTTTTACCCGCACCCGAAGTCGCGAACACCACCATATTGGCATTTTGCAAGGAAAATCGATCAAACAAAATCAAACTATTATTATGACGATTGATACCGTACAAAATACCATCGTCCGAAGTAAGCTCGGCAGAAATAAACGGAAAAGAAGCGGCAATCGGCGAGGAGTTCATGTTGAACGACACCATCAATTCATCATTACAAAGAGGTAATGTGGAATTAAAACCCTGCTCCGATTGGTACAAAACTTTACGACTGTTAATCAACTTGGAACCAAACATACTTTCAATGTCTTCCGAAAGCTGGTCCAATTTTTCTTTGTTTTTGGTATAAATTGTGACGTAAAAAGAAAATTGAAAAAAATGTTCGGTGCCTTGAGTCAAGTCATCACGCAAACCTTCGATATCGCGCAATGCTGTTTCGCGCATCGGATCACGCGGTGCGCCTTTTTCAGTGTCAGCATTCAGCTGCGCTTCCAACGCACCCACTTTGTTTTTTAATTGCTTTAAAATAATTGCCGATTTTACCGGATAGAAAAACATCGAAATATCCATGTTTACCGATAAATTAATTACCGGCGAGCTCCACCCAATGGAAATATACCGCGGATAACTAACTACAAAAATCGTGCGACAATAGACGGTACCCAACTGCAAAAAGGCTGACTCAACATTAAAAGCGGCCGGAGCAATCAAATCACGCAAAGCGACAATACCTTCGCGATATACTTTTTCTTCTTCCAATGTAATCACTTCAGCAGCGGATTTTTCCGCCAACTTATCTTTTTCTTGTCCCATCAAATTTTGGGATTTCAGTGAAGCGCGTGATAAATTTGTTGGTCTAAAAGCCATAAAATTTTTGTTATGATTGTTCCACTTGTATTTCTTGTAGTGGCGGCAAATGCTCCGACAAAGCAATGTCCGGATTGTAAACCGAGAAAAATAACTCTATCAAAGACTGTGTGTCCAGACGCACCACTTCCAATCCCATACTGGTCAGACCCGATTCTACTTGGCGCACGCGCATGTCCAAATCATATTTTCTTTTCAAAAACTTTTCCTCTTTTAACTTGACCGTAATTGCCGGGTTCAACACCTCGCTCAAACGCGACCAAAAACTTTTCTTTTTGTTGGAAATTGGATCATAAGGCACAACTACATAAAACTGCTTACTCATGATACTACCCATCTCCACCAACTCAGCAACAAACGAACGATAATCCGCAATTTGTGCGCGCAACAATTCATTGGGCTGTTCACGCTCTTGTTTGGATAATTTTTCTAAATACGGCTTAATATACAACTCGCGTGATTGAATCACTATCTGCAAAGGATGGTCTAATCCGTTCAAAAAAGCAACATACGACGAAACAATCGCCTGTTGTTCATCTTCGTTTTTTAGAGCAAAATTAATACTAGAAACCATCAAAACCGCCCGCAGAGTACCGTCCTTCATAATCACAGTATCTCGCTTCACTTCCGCCATCAACAAGTGACTTTGGGTAGTAGTAAAATTTTTCTTTTTCGCCGCCGCTTTTGCATTTTTCATATTTGAAATGAGTGAGAGAAATGAAAAAATTTTTTTTCATTTCCGAACGAATGAGAATATATCGCTTTAGCAGATATATTTTTTTATTCTTCTGGTTTATAATACCCGCCCGTATTAACCGTCAAAGACAAAGCGCGAATACGGCTATAGGATAATTGTGGCACCTCGGCCGCCGCTTTCATTACTTCAACTTTTGATTCTTTGCGCAATGTTTCCAATTCTGCTTTGGTGTATGATTTGTTCCAAACCCGACGACTAGGACGACGCAATGTTTGAAAAATATTTAAGAGGAAAAAATGAAAAGATTGACCGTTGATTTTCACAAAAGCGATAATCAATGCCCCACCCCCGATTACTGCCAACAAAAAGACAAATAACATGAAGTCAGCTAATTTGTAAGCGATAAACAAAAACAATCCCGCCACCAAAAGAATGATAAACTGACGGGTCGTTACCGGCCCAAAAATTTTGTCTTCAACATCGATAAATTGTGGTACGACAAATTGATCCATATTTTATATCCCCAATTCTTTTTCCATGTTTACCAACGCCTTGATTTCTTCCAAAGTGATTTTTTCCTTGTCACTTGCCGCTGTTGCCAATGGTATTTTTTTGTTAAAAGACACGTCGATCATCTCCAAATAATCTTGATACAACGGACTCTCACGCCAAGCTGCCGCCGCATCAAAAAACAACAAAATAGACTCTTCTTTTAAATTAATAAACTTTTGTTTTAAACGATTAGCCGCTTCGGTCGGATTATTGGCCATTCGTCGCCAATCAAGTAAACGGAAAAATTTGATCTCCTCCACCGGACCCATCTCGACCGGTCGGGAAACAACATCATGAATGATAGTTTTTGGTTTGGAAATCGAACTGATCTTAAATTCCGGCGTAATCATTTTTTCGATACTGTCTGACTCTTCGTGAATAAAAGAATTAAATGGCGTCGTGTTCGCAGGCACCGCTGGCTCCACAAATTTTTGTGGCAAACCACCCATAGTCGCAGCAACTGTTTTAACGGGATGCGCCCGAGGCGGAACAACTACACCTCTATCTGCCGATTCCATCACCAACAAACATTTCTTTTCTAATTCTTCTGCCTGCATCTCAGTTAGGCCCAAGCCACCGTCTTTAATCGAACGCAAAGCAACATCTTTTGTTTCGTTGGCCCCACGCACATCTTTCAGACGCAACTGCACTACACTACGCAGACGACCACCAAAACTTGGTAAAATATTAAAAGATAGCTGCTTAATCACTTTATCAACTTCGTTATCACGCGGTGCGCTAGTCTTCACACCCGAACCAGACACAGACAAGTCATTATCTTCCAAAAGTGATTTGAAATCGGCTGGTTTTTCTTTTACCACCACCGATTCGATAGGTGTTTTTTTGATAATTGGTTTGGGGATAATAGGATTTGGTTTTTTTACTGCTACCGACTCAGCTTTTGGCTGTACTACAACTGGCGCCACAATAGGTGTGGGTGCGACAGGCTTTTTCTTTAAATCCGACAAAGGAACGCGCACAAAAGTGCCGTCAGCTTTTTTCACTAAAATTGTTGGTTGATCATTGGCCATAATTATTCCCTCCATTTAAATTCACCAGTTTGTTCGTCGAAGTAATATAAGTCGGCGATCGCGGGATCGTTGTAATCTTTGGCCATCTCCTGCAAACGCGCTAATACTTTTTCCACTTCTGGATACTGCGCATTTGGGTAGTAACCAATTTCTGACTCAACAAATTTTCGAATTGTTGCGCCTGACCAAAACAAACCAGGAGTTTGAGTTGGTATTTTCTCGGATTTTTCTAATACTTTTTCAGCGCTTACCTTCTCGACAATTTCCAACACTTCTTTTTCGGCTTTTTTTTCAAGCTCTCCCGCCGAACCAAACAAACTGGCTAAATAATCCCCAGCAATTCCTTTTTTTTCCATTTCATTCATTCGCCGATTCACAGCTTCCAAGTCACCATCTGGAACAATCAAAAAACCATTTACCAAATGCGCATATAATTGCAACAAAATATTAATTATTTTCTTCTCTTCCGCGTTACATCCACCAAGATAATTATAATCGGCCAAGAAATTTAACAACTCACTACCACTAAAATTACCTTTAGAAAAAATTCTAAAATTATCAATCCAATACTTTATATCACGATTTTCACCGGTGACTGCCTTGCCTATCTCGGTTTGATTATCAGCTAAGGAAGCTGCTAATTCTAAACAATAACTATTTCTACTCTCAACTAATACTATATCGTTTACAGCACGGCGTATTATTATTTCTAAATCAAATCCTAATTTTAACATCAAAACAACAAACTGACTAGCAAACAAATAGTGTGTAAGTGGTGCCGGTAAGTTACGAAAGAAATAAGCACATACGGCTATATATATTCCTGTGATCGCGTCTCCATTAACCTGGTCTAACGGTAAACTGTTGCCAGTAAACAACAAATCCAATCCAACTCTAAACTCCATTGCCAGTCCGACTTCGTTTTTATTAATACAATAATAAACCGTTCGATACATCCTGCGCATAGTTTCTTCGTTTTCCAACCAATTTAATGGCAGGTCTTCGCCAATCATTTCTTCAATGGTAAAAGGAAGGGATCCATCATCGCCTCGCAAAGTTTTAATTAGTTTGTCCGCTATCACCAAGTCGTTCTCAACCAAAACATCATCGGCAAAAACCGGGTATAACTGAAAAAGCAGACCATCTTCCCAGTGATATAACCCCCATTCTTTAACTAACCGAGAAAAAGTTTCCTCTAAGTCTGGGGATAAACACTTCCGGGCACAACCAGTGAAAATATATTGTTCCTGAAAAATTTCCATAGACAAATTATAAGCCAAGTTCTTTTAAAAGTTTAAAATCATGATGTATGATTAACGCTTCCCGTATTAACCATTGTGGATTTTTTTGATTATTTCCAACAGCTCGAGCTATGCCCTCGTCTTTTTTAATTGCCAATAAAATTCCTGCTACCCGATTCATTAACACTGCCCACGGACCATCTTTTTTGATTATCTTTTCTTTTTTCTCACCTACAATTTTACCAACCTCTTCAGTAAACCCAGGCTGCGAACTTAAAAAGTTTTCACACAAACTGACTGCCAGCCCAAAATCTGCAAATCGACACTGTGTACCCTTAATAATCTTTTTCATCTCTGGAGATAACACACTGACCGGACGAGCTTCTGGCGTCTTTCCGTTTAAACTGTACTCACGCAAATCAGTGCGTGTCGCACTAGACATTTTAGTAAGCAACGTCAACAATTTTTTATTACCTTTATCACCACTTTCGCCAGTAATAACTAAAATCTCTGCGTAACTGTTTTGTCTGATTTTTTCCTTGATAAAATCAAGTAGGTTTTGCTTCTTACCACCAATAACCAAGTCAATCTTAACACCTTTTTCAGAAAACTGACGAATAACCTCGTCAAAATCGGTACCCAGAATTTGCTTCAACAAATCCATGGTCGCACGCAAGGTGTCCAAACCCAACTCGATTTCTTCCCCCTCCTCAACTTCGTCTTCAGTTTGATCTTCCAATTCTTTGTCACGTTGTTTTTCGGACATGCCCGAATACCTTGGCAACTGTGTTTTAGTTGATATGTCTTCAATGTCGGACTGACCAATACGCTTATTAACGTATTCAATCAATTCGTTGTAATTATAGAAATATTTCATTCCGCTCGCGTCGTCCGCGTCTTCACAAGGTATGCCCACACAAAACCCGGTTCTTCCCTCTTTCTTACCAAACTCTGCCCAGTTTTCTCCACCCACCACCACTGCCTTTTCTGGAGTATAGCCAGTACCAGATTTTACTGCTTTAGCAAAACACATCAACCAATCTTGAGCATTATTACAAATAAAGGGGGCGATAATATCTCTAAAAATCAAGTCGTCAGCTTCGTCTGGAGTCAAACCGAATCCACGCACTTCCACCATTTTTTTATCATACGTAGACTTTAAACCTTTATAGATTCCACCTTTGCGATTATTACCAATACACACCACATTCATCTTTCTTTTTTCCCCGCTACCTGGTGGATATTCCATTTCTTTGTTTGAAATAACTTCCACTTCCTCTTTGGCTGACAAGCCCACTGCCGCATTATACATACGAGTATTGGTGCGATTATGATCGCGCAAAGAAATATCTTTGCGGTGTTGCCGCAACAAATCAATATGGAATTTAACCGTCGTACCGTTTTCTTCACAATAGTCACCTACCTCGTGTACATGCCCGGCAGCACGAAAAGAAATGTCTTTCTTGGGAACATCACAACGCGCATCAGCAGAAGTAATTCGCGCTGAAACCGGCATCCATAAAGATTCTTTGTTGCCATTTATCTTCGTTCTCCCAGTAGGAATAAACAAAGTATGACTAGCATTTTCAATGTGGTGCGTATCCAATTGTTTATCACGGAAACCACCCAACCACTGAAAACCAACTTCATTACCAGCAACTTTATCCAAATATTGATCAAAATCGAAATTACGCATATCATCTTTGGGACAGATCTTGCGCAGATCGACATTCTCCCCTTTTACTGACATAACTAAACTTTCCCCTGCAAAGAACTTCTTAAACAAATCCGCCTGTTTAAACCTATACTTGCCCAAAAATTTATTGTGTTCATCTATTTTTAAAAGCTGGGCAAAATCGCAAAGATCAGCTTGAGTACCATTTGGTTCACCATTTTCATCTAATAATTCTACCATTACCGGCAGATGATCCCTTAACCTAATATATATATCCTTTGGCTCTCCAAATCCTTTAAACATAACTCCGTTCCACCGAGCATTGGCTTCTAAAAGGTCACGCACCCGATGGTGCAGGTTAACTAATTCTGTATCATAACCAGTAGCCGAAAGAATCTCTGCATCAGCGATTTTATTGGGCTCTGCAGTTTGATTATACCAACCAATCCGCTCACCAACTGCAGCATAATACTTTCCAATCATTCCTCCGCTTTTACTTTCTACCGAATTTTCTTTCTGTACTGGAGGTTTTTCGCGATTTTCTTTTGGATTGCTCATAGTAACAAATTACTTAACTGTTTTACTTCACCAAACCTTTGATCAAATCATCATATTGATCTTGTGACGCGTTTTGTAAAATATGTATAATTTCATCCATACTTTTCCCACCAAAGTCACTTGGTTTAGCATTATCAAAAGCAGTTTTAAAATCTTTCCTGAATTGATCAACAACTTGTCGTTGCCTATTCCTAATGCCAGCCACTATATCCGCCTTCAGATTTATACCGCCCAAACCACCAGAAATTGTAGAGATGTCACCACGATTCAAGTTAACACCACTATTTTGCATTTTTTTGGCTCGCATTTTAGCGACATCATCACGACTAATACCTAAGCCACTGCTATAAGCTGGTATCGCATCGTCCACCCAGTTGTTATCAATCAATTGTTTCATGATCGCCATACCAATCAACTTGTCTTCCTCGGTAGCCACCCCACCTTTAGCAGTAACATGATTTTGGTGAGCATTTAAAGCGGCGATAATCTGGTTGTAACCCATATCCTTGAAGTTCTTAGCATGCAAACCATTGAATACCGATTCTTGGGCAGCACCACTTGGTGTTTCGATACCCATCTGATCCCAAATTTCTGACTGAGTAGCAGCATCTTTAAATTCTTGCTTTTTACCGGTATAGAAATTGTATTTATGATCACGCAGCGCTTCAGAACGTGCGACATAGGCTGACGGATCGGTCTTAGCTTTTTCCATCCAGGCAGTTTGTATTTTCCTGCGACTGTCTGCGGCGGTAGTATCAGCCGAACTACCAAGCACTTTTCGAGCATCCTGTATGGTGGTTCCACTCTTTGAAAGAGTCGCTTTTTCTGCATCAATCGCTTTCTTAATAGAATTCAAGGCTTCTAAATTGCGCTTGGTATTAACGATATCTTCGACTTTCTGCTGACCAAACATTGCTCTGAACATATCCATATCACCTGCTCCTCCTTTAATCTTTCCAATTTCAGCACCTCTTAAACCTTCATCTTCTATCTTGTTGGCAGTAATAAGTTTTTCTAACAACTCTGTCATCTTTGCTGGGTCAAAAGGAGCAGCAACTTTTGATGCTTTTTCTGCTTCAATTGCTTCTTCGGCAGCCTCTACCTTGGCCTGCGCTTCGCTAAGTGCCTGCTGAGCATCTTGCACAACCTTTGCGTCGTCTAAGTTATTTGGTCGAGCAGCGTCCCTTGTTGTTTCAAAATCCGTCTTCGCCTTTTCTAATTCAGATCTTGCGGCTTCCAAATTCGCCTTCAAATCGTCGCTCGCCTCAGCTTCTCCAGATGCTTGCATTAACTCCATCGCCCGCTGGTTAGCTTCAACAATCGCTCGCGCGCCAGCGTTCTTTGGATCTGCTTCTAAATCAGCTTTGGCCTTATTGATCATCGCCATTTCCTGAGCGTATCTCTCCGTTTCCATTTCTGCCGCTAAACCCCTCTCAGACATTTGCGCGCGCGCCTCAGCCGCAGCCAATTTTACACCAGCACTCTCCTCTGCCATCACACCTCTTTTTGTTTGAACAGTGGAGCCCTTGTTTTGTTCTGCGGCAATTTTACCAGCCAACTCCGCTTTTTCCGCATTCCAAAAAATAGCCTTACTGCCAAAATCTTTTAACTTTGCTCTAGCAGCTTTTTCTCCTTTTTCATCTCCAGATTCTTGTGCTATTTTAATTTCAAACTGAATAGCAGCGCGATCCGCTAATTCTTTTTCCTGTTTCATCCTGGTTAAATTTTCCACCTTTTTCTGCTTATTGCCAGCGCCTTTCTTTTTAACACCCTCAAGATCCGTATCAGACTCTAGTTTGGCCTGACCAGAAGCAGAACTACTTGTACTATAATTCCTACCTGTTATTTCCGCTTCAGTTTTGGCGTGGTCCAGCCAATCATCAGCCCTTTTCATTCCACGACCCTGCGGCTCTACAAAAGCGACGCCGAGACCTTTAATAAACCTACTGGCTCTACTCTTGGCTGTTCTGCTATTTTTTAGTGTATCTTTTTCAGCATCAGTTAAAGTATGCTCACCAAATCTCTTCGCTTTAAACTTAGCATCTCTTACTTTTTTATTTTCCTCTTCTAGATTAATTGCCCCACGAGTACGCATCTGCTGGAATTTTTGCCATTTACCACCAGCGTAACCAGCAATTGTTTTTCCCTTCCTTATCCAAGCATTTCCACCAACCAAAGGCGCATTCATCGCCGCCCACTTCGCTGCTGGCTTCACTCCTTTGTCATACGCCCACTTGCCCGCTGCCACACCGGTCGCTACCATTGCAGCTTTCTTTGCAAAATCTGTCGCTTTACTCATCATACTACCACCTGTCACGCCCAATTGTTGCGCGGTTTTTGCTCCCACTAAAAGCATGCCGATCGCAATCACAAAACTGGCCATTTTGTCCCAGCTCATTGCTGAAGAAATACCGGCGGCAGACCCTCCCTGATCTTTCCCTGTAGTATCAGTGGTTTTGTTGTTTACTTTATCAGCCTCACTCGGCGCTGATACTCTGCTTTCCTTTGGGATCTGACTATGACTTTCAATCTCACTATTAATAGTCCCTCCACCTACCGTTACAAACGACAACCACAAAAAGAAAGCAATTACCGGGCCAGAAATTACGTTATTACCAAAATTTTGCCACCATTCACTGGCATATTTTTGTGTCTGCGGAATAACACTCAAAACAAACGCCAACGGTGACAACACAATCAAAACCCACAAAGTCAACATGCGCGCCGCCAACATAATCAAAAATACACACATCACACCAAGCATTAATCCGGCGAAAAACACCCCTGCCACTGAAGCCATCAAAATTTCACTGGGATTAATAGATTTACTATCAGAAGTTAATTTCATTATCTGATCCATATTGAACATCTGAATCAAATTGCCACCTGCTGTTGCTGCCACACCGTTGATAAAAGTCACCATTATCACCTGTGCCACATCGATCATCACCCCACAGATTACCCGACTAAAGTTTACCAAAATAGCAGCCAATACAAATTTGACCATCATCTTTTTCCATTCGTATTGCTCCAACCCCAAAATTGTCCCGAAGGCAATCAACAACAATATCACCACAAAACCCATGTTGGTAATATCGCGCACCATCACCCAACCGTAATTTACCGCCGTTGAATCCAAGTAGCCATTGTAAGCGGCAATTTGGATGATAAAAGTAAGAACAAAAATCGTTAATTTCAAAAACAAGGTGGCAATCATCAAACAAAACCTTGAGGCAATATCCGCAACTGTATCCCACATCGCAAAAGCAGACGGCGTCGTCACCAAAACCGCCGTCAACGCCAAAACGCCCAGCACAACAAAACTCACCCAACCCAATTTCTTGTTGGGACGGAGTAGTTTCAACACCATTTGTCCGCCTCTTTGTAGATAGGCCAACATGGTAAAATTAGTTTAACTTAAAGAAAATGCCTGCTGAAACTTTACAATATTTTCGCAAACAAATTCTGACGATATTATACCACACTAACAGTATTTAAACAAAGTGGTATGTGGGTGGTAATTATCCACAAGTAGACTAATGAATTTTAAAACCTAAATGCAATAAACCACCGCAGGCTTACGTCCATTGTAGTTTATTCATGCTTAAAATTTATTGTAATTTATGACTAAGTTTTAAGTATACTTAAAACTTATCTAGCTATCAATGACTACTTATTCACACCTATAGTACGTTAGATTGATTATTTAAAAAATAATTGTTATACTATTCTACATGCAAGACACATCCAATTACGATAAATTAAGGGAAAGTTCTGAAAACTTCTATAAAAAAATAGGGGCGATTCGCTGTCCCGCTTTTAATAACGAGCTGGTACATTTTACAGCTGAAGGGTTCAATCACCTTGTGTACAAAGGACCACGCCACGAAAGGAGTCAAAATGATCAAATAACAAAATTTAAACTTCTGCCAAATGCTAAAAATATTATTGAAATCTCCACAACTTTTCAAGAATACGACGAAAGTTTAATCATGGTAAGAAAAAAGAGATTCAAAAAAATAGCTGAGGAATCTTCAACAGTAAAATACTGGGGGTTCGTAGCAATAATCAAAAATTTTAGAGTAAAGGTGGTAATAAGGCAAATCGGCAATGGACAAAAACATTTTTTAAGTGTAATTCCGGCATGGAAAACGCAATACTACAGGGATGTAAAAATTATTTCAATGGCGATAGGCGATCTTTCTGAGGACTAAAAAACACCCCGACTTGGTCGAGGTATTTTTTTATGCTTGCCTTCAGCTTTACATTTAGCCGAATAGGGCTGACGCCCCACAAGCACATCTTTATAGTACTACAAATAATGGTGGTGGTCAATCAGCGACTCAACAGTTATACACAAGGATAAAAATACCCCACTTATCCACACATTCCTTGCCAACAAAACATAAGTGTGCCAAGATATATAGGTAAACAGCCTGTGGGCTTTCCAGCCGTATAAAATAAAGGCGATAATTGTACACCGAGTAGCATCGAAATGCTCCGCGGCGTGCGCTTATCGCGCTACCAGCGGGAAAGTGTGCGGTTCGGCTAAAACATTGGTCTTTTTTGGGTTCAACGGCCGGATTTAGGCTGTTTTTTTGTATACACAACCTAGTATTGACAAAATAGCCAAAAAGGTGTAAGATGACCAGTTATTTTAAAAATTTAACCATAGCCAATAGTGATTTTCCGAGTAATGAAAACCACGTTCGGCGATGGTTGAATATCAACCATGCTCTTTAAAAAGTGTTGACTCGGGATTAAAAAACCAAGTCAACCATTACCCCAGAGACAAATTTAA
>CAZHYJ010000011.1:0-18961 GCA_964536725.1 uncultured Gammaproteobacteria bacterium | reverse complement strand
AAAGGTGGTTTTTTGGTTTTGGGTTTGGTGCAAGTCAGCGACTTCTTGCTCGCAACCCCATTCTTCCACCAGTTCCATATATTCGACTTCTTTTTGTTTGGCTTGGGCTTGTTTTTCTTTAATCAGTATCTTTTGTTCTTCGGTTCGGTTTTTCTTTCGGGTGTAGTCCTTTAATATTTTCTTTGTTTTATACACAGTTTGCCATTTTTAGCCTGATTTGATATAATATATTTAATATGTTTTTGCATAATATATACAAAAATGCCACACTTTCTTTTCTTACCGTCACTTAGTCGGTTGTTTTAGTTTAAGAACAAAAACAACCGATTTAAAACGGTTGTTTTTGTAAATTTATAATCTATGACTAACATATACATTACAAAAAATGATTACAAAAAAATAATAAAATTGATAAATGAAAATTTATCGGATAACGACAGTGCCAGTTCTTTGCTTTCGGAACTTAAAAGGGCAGAAATTGTCGAACCGGAAAAGATACCAGCCAATGTAATTACTATGAATTCCTTGGTAAATTTTATTGACATTGATTCAGGAGTGGAACTTGAGTATTGGTTGGTCTTTCCCGAGGATGCCGACATCGCTCAACGCAAAATATCGGTTATTTCTCCGGTGGGGTGTGCTTTATTGGGATATTGTGTGGGTGATGTTATTAGTCTTAAAACACCGAGCGGAGAGAAGAATATTAAAGTCAAGAAGATATTACATCAACCCGAAGCTGGAGGCAACTATGAATAATATGATAAAGAAAAATAAAATAAGTGCAACTATCCGTTTTTTGATACTATCCGATTTTTTTCTTTTTTTTGCCGTCGGCTTGCTAGCCCCAATATTTGCTGTTTTTATTCTTGAAAACATAGAAAATAAAATAGAAGTTATCGGTTATGCCATGTCTTGCTACTGGTTGACTAGAGTCATTATGGTTGTTCCACTTAGTCGGCTGATGGATAAAATCAGAGGTGAAATTGACGAATATTCGTTCATGATCATTGGCACTTTTTTAATATCAATCATTCCTTTGTTTTACATCATGTCATCTGCCCCTTGGCATATTTATGTATTGCAGATAGTGAACGGAATTGCTAACTCTATGGCGGTTCCGGCTTGGCGTATTCTCTTTACCAATCACATAGATAAAAAAATTGTAGGTCTTGAATGGTCGTTAGAAGATGTCGGGGTTGGCATCGCTACGGCCTCCAGCGCCACTATCGGCGCTTTTATTGCCAGCAAACTGGGTTTTAACGTTTTGTTTGGAATGATTTCGTTTTTTGGTTTAATAGCAACAATAATTCTTATTGTTTTGAGTAAGAAAAAGGGGCTGATTTTAAGTAAATTTATCATCAATAAAGCGGAAAAAGCACCACTTAAATTGGATACTTTTAAATAATTTTATGATCAGTAATTTATTCATTTTTGCAATTGCTCTGTTGATGTTAACTAAAGGCGCAACAATGGCCACAAAATATTCAGCTAAATTGGCAGATAATTTTAATATTTCAAAATATATTGTGGGATTTATTATTGTTGCATTTATTTCAATTTTGCCAGAGACATTAATTTCAATTAACTCTGCCATTAGTGGTATTCCTGAATTTGGTCTTGGCACATTGTTTGGATCAAATGTTGCTGATTTGTCTTTGATATTTACAATTCTAATCATATATGCCGGTCGAGGCATAAAAATAGAAAGTAAAGTTTTAAAAAATATTCGATTATATCCTTTCTTTCTGCTTTTACCATTATTATTTGGTTTGAATGGACATTATACAAGAATTGAAGGTGTATTTTTAATTATCGCAGGTATTATTTTTTATTATCTAGTATTTAAAAATGGAATCGATGTATCTGTTAATTTACGGGATAGTAACGGAAAATACAAAAGCCTCTTGTTTTTAATTATCTCAATGGTCCTACTATTGGTCGGTTCGCATTTTACCGTAACTTCGGCTTCTGCTTTGGCTCATGCTCTAAAAATATCACCCATCCTTATTGGCATGCTTATTGTAAGTTTGGGTACGACTATACCAGAATTATTTTTCTCTTTAAAAGCTGTAAAACGAAAAGATGACGAGCTAGCAATTGGTGATATTATGGGATCGGTTTTGGCAGATGCTACTATAGTGGTTGGTGTTTTGGCCACAATCACCCCATTTTTCTTCCCAGTTAAAATTGTTTACATTACAGGGATGTTTATGGTAGTGTTCTCATTCATATTGCTTAAGTTTATGAAAACCGGAAGATTGATTACAAAAAATGAAGGGTATTTACTTTTGTTTTTTTGGATTATTTATGTTATTGTTGAACTTATTGTAAGTATGTAAAATAAGTGAGTTTTTTAAAAAGCCTTAATATAAATAAATGTATTAAATATCATTATTTAAATTTAATTTAAAATATGAAGATAAGAGAGCCACGATTTTTAATATTAGGATTAGCATCTTTTGCAATCGGTGCTTTTGTTATGTATATAATAGAGACCTTTTTTCTTTAAACTTTATAAATAAGAATTTTTTATTTATTATATTTAAATAATCTTTTTGGTGGCGCATCAATGAAATTGGCACAAAATTTAGAAGTGAAAATTGTAGCTGATTATATGCAGGAAAGTAGATAAAATATGTATTTTTGTTTTCACACTGGTTTAGTTCTGATACCGTCAATCACACACCGCTCGGATTTTTTAAGTGGGCCAAATGCTCACTTTTTGTTTTATTTTATAGTTTAATTTGTTGTTAAGATAAAAATATGTTAATATTTATTACAGATTTAAATTAGTTTGTCGATTCTATGGTTAATAATAAAAATAATGTCGCCTATATTGATGGTGCTAATTTGCATAAGGCGTCTTTGCAATTGGGATGGGAATTGGATTATGCTCGATTGCGTGTTTGGCTAACTGAAAAATATGGGGTTAAACAGGCTTATTTGTTTCTCGGTTTAATTCCAAAGTACAAAAATCTCTACACGTATTTACAAGAGGTTGGGTTTACTTTGATTTTTAAGGATGTGACTTACTATGGCAAGGGCAAGGTAAAAGGCAATTGTGATGCAGAATTAATTGTGCGTGCGATGAAAGAGGTTTATGAAAATACTCACGAAAAAGCTGTATTAGTTGCCAGTGATGGTGATTATGCTGTGTTAGTATCTTTTTTGATTGAGAAGCAAAAATTAGAAGTTATCTTGTCGCCCGCTCCATCAAAAAAATGTTCAATTTTGTTGAAACGGACTGGCGCAAAGATATCATATATTACTGATCAACACTCTATTTTAACTGCTATAAAAGAAAAAACCCCCGATGCGGACGGAACCGCATAGGGGTTTTTTTCGTAGTAATTATTTATAATATATCAGTTATTTGTTGTTTTGTCAAGGTCGGCTCTCGTTTATCCACAATCTTCAGCAGTGTCAGTTCTAATACCGTCAATCACACACCGCAGTTCGATTTGCGCTCTAAAAAGTGGACAAAAGTCCTCTTTTTTAGTTCTAATTATATTACAAAAAAGTTGATTTTTGGTATTTGTTATACTATACTAGCTATGTATCTAGTATGTATGATTTTTAATAGTAAACTAATAAAAATTAAAGAAGGGTTAGAGATATATACTGAGTCAATTGGCGTGCCAAAAGATCCGCCAATTATTTTAATTATGGGTGCGATGAACCAAGGATTGTTTTGGTATGATTCGTTTTGCAAAGTATTAGCAGATAATGGTTTTTATATTATTAGATTTGACCACAGAGACACCGGTTTTTCTTCTGTTGTTGATTTCCAAAAAAATCCTTATAACTTGGATGATTTAACAATCGATGTTGTGGAAATTTTAGATGGATACAAGATATCTAAAGCTCACATTGTTGGCATATCTATGGGTGGATATGTTGGGCAATTACTTGCTGTAAATTATCCGAATAGAATTAAAACTCTTACTTTAATTTCTACTACCGCAGATCATAGACCATATATGGATGCAACGATGGGTAATTTTAATAATAAATACGAGTTGCCTTATCCGAATACTAAATTTATCGAATATATAGAAAAAAGTAAAAATAATCTTCCTAAAAACGATGAAGAAATTAGAAGTAATCAAATAGAAGGCTGGAAGATATTTTTTGGTCACGAATTAAAAAAAGAAGATCTCGACGAGATAATAAAATTGGTTGATTTGTCAAATAAACGAAATAAAAATAAATTTTCACCGTTTAATCACGGATTGGCCGTAGCTAATTCAAAAGAAAGACTAGAAACCATTAAAAATATTAAATCACCCACTCTTATTATACATGGGGAAAATGATATTTGTTTTCCAATAGAGCATGGTCAGTTTTTGTATAAAAATATTCCAAACTCTAAGTTGGAAATAATAGGGGGTATGGGGCATATGTTTTCATTATCAGAATCCGATGATATTGCGTTAAAGATATTGTCAAATATTTGCTATGATTTTTGAGTATTTATCTTGAGTCTTGCAAGTAAAAATATAAGTTATAGTTAATTTGTAAAAATATGTTTGAAGAAGTTGTAGAATTGGTCGGCAAAGAAGAAGGACAAACCAGCGTTGTTCTTGCTGGTGTTCATGGTAATGAAAAATGTGGGGTGGAAGCATTCGAAAAAATTTTATCTAATCTTCAAATTGAAAAAGGTAGAGTTTTGTTTATTTATGGGAATCCTAAAGCAATTGAATCCAATCAGCGTTTTATTGAAGCAAATCTAAATCGAATGTTTCGAGATGAGGGTTTGCTTTCTGGCGTAGAAAAAAAGACCTATGAGTATGGGCGTGCCAATTATTTAAAAAAATATTTTGATCAAGCCGACGCTTTGTTGGATGTTCATGCCAGCTTTACTCCCCAAAGCAAACCGTTTGTTATTTGCGAGGAGAACGCGAGAGCAATTGCCAGTTATTTACCTTTTGATCTTGTTGTTTCGGGTTTTTATGAATTAGAACCAGGAGGGACTGATTATTATATGAACGCCAATGGTAAAGTTGGTGTTTGTATTGAATGTGGATATTTGGGTGATAATAAATCTACGCGTGTCGCTGAAGAAAGTATTATTGCGTTTCTTAAAATTCGTGGACATTTGACGAATGATTTGCTGCCAAAAGAACAGGCCCATGTGCAGATGAATTATTTATATAAAACAAAAACAGATAATTTTACTTTGTCTAGAATATTTGATGATTTTGAGGAAGTGCCAAAGGGGCAAGTGGTGGGTATGGACGGGGAAACGGAAGTAAAGACCGAAGACGAGGGTATTATTTTGTTTACTCGAAATCTACAACAGGTAGGTGGTGAAGCATTTTTACTTGGTAAAAAAGTAAAATAAAAATATTTTTGTCTATTTGTCGTGATATGTATTTAACTGATGTTTATGTTTAAAATATTATTGTCTGTAGTATTTGGTATGTTTTTTTCTGCTCAAGATGTTTTTGCTCGTGCTGGAGGAGGTGGGTCAAGTAGCGGTGGTGGAGGTGGGGGTAGTGGTTCGGGTGGTGGTAGTACTGTGGGGAGTTTTATTGGAAGTGCTGTTTTCTTTGGGATAATAATAATCGTCACTATCATTGGGGCGTACAAACGTAAGAAGTCAATCGAAAAGACGCGGCTTGTTTTAACAGCTTCCAAACGAAGTGATCCTTCTTGGGACGAGGCCTCTATTAAAAGAAGAGTTGAATATGTATTTTATCAATTTCAAAAATCTTGGTCGGAGTTGGATGTGGTGCCGATGCAAGAATTTTTGACAGATGCATATTACAAACGAATGGTTTTGGAAATGAATGTGCTTCGTAATATGCACCGGAAAAATTTAATGCAAGGTGTTAAATTGACTAGCGTTGAAATATTGCAAGTGGAAGATTCCGCGGATAATTCTTTAGATAATTTTATTGCTGAAATTAGGGCACGTGCAAAAGATGTTCTTTGGGATGAGGCTGCTAACAAAGAGCTGTATCATGACAGTGCTGATTTTGTTGAGTATTGGCACTTTCATCGTGTTGGTGATGATTGGAAACTTAATTTAATTTCACAGGCAACGGCTGAATTATCCCTCTTTGAAAAAAGTATAGAAGAATTTGCCAAAAAGAATAATTTTTATTATGATCCGGATTTTGGTTGGCTGATGTTGCCTAAAAAGGGTGTGCTGTTCAGCCGTGCAACCTTTTTGCATTCCGATGTCAATAACCATGTTATCGGTTATTATCGAGATAAAATTGTTCAATTTTACACCTATACTCCTAGAGCAGAGAATGTTTATGGTAATCACTTTCTTGTTGCTCAAGCAATTTTACCTATTAGTCACAAAGACATTTTGGTAAAACGGAAAAAGTTATTTAATTGGCCGAAACGTGGTTTGCGCCGGATGTCGCTAGAAAGTATAGAATTCAATAACAAATTTTGTCTTTGGGCACATCCCGAGGACCAATCGCGGCCACTTGAATTGTTGACTCCGAACTTCATGGAAAAAATCTACGGCTTGCCTTTTGAATTAAATATTGAAGTGGTAGATAATGTGGTATATTTCTTTACCAAAAATCGTGGGGCAGATAATTATCAACAAATGCTTGAGGTGTTATCTTGGGCGTTTGATGAAATGAAAATGTAAAATATGAAAAAATTATTTATAATTATTTTAGGTATTGTCTTGGTGGTTGGTATTGTTGTCGGTACAATGTTTACTTTCAAAATTTGTCCACCAGCTGGTCCGTGGCCAATGCCACCATGGTGTGGTGTTAAAAATTTTACACGCAATAGTTTTGAATGGCAGGCAGTAGTTAAGCCGCTGCAACAAATAAAAGCGGTAAATATGGCGGATACTTGGGGTGCGAATTATAATTTTGGCATGTTTGAAAATACTCGTCGCAATATTGAAAGTTCGTTCGATCGTGTGAAAGAGCTGGGTGCTAGTGAGGTTTATGTTCATGATTTTCATCGCGCAATTTATGATCACGAGGTTGACTTCACTAGCACCTCATACAAGATTGTCGATGAAATATTTTTAAATGATTTTCGGGATGAGTCGATGACAGTTGAGGATTTAGAAAAATTAGCCACCGCGGCACATGCGCGTGGTTTGAAAATTGGGGTGAAACACAATATGTCTTTTGTTAATATTGGTAAATATATTGTGTCTGGATTAACCGGTGGGATTGATAGTAGTGTCAAGAATGATTTGAATAAATTTAATGAGGGGCATTCAGAAGTGTGGGTGAGAGATTTTTTTGATAAATGGCAAACGCGTTTGGTAGAGCGTGGAAAAATGTATCAGGCAGCCGGTTTTGACACAATGAGTATTACACCAACTTGGATGGGGCCGGCTTTTGTGGGTCAAGAAAAACTGGCGAACGAATTGTGGAAAAATTTAATCACTGATGTGCGTGTTGTTTTCACTGGAAAAATACATGTTGAGGCTAGTGTTTATGGTTGGTTGGATGGTAAGGATGGTCAAGAAGATTGGTTGCAATATGATTATTATAAATTGGCGGATATCACCGAGGTCAGAGTTTATTCGTTACCAGGCAAATATAATACTGATTTGAACCCAACCGGATCTGAAATGCGTGCAAGTATCAGTCGGTTGTTGGACGATTTGGAAAATCGCGCCAAAGCCAATGGTGTTAAATTATCAGTTTTCTTCGCTCCTTTTAGTTATTTTAATGCTTTGAATGAAGGTATTGTTGAGTTTTATGATGTGTTGAATCCGCTGGTAGTTTCCAAAAAACAAGACTGGCAATATCAAGCCAATGCTTATCAGGCTTTTTTTGAAGAGCTTAGCGGACGGTCGTTTGTCGAGCGGATTATTGTGAGTAATTTTTGGTGGGATGACGCAATGGATCCGGAGGTTAAGCCGCGAATTAGTATTAGTGGAAGTTTTCGTAATAAGATTGCCGAAGCGGTGGTTAGTAAGTGGTTTAATGCTAGGTAATCTTTGGCAAAAAGAGTTTTTTGGTATATACTATAATCGTATTTAATTTTTTGTATATGCTTTCTTCTCCTTTAGACTATTCTGATACCGCTGGTGAGTTGGAAGTTTTTTTGGGTGAAAATGCGACTATTCCAGAAAATCCTCACGAAACCGAAGGGCAGTTGTCTGTTGATGTCGCCCAAACGGAAGAGGAGTTGATTGTAGTGGCAACTTTGGCTGGTACTTTGCCAGACCAGGTGTCTTTACATCTGCAAAGTGATGTTTTGACAATCCGCGGCGAACGTCGTTCGCCCGTGCCGGTCGGAGCAGAATATTTTTACGAAGAATGTTATTGGGGAAAATTTTCTCGCACAATTGTTTTGCCGGTGGATGTAAAAGTGGAAATGGCGCGTGCAGAATACAAAAATAGTGTTTTAACTATTCGTTTACCTAAAGCGAAACCGTCTAATACAATTCCTATATATGTGGTGGAAGAATAAAAAAAACGAGCAGTCAGAGAATTTTGTTGAGAAGCAATTGGATAAGCCAATAATTGAAATTAAACCTGAAGAAAAAAAACTTCGTTGGGGCAAGGTTGTTGGTGTGATTTTTTTAGTCATATTTTTATTAGGTGCAATTGTTTTTGGTGCGTCGGCTGCTTATTTAAAAATTTATCAAGGTAAGGTTTACCCAGGGGTATATTTAGATCATTTCCATGTTGGTCGAATGTCGGAGGAGGATGTAAAAAACTTTTTAGAGGGGTTAAACAATCGATTATCTAAAGAGGGAATCGCTCTTACTGTGAAAAGACCGGATGGAACAACAGCGCCGATAAAAATTAATACGGTGGTGGGTGGCGAAGGGGTGATTGAGTTGGTGGAATACAAGAGTTTAGAAGCCAGTCGTTTGGCGATATCTGCGGGTAGAACGGGAGAGTGGTGGGAGAATCTTTTTTATCCTTTGTATTTCTCAATTTTTAACAAAACAATTACCATACCAGTGGAGCTGAATGTTGGTCATCTAACTGAATCTTTGCGCAATAGTTTGGCACCATATGCTGATGCTCCGCGCGACGCAAATATTAAGATCATAAATTGGAAAACTGGACAATATGAAATTGTGCCAGAGCGATCAGGAAGTGGTTTTGTCTATTCGGAGATTATCGATCTAATCGGCAAGAATCTTTCTGAACTGTCGTTTACTCCTTTGGAGGTTTCGGCAACGCAATTTTCTCCAACAATTAATTCTAGTGAAGCCGCCATAGCTTCTGATATGATTAGTAAGGTTTTTAGTTATGGCAATATTAGTTTAAATTACATTGACCCACAGACTAATTTACGTCGTGATTGGAATATTGACCCAACTTTGTATGCTGATTGGGTGATGGTTAAAAAAGATGATTCGGGGCAGTTGATAATTTCCCTAGACAAAGAAAAAGTTAGGCAATATTTAGAAAATTTACGAGCGGATATTGACAAGCCGACTAAAGATGCAAAGTTTTTGATGGTTGATGGTGTGGTAAAAGAATTTCAAACTAGTCAGTCAGGTTTGTCGTTGGATGTGGAAAAAACTCTAAGTGATTTATTGGCAGCTTTTGAAGAGCGTAGCTATCACCCAGCTGAAGCGGTGAAGACTGTTGGTCTGACAGTGGTGGTGGCTGAGCCAGATATTAAGATGTCTGAAACAAATGACCTAGGTATCGCCGATATTATCGGTGTGGGTGTTTCTTCTTTTAAAGGTAGTCATGTTAATCGTATAAAAAATTTGGCGGTGGCAGTGAAACGATTGAACGGTACTTTGGTTAGACCAGGGGAAGAATTTTCCGCTAATCGAGCAGCGGGGCCCTACACTCCTGAAAATGGGTTTTTACCAGAGTTGGTAATTAAGGGTAATGAAATTAAAAATGAAGTTGGCGGTGGTATGTGTCAGATTGGTACAACGCTTTTTCGGATGGCGATGAATTCGGGAATGCAAATTACCGAACGTCGCAACCATTCTTTGGTGGTGAGTTATTATGCTGATCCGGTTAATGGTAATCCAGGTACTGATGCCACATTATACGATCCAATTCTAGATCTAAAATTTTTAAACGATACAGGTAATTATCTGTTGGTTCAAACTGAAATGGATTACAAGACTTTGCAGTTGACTTTTACTCTGTGGGGTAAGAATGATGGGCGCAAAGGTTCGTATACACACCCCTTAGTAAGCAAATGGATTCCCGCTGGTGCTACTCAAGAGATTAAGACAGATAAATTAAAACCAGGAGTGAGGGAATGTCAGGGTGCTTACATGGGGGCAGTAGCCAGCTTTACTTATACCCGTACCACTCCGGCAGGAGAAAAGATTGATCGAGTATTTGATAGTTACTATCGACCGTTACCTAATATTTGTATGGTGGGGGTTGATCCAGTAGAGCTTGTGCCGACTTGCGCTCCGGATGCAACAAATTGCGTAACGCCCGTACCTGTAATAGGAACGACCACCGGGACTTTGCCGATTGGAGAATAAAATATTAAAACAAAATAAAACACGCCGATTAAATCGACGTGTTTTTTATAGTTGCGTCCCGAATACTCGGGACAGGAACCGCACCCAAGAAGATGTGTCAAGGGAGAAGACGAGCCGAAGCCTGTTCTATCCGTCAACACATCCCCATGCTTGTCGTGGATACGGGTAGTTCGGCACAAAGGTCTTATGCGTAACTACCCTGATCCAGTTTTAAGCAACTCAAAAGTATATCACAAAACAGTGTCTTTGTCAAGGTCTCTAGGGGTCTAAACGGTGGAAAAGTAGTTTTTTTGGCTAAAATAAAAGAAAAACCCCGACCAATGGTCTGGGGTTTTTTCGGGTTTTTAAAAACAATTTATTTCGGAGCCGCGGTCGCCGCGAGGCTTCCTGGGCTCCTCGATAAATGTTTTTTAAAAGCCCTCTGAGTACTACATTGTGTTGCTTTTTTATCCGATGACCTTGTCGATTAGGCCGTAGGACTTGGCCTCGGTAGCGGTCATAAAGTTATCGCGGTCAGTGTCTTTTTCGATTGTGGCCAGGTTTTGACCGGTATGTTCGACTAGGATGTGGTTTAATTGATCTTTGATACGCAAGATTCTTTCGGCGCGGATTTTGATATCACTGGCTTGGCCTTCCATTCCACCCATTACTTGGTGGATCATAATCTCAGAATTTGGTAGGGCGTAGCGTTTGCCTTTGGCACCAGCGGCCAAAAGCACAGCGGCCATACTGGCAGCCATACCGACGCAGACAGTGGAGACATCGGATTTGATATATCGCATAGTGTCATAGATCGCCATACCAGCGGTAACTGATCCACCGGGGGAATTGATATACAGTTTAATATCTTTGTCTTGGCTTTGGTTGTCTAAGAATAACAACTGGGCGATAATGATGTTGGCCATGTGGTCATCCACAGCATCACCTAAAAAGATGATACGATCCAAAAGTAAACGTGAATAAATATCGTAAGCACGTTCGCCGTAGGAGGATTTTTCGATAACGGTTGGAATTAAATATTGGTCACTAATTCCCATGATTTTGTTGGTTTGTGTCATAATATTATTTTTTAAAACTTTTCTTTATTAACTCAACCCTTTTATTCTACATTTTTTTTACATCTTTGTCACCTCGGCAGTGATTTTCTCCCAAACCGATTGAATTGTTCCTTCAGTGGTAAACCCCGCCGCTTTTTTGTGGCCACCGCCATTGAAGATCTTTGCCAGAGCAGAAACATCCACATTTTCTTCGGTGGTGCGGAAGCTGCCTTTGATTTTTCCGTTTTTTGTTTCTTTTAAGATTAAGGCAATGGGGGTGTCGTCTAAACGATTAAGGAAGTTTGCGATGCCTTCACTTTCAGCTTCGTCGACGCCGTGTTCTGCTAAATCGTTTTGAAGAATGTATGTATAGGTAATATTTGTTTCGGGATGTTTTTCTAAACGACCCAGAACTACACCCCAAAGTTTTAAGGTGTTGATGTTTTTGTTTTTTACCGTTTTAGTATTAATTAAATTTAAATTACCACCAGCATGAATTAACTCGCTCGCGATTTGTAAGGTGTCAGATTTAGTGGCGCCATTGGTGAAGTTGTCGGTATCAGTGGTGAGACCAGTTAGCAGTGCTGTAGCTAGGCGGTTGTTAATTGGTGTATGCATGATTTTGAAAAAGCGATACAACACTTCGGTGGTAGAAGAGGCAGTAAGGATTACGAGGTTGTAGTGGCCGTAGTTTTCGTTGGTGGGGTGATGGTCAATATTGATAATGGTGGCACGATGATTGTGCATCAGACGGTCAATGCCGGCATAGCGTAAATCACCAGAATCTAAAACTACAACGGTATCAACATTATGGTCTAAGATGGCGGATTCGATGTTTTGGAGACGGTGGCTGTGAGGAACGAAAGCAAACTTTTCTGGTAACGGGGTAACACAAAAAATCTCCGCCACGCGGTTGTTTTGCTCCATGAATTCTAACAGTGCCGCGGCCGAACCCATCGCGTCACCATCCGGATTCTGATGGGGGACGATAATAGTTCTTTTGGCCTGGAGCAGGTGGGCGTGAATTTTCTGTGACATTACGTTCATAAGCTGTTCTACTTAAAGAACATAGCATTCTATCTCTCTTGCCCGTATTTGTCAAGATATGATATAATATTTCCGTTATGTATTTGAAACGTCTCGAGATAAAAGGTTTTAAATCTTTTGCGAATAATACCGTTTTGGAATTTCAGCCGCCAGTGGACGGTCGTTTTAGTATTACCGCGATTGTTGGTCCGAATGGTTCGGGTAAATCCAATGTAGTAGACGCCATTCGTTGGGTGATGGGGGAACAGAGTATCAAATCTTTGCGTGGTAAAAAAAGTGAAGATGTTATCTTTTCGGGTTCAGAAAACAAAGGGGCACTCGGTGCTTGTGAGGTAACGATGGTGCTTGATAATACGGGCACAAAAAATGATCTGGACTATCCGGAAGTAGTGATTACTCGTCGGTTGTATCGCTCAGGTGAGGGTGAATATTTAATCAATGGTAACCCAGTGCGCTTACTCGACATTCATCTGTTTTTGGCCAAGTCGCAATTTGGTCAGCATTCATACAGTGTAGTGAGTCAGGGTACAATTGATCGCTTGCTAATTGTTAGTCCGAGTGAACGCAAAGACTTTTTAGATGAAGCCTCAGGTATTAAAGAATTCCAGATCAAAGAACATCAGGCGGAATTAAAATTAAATCGTACGCGCGAAAACATGGTGCAGGTGGATCGGTTGTTGGTGGAAGTGGAACCACGTTTGAAACTGTTAGCGCGTCAGGTAAAAAAACTAGAGAAGCGTCAAGAAGTAGAATTGGATTTGCGTGAGGCACAGGAAAAATATTTTGCTTCGTTGTACTGGACAAACAAAAATGAAATTGATCGTTTGGAAAAACTTTTAACAGAGGTGGAAGAAAATTACCGCCGCGAATTTTCGGCATTAGAAAAAGTCCAAGACGAGTTGGCGATTTTGGCGCGTTCGGAATCGCGTCAGGAAGCGTTTTTAACTTTGCAGACAAAACATCAGGAAGCAGTGAAGATAAAAAACGAATGGGAGAGACAGTTGGTGGTTTTGTCGGGTAAAATGCAAACGGTCTATTCGCAAATTGGTAAACAAAATATTAGTTGGTTGGAACAGAAAAAGACAGAGATTGAAAGTAGTTATCAACACTCAGCGGAAGAACAACAGCGTTTGGAAATTGCTTTGAATCGTGAAAATGAACAGGTAAATTCCTTACAACAAAAAGTGGCGGCTTTGAATGATGAGCGGACGCGTTTGTCAGTTAAGATTTCGCAGTTGCAGACACGTGCTTGGCAAGAACAGGGTGAACGCAGTTACTTAGAAGCCAGTGGTCTAACTGCGGTAAAAGCGGTGTTAGACAATCGGGATCGCATTGGGAAAGTATATGGTGTACTAGCGGAATTAGGTGAAGCGCCGCAGGATTATTGGACCGCATTGGAGGTGGCCGCCGGACAACATCTATCTTCTTTAGTAGTGGACACCGACGAAACCGCCAAAAACGGTATCGAATATTTGCGTCGCGAGAAGTTGGGTGTAGCAACGTTCTTACCAGCCAACAAAATCGTTGGTCGGCCGTTATCTAACGAAGCACACAATCTATCCAACACCAACGGTGTGATTGGCCTAGCGATTGACTTAGTAAAATTTGACGCACGTTTTAAAGAAATCTTTTCCTATGTCTTTGGCGACACGGTAGTAGTGCGCGATTTAGAAGCGGCCAAGCGTTTGGGAATTGGATCGTGGCGCATGGTAACACTCGAAGGCGATTTAATCGAGCGTCGTGGTGTGATGCGTGGTGGTTATCGCCAAGGACGCAAACGTGGTTTGTCTTTTTCTGGTCGAGCATCTTTAACAGCGGAAGATCGACAATTAAATTGGGAGAAAGAATTGCATGCCGAACAGGAAAAGTTGCAGACGACCGAAAAAGAATGGGAAACAATGCGCACGGAATTGATGAAAGCAGAAACAGTTAAACAAGGGCTGCAAGCAAAGGCAGAGTTGTTGACCAATGAATTGAAACAAAAAGAAGGGGAGAAGGCCGGGCTGGAACGCGAACTGAGTTTTGTAAATATGAATCCGGCGGATTATGAAAAACATTTGGGTGGTTTGGGAATGGAAAAAACATTGTACGAAAAAGAATTAAAAAAGAGTATTGCGGCGTTGGAATTGGTGGCGGCCGAGATTGCGGATTTTAACGCCCAAGAAGAACAGAAAAAACAGCGGGTGTTTTTGTTGCAAGAGCAGATGCAAAAAACCCAAAACAGTGTTAATCAGATTTTAAATGAACGTAATGAATACAAAATACAATTAGCGAAGTTGGAAACACGTCAAGAAGACGTGGCGACGGAAGTAAGTAATGAAATGAGCATGTCGATAATATCAGTATCAGAACGTCAAAAAAATATTTTGTCTAGTAGTGATTTAGAAACTGCGGCGAGTGATATTCAAAAATTAAAATATCAACTTTCTTTGATTGGTGGTATTGATGAAGAGGTGACAAAAGAATACGAAGAAACCAAAGAGCGGTATGATTTCTTGAGTGGTCAGTTGACTGATTTGCAAGCGGCGACTACTGACTTAGAAAAAATGGTGGAAGAGCTGAGTGAGATCATGAAGAAAAAACGTGAGGCGTCATTTAAAAAAATTCGCAAAGAATTTGATCGCTATTTTAAAATTTTATTTAATGGTGGTACGGCGGTGTTAGAAGAGATTTATGGTGAGCCCGAACCGGAAGAAGGGGAGGAGCCATTGTTGGCGACAGAAGAGCAGGTAGAAGTTGTACCCAAACAAAAAAGAGAAAAAGTTCTAACTGGTATCGACATCATCGTTAACCCACCGGGGAAGAAAATTAAAAATTTAAATGCGCTGTCCGGTGGCGAACGTACCCTAACCTCGATTGCTTTGATCTGTGCGATTTTAAACTGCAACCCGTCTCCGTTTGTGGTGATGGACGAGGTGGAAGCCGCACTCGACGAAGCCAACACCCTACGTTTTGCCAATATTATGGCCGAATTAGCTCACCAGTCGCAGTTTGTGGTGATTACCCACAATCGGGTGACGATGCACGCCGCTGGGGCTTTGTACGGGGTGACAATGGGGTCGGAGGGTATTTCTCGTGTTTTAAGTGTGGATTTAAAAGACGCACCGGTGGGGGATAAACCTAACAAGGATTGACATTCTTGAAGAAATATATTATAGTTAGGTCGCTCTCTTAAGGGGTTCGTCACTGAGACCCCTTTAAGTCGTTTTAATTAAATTTTGAATTTTGTTTATTTTTTGTCTATGTTAATTATTCGTTTGCAAAGAGTCGGTAAGACCAAGAAACCAGTTTATCGTTTGATCATTTCTGAAAAAGCACGCGATACCAAAGGTACCTACCTAGAACTTTTGGGTACTTACAATCCACACGACAAGGCTAATGGTTTGGTGCCTAAGACTGAGCGTATTAAATATTGGATCTCTAAGGGCGCCCAAATGTCAGAAACGGTAAACAACTTGTTTGTGAAAGCGGGATTGGTAGTTGGTAAGAAACAACGTTCTGTGCATATTTCCAAAAAGCGTCAAGTTAAAATCGCAGAAAAGAAAAAAGCAGCCGCTCCAAAAGTAGAAGCTCCAGTAGTTGCTCCCGCCGAGACCCCAGCAGCTTAATTGACAGTCGTTGATATAGTTGATAAAATGTCGTTATTGCAGTGCTGGTGGTTTAAAGCCACAATGTCGACGCCCTGCGCTTTAAAAAAATATCTGTAAGAAAAATATGGAAGCTGATCAACAATTTGTTGAAATGCTGGTTAAAGCGATTGTGAACAACCCAGACAAAGTGAAGACTTCTCGTATCATCGATGAGCGCGGAGTATTGATCTCGTTGGATGTAGATCCAGCCGACATGGGTTATGTCATTGGTCGCTCTGGTCAGACTGCTCGTTCCATCCGCACCTTATTGAAAATCGTTGGTGCCAAGAATAACGCTCGCGTTAACTTGAAAATCAACGAACCAGAAGGTGGTCGTGGTCCAAGAATGTCTGCTCCAGTGTCTGCTGCTACTCCAGTAGATACCAGTGCCGTGGATGATTTGGGAATCTAACCAAATTTAAAAATCTCCGATGAAAGTCGGAGATTTTTTGTTATGTTATCCACAGTTTATGTTAGTTAATAAACACAAAAAGTGGTATACTGTATATATAAATATATTAAAGTTCTATGCAAAAATATTTTCTCGCCATTTTTTTAAGTATTGGGTTGTTTTTTGTGTTTGCTGGTGATGTAAAAGCGGCTGCGATAGAAAATAGTGTTTGTTTAGATGGTGTATGTACTTATTCAACACTTACTTCTGCAATTGGAGCTACTAGTGTTAGTAGTACAGTTACTACGACTGCCACTTATAATGGCGAGGGAGAAACGTTTCCTTGGACAATGGCGACAAGCGGTGTGTCGGTGGATTGTTCGGCGTCAGATGCTATATTGAATAATAATGGTGCGTCTGAGGCGGTAATTACTTTGTCGGCAAATAACATCACCGTTCAATCTTGTAAATTTTTCTGGACCAAATTCACTGTTACTGGCGATACAAACACTATTCAGAGTAATACTTTTACTGCCAATAGTTCATCTACTATATTTTTTAACGGTACTGCTCCTACTGGTGGTTATGCTTTTAATAATACCGGCTTAAATGGTATATCCATAGATGCCAACAATACTCGTGTCGTAAGTAATACTGTAGATATTTATGTTGATACAGAAGTTTCATATGATAAAGGTATCGTAATAGTTGGTAGTGCTGTTGGAGGTAGAGGTATTGGAAATGAAATCTCTTTAAATACAATTAATAATTATCTCAATACTAGTTATTTATCTTTGATTGAAGTTAATACAGCTTCTAGTACGATTATTGCTTCCAATACTTTGCGTTATAATACTGCATTGGGCGGAGCAGCGATTATTATTGATTCGGACCCAGTTGGCGCTCTTATTTATGGAAATAAAATTACCCTGCCTTCTAATCCAGTGACTTTAGTTTCCGGCATAGAAATTTATCCATATGTAAATGTTGTTCGTGCGGAGATCTATAACAATAGTATTAATATACCTTCGACTTGTGCTCTTGAAGGTGGGCAGTGTAAAGGTATTAGAATCACGGATGGTCATTCAATGTCTGGATACAATGCTACTTTTGTTACCTCTACTTACAATTTAATTTATGCAAATTCATCTTTGACTGAATCTAGTCATCGTTGGTTGTCGGTAGAAGATGAAAGTGCCGAAGTTGCACCTATTACTATTTATGAAGATTATAATGGTTTTTATAATATTAATAGTGCTGGTTATATTGGTAGTACTGTTGTTAGTAGTACAGGTGGGCATACAATAAATTTAGATCCAATTTTAATGTCAACTGTAACTTCATCTGCAAATTATTTACAACCATCGCCAGTTAGTAATTATTTAGATATAAATGGGAGCCGAGATATTGGTGTTTATAGTGGCGCCAGAGAAAATACTATCTATATTGATGACGATGAGGTAATAAATTATGATACTATTGACGCTACATCCACAGCAATATTAACAAATGTTTTGCGTACAGGCGATACAGTAAATTTGGCAGCTGGTACCTATAGCGCTTTTAGTTTGACAACTTCTACGGTAGCCACTTCTACAATAACTATTGATGGTGTTGGGGCGACGACAATTATAAATGCTGGAGCAAATCAGAATGCTATTGCTTTGACCGGTTTTGCAGATTCAACTATTAAAGATTTGGCGGTGCAGAATGCTAGTAGCAGTGTTTCTACTTATGATATAAATTATCATGGTTATACTTATAATGGAGTTGATTATGATAATATTTCTTGGGATGGTCCGGCAGAGTCAGGTTTTTATATGGCTTTTGGTACTAGTTTTAAACCTATGGAGTTGCTGGCGATTAGCGCTACTACCAATATATCCGATTATTTAAATGGTTCTGATTGGTTTTTGGGTTTGGCTAGATGTAGTATAAAGGGTGGCATAACTAGCACTATTTATTTCCGATCTGACAATTTTGCTAACGAAACTGCCGCTAATGCTTACTGGGCTTCAATTGGTTGTTCTGGCTATACCATGGATTATTGGGCAACATCTACCATCCAATATAGTGGTGGAACTTATATCTTAAATGATCCAAGTGGGGCGTCTGAACCAACGGGAATTATCAATGCCCCTACTTTATCTGCAAATACCACCAGATATTCCGGTGTTAAATTAAGCAATACTTCAGGTGTTACAATTGAAAATGTTACCTCAACAAATAGTAGTTACGGTGTGTGGTTTAATGGTAATACTGCCAGCACAAATGTCTCCAGTTCGGTTTTTTCTGGTAATACCTACGATATTTATTCCGATTCTACTGGAAATAATAATTTAAAAAATTCTTCATTTAATACTGCTTCTTCAAGTGTTGCTTCTACTGGTAATGTCGATGCATATTTCAAAGCGCGAGCCTATGTAGCCGA
>CAZHYJ010000010.1:0-21854 GCA_964536725.1 uncultured Gammaproteobacteria bacterium | reverse complement strand
AAAGTGCTTAATCATTTCATGGTTATTCATAGAGGATAATTTATTGAAAATTTAACGTTTGCTGATATCTGACGTTTTGTCACTTCCTTTAAATTTAACTTAGTGTGGTAAAATGTGGCGAAGCCCTTGCAGATATCAGCTGTTAGGCGATGTCATCTCAAATCCTTATTTAAAGTAATATGGTTCATTTTTGATATCAAAGCTAAAATGTTTTGGTGCAAGATCTGCACCACCTGAATTTTCGGGATAATACCAATATTGAGCTAATGCCCAATGTTTGTCATCAATAATATCAAAATTTTTCTCTAGCATTGAATTTCCTATTACTGATTCAATTTTTATTTTATGTGTGCCTGTTGGTAGATTGAATTGAAATGGTTTCCAAGTGTGCTGAATGCCCACATCAAATTCTTCGTTTACTGCGATCATATCATCAATATAGATTTTAATATCAATGGGATTGATTGCAAAACTTTGATTACTGACGTACAGAATAAAATTTCCATTTTTATCTTCTGATAATTCTTGGATTTCTGTGTTGGTATTATCACTAAAATCGTTGCATCCTGTTAGAAATAAACATATTAGAATGGGCAACGATAGCCAAAACATTTTTTTCATAGCATTGAATTTAAATTATAAACTGAGATGATTTCGCCTAACGTTTACGCATCATCTGAAGTTTTCATCCCGACTTAGCAGGATAAACTTTTGATTTCAGATAGTGTTTGGTTTAATTATCTCCGCCTAAACTTTCATCGAACTAAGGGATGAAAATTTGGGCGGAAGGAAATTGACACTCCTTGAATTGCTTTGGTCAATTTCCTGTAGCCAGATATGCGTTGTTAGGCGATGAAACTAAAAATTTACTTTCCTAATAATAAAGAATTTTTGGCAATTTTGGAGCAGTAGCAAATCTTAGCTATTTATTAAATCCAACAAATCTTCAGCCATTCGAAATGATTTTCTTTTAAGGAGTTCTGTTTTGCTTTCATCTTTAAATAGATCGGAGATTAGCTCAGATAATTCTTCGAGTGTAATATCTTTTGTTAGAATCATCTTTCTAATATTGCCAATGTAAGAATCATATTCATCGTGTGGTGCGCCCATTACTACAAGCTCCATCGGATCATAATATATAAGCATGCGTTTTATAAAATCATTCAATGCTCCACTTTTCCAAATCTCATTAAGTTCTTCTATTTTTTCTTTACCTAGTTTCTTCATATGATTTATTTTCCTTGTTCGAAGTATTTAATTTATTAAACTTATTATAAGCGAGTTACCGACCCGCAAAATTGCCAAAAATTCTTTTCAAAATAGAGAGGAAATTTTTAGTTTTTTCGCCTAACGTCCGCGGCTAACTGAAGTGCGGTCGTGGTAAAATTTGTGCGAAGCACTTACCACGGCCGCATTTGGATGAACGAATGGAGCGAAGCGCAATGAGTGAACCAGTTAGCCGCTGTTAGCTGATGTTGCGCTAATTTTACTTAATTATTATTGAGTCAAAAATCGTCTTTAATTCATTTTTAATTTGTGTGTCATTCTCGCTGTAATAGAGCCAGACATCATACTGCTTATTGCCGGAGCCGACAGTCAAAGTTTCTTTTGGAACGTAGCCATCAATTTCTTCTTGAGTTTCGGTGCCTTCAAAGCCCCAAGGACGATCTCCAAAGTCTTTCATCTGAAAAATCTCAAGCCTGTTTTTGGTTGCATCTCTCCCAAGAGAATCAGCCTCTTGTTGATTTGTTGCTTTTCTAACAGTGAGAATAATGCCTGATGAATCTGCTACCACAAAATATCCTTTTGGATATTGAAATGAATATTTTTCAGATGAATATGTTTCTAAATTAGAAGAAATTAATGGCGGTTGTGTTGTGATGTCTGGCTCGGTGGTTGTTTGAGAGTTTTGCCACCAGTAAATACCTCCACCAACTACGATTGCTGTAATGATTACAGCGAGAACGATTTTTGACGTGTTTGATTGCATACGTTTTTATTAAGAATAATTGGATTGTAAATTATGATTAAAATTAGCGCAATTTCAGCTAACGTATGGCATTAACCGAAGTTTGTGGAGCGTAGCGGAGCAAATTTGGACGGAGTGAGGTGCAACCGAGCGAAGTCGGTTAATGCCTGTTAGTTGCCCACGAATACTTGGAGTGGTTGATTTTTAGTGCAACGATGCCGAAGGCAAAAAATCAAAGTTTTTGAGTCGGCCGTTAATCAATAAGAATTTAGGTTATTGCGTTTGAAAAAATAAGTACTAGATTTCTCCACCCAATAGAGTAAAAATTGCCAAGGTAAACCCTACTAAAACCACAGTATAATAATAAAGCCATGGCTGTTTGGTGCGATAGAAATAGTATAAAGTGCCAATACAAAGTAAACTACCAACAGAATAAACAACTATCGGCCAGCGATACAAAAACATTCCTACAGTCACTAAAACAGTAGCAACGGGCACAGTCATATAAATCGCTTTGTAAAGCACTTTTAGTTTTGATCTGAAAACAAGCCATGAAATTAGGCTAATGATGACAATAAATGAAGCGTGTTTTATTGGCGGAAACCAATACCAGGTCATATTGATATCAACTGGCGTAAAAAGTTTAATGATACCATCTACTAAACTTTGGAAAATGGCATCAAAGAGAAATGTAAGAATTAACAGTATAAAGCCGAAAATGGCCACGGCTAATGCCGATAAAATGTTCTTGACCAGAGGGTTCTTAAGAAATTTTTTCATAATATAATTATCAGTTATTGAATGTTTATAAAGTTTGTTAATTCGTGTAGTAGGCCGACTCAAAAATTGCAACTAATGTATCGGTATATACGATGTTGCGTTAGCAATATGGGTAAAACGACCACACGTAAGTGGGGAGTGAAACCGTATATACCGTGTTATCGGATGTAAATTATTTTCACTTTTTGTTTTTTCGTTCGTCGTTCACTCAAAAGGGGGGGCGAATTCGTCAATTATATTTTTCTGTATCGTGCGCTTCTGCCCAGCCCTATTCTCTCAATCTTTTTCAATCTAAGCAAAACATCCAGCGTTTGTTTTACCGTTGGTCTGGCTATTTTAGTATTATCTGTAATATCTCCTGTGCTCGTTTCTTTTGTCTTTTCAATATATTGCCAAACAATTAATTGTTTTTCTGACAATATTTTTTCTATATTTTCTTTGGATAATAATTCTACTGCCATCTGTGATTGCTTTAAGACCATATCCAAAAAGAAATCCAACCAGTCAATAATATTTTCGTTTTTAGTTTCCATGGTTTTTTGGCTTCGGCGTAAAGCGACATAATAATCTGGTTTATTATCTTCCACCAATTTTTCATGGGAGACATAAGGCATATACAAATACCCAGCTTGTAATAAAAGCATGTTTGTTAATACACGAGATAATCTTCCGTTGCCATCACTAAAAGGGTGAATCTTTAAAAATTCAACCAAAAAATTTCCAATAATTAATAATGGATGAAATTTGTTTTCAACCAGTGCCTTTTGTGTCCATTCTACCAATTCTTGCATTTGACTTGGTGTAAGATAGGCCGGTGAAGTATCAAAAAGAATGCCAATTGACTGTCCCGCTTGGTCTATCATTTGTACTTTATTTTCGCCTTTTTTGTATTCACCGCGATGTTTTTCATCTTTCTCTACATGTTTTAAAAGTTCTAAATGAAAATGTTTAATCAAACTTTCATTGAATTTTAAACTCTTCCAAGAATTAAAAACATTTTCTAAAAGTTCATAATATCCTTGTGCTTCTTGTTTGTCGCGATTGGTGAATTTTTGGATATTAATACCCTTCATTAGTTTTTCAATATCCTCATCAGATAGGCGAGCGCCTTCAATGCGAGTAGAGGCACCAGTAGAAGTAATCAAAACCGAGCGTTTTAAACGTCCCAAAACTTGCGGGCTAAGACGCGCACCAGTTATCCATTGTCCTTTTAGTTCATCAATTTTGGCGATTTTGGAGACAATAACAGAAGGAATTCGTTCAATTCGCTTAGAGAAGTTATCTATAAAAGTGTGTTTTTCTGTTATTTTTTGGTTTTTTTTAGCCATATTTTAAATTGGATATTTTAACTATATCCAATTATATCCAATTATGGAGATTGTGTCAAATGTGTGTGGACAACTTTAAACAATAGTTTGACAAAACCCGTCGAGGGGGGGGTAGAATAAATGGGGAGGAGAATTTATTATTAAATATTTTTGTATGTCAGAAGAATCTTGTAGAGTTTGCGGCAAACCACACTCCACTGGTGCTTGTACTGTGGAAGGTAGCCCGGAATATGTAGAGAGAAAAGAGCATAGTATTGTCATTGGTGTATGGAAGAGTGTGGTAGAGGAGCTTTTGCAGCTAGAAAAAATAAGAGATAATCATCCAGACTCTCCTGAATTGGCTGCTTGTATTAGAAATATTGAAGATTCGTTAAAAAAATTAAAAGAAGGTGAAGCCGTTTACCTTATGAAGGATGAACCAGATGAGAGTAAAAAGGCATATGAGGAGATGCTACGGAAAGAACCAGTATAATTATTAGATAAAAAATTTAAAAGCTGGTATATCACGCCGGCTTTTTTTATTTTATAATTCGTCCATTCACATTCGCCCCCCCCCCTCTCGTCGTTCGCCAATCATAAAAACAAAAAATGAAAATGATTTATTTCCGATAACGTTTCGGCATATCTGATGTTTGCCGTAGCGTAGCGGAGGCAAATATGGGTGGAGGCTTTTGTATAAAAGCCGTAACCAGATATGCCGTGTTAGCTGATGTATTCCTTTTCTTTTGTTTTCTGATAAGAAAACTTGTTTTAAAAAAATTTCAAATTTCTTTTTCCGTTTTGGATTTTGGCCAGAGGGGTAGGGGTGAATGGCCAAAATCAAAAACTCCTTATTAGGAGTGAAGATTAAGCCAGTATAGTATCTATAATCTGCAAAATATCATGCCTGTGGCTATCAGATAGAGTGCCAAACATTTTTAACATTTCTAAAAATACTTTAATATTATTTTCTGTAATTTCAAAATGAGCTATTTCTTTTATTTCAGCGGTTCGTCCGACTAAGTTAGTTCTGGCTTTTAATTCTGTAATCGAAAAACATAAATATAACATTGGCTGGGTGCCGACTGCATATTGCTTTTCGGTAATTTTTATTTCGGTTACTATTTCATATCCATTGAATTTGTAAATCAAAAGAGGGTATTTAACTTGAGTGTATTCAAAATTAAATCCATTTATATTTTTTGCTATCGGGTGACTACGATCAATCTGTAATTCAGAGTTATTATCAATCAAGTCATTGGCTGATATTGAATTGAGGTAATTAGCGACAGTCTCTAATTCTTCTCTAGATATAATATCCCATTTATGAAAATACCAAATATACTCAGATAACTCATAGAGTGCTTTAGTTTTCCCATTTGCACCAACAAACTCTGTCTCTGGTAGTGATGATTCTGCTAATTTATCAGTTTCCTTTTTTACGACATCATAACCGATTTGCCATTCAACATAGTTGCTTAAGGAAAACCCATCTCGTCTAACCGCGACAGGAGTCCCGTATTCATTTACGATTGAACGATTCTTAATGCGAATTTTTCCGCTTACAGCAGTTAATAAAATCGGCACCTCAATTTTATGTTCGCTTTCATTAATTAAAATTTTTGGCATATTTTTCACCTAGTTTATTTCCTAATAATTCTTTAAAATAATTATCTATTTTTAGTTTAGCATCAGGAATTTTTCTAAAATTAAATTTATTTTTTAAAACTGGATTTGTATGAACACTTTGGTCGATAAAACACTCTTTTATTTTATTAAATTTATCATCGTCAATTATTACATCGCAATTGCCAATAAAATAAGGCATTTTGTCAGTATACTGCTTGAATACATCAATATAACAATAATAAGGAAGTTTTTCCATTAACACATAAACGGTATTATAAGTATCCTCATTAATAAAAGTTCGGTTTCGTTTAAGCGCATTTATGTCTCTTAAAGTCCAAAATTTAGCTACTGGCTTATCATTTTTATTTAAAAATTTTTTATTCGGATATTTCTGAACATAGTTTACTATCGTATCAAAATCTTTTAGTCGAAAAACTCCGTCATCTTTAACTTTGAATTGATAATTTTGAATATAATCATAGCTCATTCCTTGTTCGTCTCTCTTGTAAAGAGCGACCAAAATCGGAAATGCCATTCCGCGAGAAGTATCGGAAAATTCATGACTGCTTATGATGGTTCCATCAATTAATTTATAGTTTTTGGCAAATTTTGAAAGCAGACCAAAATTAGCTTTTTTGATTAAATATGATAAGGGGTGCAAGACGCAAACATAATCTGCCTTGAGTTTGTCATAAGACAACAAAAATGACATGCCTAAATCTCTGGTTTTTATGTCGGTATCAATTTTATCTTGAATCGAAGTATCTTTAATTGAATTACGAATTATGGATGTAGTATCGTTATATGGTGGGTTGCCTATGGCTATAATTTTTTCATCATCTTTAATATTTAAACTTGAACGATTGACATTCAAAAGAGAATTTTGGCAGATAAAATCAACTTCGCCAATTATTTTTTTTGCTTCAGAAACAGCTTTTTGATCTATATCCGCCCCAATCAATCTTTTCGCAATGTTTTTTCTTGCCAAAAACGAACCATAACCACAAGAAGAATCTATTATTGAAAAATCTTTAATATATTTAATATTTTTTTGCAAAATAGAATAAGCCAAATCAACAATAACCTCGGGAGTATAATATGAACCAAGGTTAACAGCGTCAATATGATTTAAATGTTTTTGATTATTATTCATAAACCATTGTTTGATTATCGCATTTGTGTCTATCTGTATTATACCGTATTTAGGTATAAAATAAAAATCGTCTTTTTTGCGATTCCAGGAGCAAAAAAGACACCTTGTTTCCCCTCTAAAAATAATGAAAAAGAAATTTGAAAATTTTTTAAAACAATTGGGCGATAGCCCAAAAAAGAAAAGGAATATTTCAGCTAACACCTCTTATCATAACTAGTAGAAATAATGGCTAGATTATGATATAATTTTCTTAGTTTTTGTCTTATAGGAGGGCTTCTATAGACAATAGAATTATAGATTGTTTTATGGAAAAAGACAATACTTTTGATACTTTGGCACGTGAGTTGCGAATTCGCAACTATAGTCAGAAAACAGCCAAATCATACATTTATTACAATCGCGAATTGTTGCGCTTTTGCCAAAAAGATCCACGCGAGGTTAGCTCTAATGATGTCAAAGATTATTTGGATTTTTTACACAGGGAGCACTCGTCTTCGACAGTTTCGGTTGCTTATAACGCTATCCATTATTACTACAAAGAAATTTGGCATCGTTCGCTTTTTTTAAATATAAAACACCCAAAGAAGAACAAATATGTTCCAGTCGTTTTATCCAAAGAAGAGGTTGGGCGGATGTTAAAGGTGGTTGTCAATCCAAAACATCATTGTATTCTCAGTATTTTGTATGGCACTGGTATAAGGGTGAGCGAACTAACTCACATCAAGATGTGCGATATTGATCTGGACCGGATGGTTTTGCGTGTTTTTCAAGGAAAAGGCCAAAAAGACCGGATAACTATTTTACCCCTTTCTTTGAAGGATATTTTATCGCGCCAGCAAAGAGTAAAAAACACGGATGATTATCTGTTCACCAACGGTCGAGGCGGACGATTGACTGAGGCCACTATTCAGAAAGTCGTGTCTCAGATTGCTTTGAAGGCGGGGGTTAAGAAAAATGTTTCACCACATACGTTGCGTCATTCGTTTGCCACTCATTTACTTGAAAATGGGGTGGATATCAGGTATATTCAAGAGCTGTTGGGTCACGCCAAGTTGCAAACAACACAGATATATACTAAAGTGGCAGTAACCAACCTGCAGAGGATTACCAGTCCGTTGGATATATAATATGTCTGATTTAACTCAAAAAATTAAAACCCTGCCCGATACTCCTGGTGTGTATCTGTTTTTTGATTCTGCCAAAGAGTTGATCTATGTCGGCAAAGCCACCAGCTTACACAGTCGGGTGCGGAGCTATTGGTCGGGCGCCAAGACCTTGCGGCCGATTGAACAGATGATTGGTGAGGTAAAGAATATTAAAACCATTTCTACAGATTCGGCGCTGGAGGCGATAATATTAGAAGGCAACTACATTAAAAAATATCGTCCCAAATACAATGTGGATTGGAAGGACGACAAAAGCTGGAACTACATTTTAATCACCCGCGATCCGTATCCAAAGGTTTTGACTTTGCGTGAACACGAATGGAAGCAGTTAAATGATAATGAGCGTAAGAAAAAATATTTAGGCTGGTTCGGTCCGTATCCGGGATTGAAGACCAAAGAAACATTACGTCTTTTGCAAAAGTTGTTTTTCTTCTCTACCTGTGAACCCAATGCAAAACGTCCGTGTTTGTATCATCAGATGGGGCAATGTCTGGGAGTGTGTACGGGTGAGATAACGCCAGCAGATTATCGCAAAAAGGTTATCAAGCCACTGATGTTGTTTTTGTCTGGTAGTAAGAAAAAAGTTTTGGTGAGTTGGGGTAAGGCGATGACGACGGCGTCTAAAAACGAAGACTATGAAACTGCCGCGCGCTTGCGTAATCAGATTAAATCATTGCAACGGATACAGGATGTTGCACTGTTGAATGAGTCGTGGGTAAAAGAGGGTCTGTCTGATAAAATTGGTGGGTTGGTGATAAAACGTATTGAGGGGTATGATATTTCAAATTTAGGTACCAGTGGCAAGGTGGGGAGTATGGTGGTATTTGATAGTAGAGGGCCGATAAAAACGGAGTATCGAAAATTTAATATTAAGACTGTGGTGGGGCAGAGTGATGTAGATTGTTTGCGCGAGGTGCTGGAGCGGCGAATGAAACACCAAGATTGGAAGTTGCCAGAAATATTTTTGATTGACGGCGGGTTGCCACAAGTAAACGTGGCGCGTAAAGTTTTGCAGCTGGCGAAAGTTAATTTACCAATTGTTGGAATTGCGAAAGGGCCAAGGCGCGACAAGAATGAATTTTTGTTGGCGAATGTTAAAGTGGGGAGTGAGAACGACAAATGGATTAAGAACAACAAAAATTTATTGATCCAGGTGCGTGATGAGGCACATCGCTTTGCGATTAATTTTCAGAAAAGTAAACGTAAAATTAGTAGATAAAATTGTTATGGCAAAGAAAAAATTGGAATTGTTGGCACCGGCAAAAAATCTGGAGGTAGGTTGTGCAGCGATCGACGCGGGAGCAGATGCAGTATATATTGGTGCGCCCAAGTTTGGCGCACGTTTGGCGGCGGGCAATTCTTTGGAGGATATTGAGCAGTTGGTAAAATATGCCCACTTTTTTCGTGCCAAAGTCTATTTAGTTTTGAACACCATCTTGTTTGACAGTGAACTAGAAGAGGCGCAAAAATTAATTTGGGATGCCTGGAATATTGGAGTAGATGCGATTATTGTCCAAGATATGGGAATTTTAGAGATGGATTTGCCACCCGTCCCGTTGTTTGCCAGTACTCAAACCAACAATCAAACCCCAGAGAAAGTGAAGTTTTTGGAAAAAATCGGGATGCAGCGAGTAATTTTAGCGCGGGAATTAAGCTTGGAGGCTATCAAAAAAATCCGTGAAAAAACCAAGGTAGATTTGGAATTTTTCGTTCAAGGGGCTCTGTGTGTTTGCTACAGCGGCCAGTGCTATTTTAGCCAGGCCATTTCCGGGCGCAGTGCTAATCGGGGTGCCTGTTGTCAGCCTTGCCGGATGCAATATGATCTGATAAACGAAGCGGGCGATGTATTAGAGACCGACAAACATTTGTTGTCTTTAAAAGATTTAAATCTATCTGATTATGTAGAAGATCTGGTAGATGCGGGGATTGCTTCGTTTAAAATTGAAGGGCGGTTGAAAGATATGGATTACGTGGTAAACACGACGGCACGTTATCGCCAGATATTGGATGAGTTAATTGCGCGCCGAAAAGATTTGGTGCGTGCTTCTGAGGGGGTGCAAACTTTGGGTTTTACTCCGGAGTTATCCAAAACTTTTAATCGTGGTTTTTCTTCATATTTTTTAAACGGACGTTCAAAAGAAATTTTGTCACCATTAACTCCAAAATCGGTTGGTGGGAAAATGGGGCGGATAGTAGAAGTGGGTGGAAGTTGGATTAAACTGGATACCACGGGTGATTGGCAAGCGGGTGATGGTGTTTGTTTTTTTGTTGACAACGAATTGATGGGGACAAACGTCGTTGGGTTTGATCGTGGACGAATTTTTTTGAACACAATGTTTGAAGTGAAGATTGGTGCGGAAGTGTATCGGAATCTTTCGATTGCTTTTGATAAGATTATCAAAAGCAAAAAGGCGGTGCAGCGTGCCGTTGTTTTAGATTTTGCTTTGCGTGCTGAAGACGATGGTTTTGTGCTTGTGGCCATGGACACTAATGGTGTTCAGGCAGAAGTAAAAATTAAACAAGAAAAAGTTTTGGCAAAAAACCCGACTGTCGCGGTTGAAATGGTGAAAAGCCAGTTGTCTAAGTTGGGTGGTACGGGATATGTTGCTGGTGATATTAGTTGTGTTTGGGACCAGCCATATTTTTTGCCTTTGTCAGTTCTAAATGGTTTGCGTCGGACAGCGGTAGAAAAAATTACTGAAAAGCGCCTGCAGGCGTATGAACGCGAAACCGCCAGTATAAAACCAAATGATTTTGCTTATCCAGAAAAGACCTTGGATTACCACGGCAATGTGTCTAACGAATTGGCGAAGAAATTTTACACGCGGCACGGAGTGGAAAAAATTGACCCCGCGTTTGAGTTAAGTGAAGATATCACTGGTAAAAATATTATGACCACCAAACATTGTTTGCGATTTTATGAAGGGTTGTGCCCAAAGCAGGGTGGCGATGCACAGAAAAACAAAACAATGTATTTGGTTAACGGAGATAAGAAGTATCGTTTGGAATTTGATTGTACTAAATGTGAGATGGGTGTTTTTTTGGAGTAGGGGGGTAGACAAAAATCGTTGTTTGGGATATGCTACTACTAGTGTTTTATTAAATTTTTAATTAATTTATCGTATGTTTTCACCGTTCGCTTTAGGAGGTTTTAGTTTATTGTTTGTTGTTTTAACGCTTTGGAGCATTTTTTGGAAGGCTTGGGCGTTGTGGATCGCTGCTCGTCGCGGTGAAAAAGTATGGTTTGGGGTGATGTTAGTGGTAAATACCGTGGGTATCTTGGAAATCTTGTATATTTATGTCTTTAGTAAAGACAAGACCCCAGAAATAATGAAAAGCATAATGGTCGACGTTCCAAAGGTGGAAGAAACCAAACCAGAGGTTAAAGCTGAAGAAAAGCCAGAAAACAAGTAGATTTAAACAAAAACTGCTCGTCGCTGGCGGGCAGTTTTTTTATCTGATATAATATATCTGCTAAGTCTTGACATTTTAGCCAAAATAAACTAATATTATGCCATTATGTTAGGCGGGAAAAAACAAACCGAACCTTGGAAATCAACCGTAAAGTTTATCGGTCGTTGCCCGATTTGTAATACTGAATACAAACAGGAGTCAGCCCGTTTTTTTGCTGAACAAGATTCTAGTCATTTGGTCCATATTACTTGTGATAAATGTTCTAGTAATTTTCTGGCGATGGTAGTGTTTGCTGGGCAGGGGCTCAGTTCGGTTGGAATGATAACGGATTTAAGCTGTGAAGACGCGATGCGCTTGCATCATCGGTCGGCAGTTTCGCTTGATGAAGTTATTGAATGTCATGAATTTTTAAAAAATAATTTAATTTAAATTTAATTGTCTATTTATGTCTTATTTGTTGAATGCAGTTAGCCGTGCTTTGAAAGGGGAGAAGGTGCGTGCCGAAGGAATTTTGCCAGCCGTAATTTATGGTGTTGGTAGTGAGACCAAGAGCTTGTCTTTGTCTTATGTTGATTTTGAAAAATTATTTCGTGAAGCAGGTGAAGCTAGTTTGATTGACATCACGATTGATGGTAAGGATGAAGGTAAAGTATTGGTGCACGAAGTACAGTATGACCCGGTCAAAGGCCAGATGATCCATGTGGATTTTCGTCGTATTGATATGAACAAGCCGATTACTGCTACAGTTGAGTTGGTATTTATTGGTGAGGCTCCAGCAGTCAAAGAATTGGGTGGTACTTTAGTACACAATGTTAGTGAGATCGAAATTGAGTGTTTGCCAAAAGATTTGGTTTCTCATATTGATGTTGATTTGTCTTCCTTGAAAACATTTGATGATGTAATTAAAGTAAAGAATTTGGTATTGCCAGCTGGTTTTGCTGTTGTTGGTGCTCATGACGAAGATGCGTTGGCTACTGTTATCCCAGCTTTGACCGAAGAAGAGATTAAAGCGATGGAAGAAGAGTCTAAGACTGCCGACATCTCCAAGATTGAAGTTGCAGGTAAAGAGAAGAAAGAAGAGGGTGAAGCTGCTCCAGCAGAAGAGAAGAAAGCAGAATAATATTTATACTAAAATATCCCGGCTTAGTCGGGATATTTTTTTATGGTATAATGTCATGGTATATATGCTAAAGCGATTATGAAAAGAAATATATTATTAATAGGGATTATTTTATTTGTGGGTATTTTAGGATATACGGTTTTGTTGTTGTCGGATTCTCCCAAAGTAAAAACAATAAAACCGGCATTGTCTGATAGTATTATCTTGTTCAGTCAATTAGATGGTTCGTCAGTTGTTAGTTCAAGCCTGGTTACGCCGCCAGTAGTGGCCGTGATGATTGATAATTACCCGGGTGCTCGTCCGCAATTTGGTGTATCTTCGGCGGTAATAATATATGAAGTACCAGTAGAAGGAGATTATACTCGATTGATGGCTATGTTTCCGCGGGACGGAGTTGTTGCCAAAGTCGGTCCGGTGCGCAGTGCACGTAGTTATTACCTAGATTGGCAGGCGGAATACGGCGTGCCGTTGTATTTGCATTGCGGTGGGTCACCGGAAGCCCTGAGTCGGATTAAAAAAGAAAACATCTTTTCTGCCAACGAATTTTATTGGGGTGGATATTATTGGCGTGATAACAACTTTGTTGCGCCGCACAATCTATTTACTAATAGTGTAAACTGGCAAAAACTGTGGCAGGATTATGATAAGTTGGGTGAACGCAGTTGGTCGGGTTGGAGTTTTGGTGACAAGATTTCAACCAGTACTAGTGCTGGTGCCTTTGTGATAGATTATGGTATGGGTTACAAAGTGGAATGGCGGTTTGATTCGGCGATTAGTAAATATGTTCGCTATTTAAACAACGCGAAACAATTTGATGCCAGCGGAGAAGATATTTTATTGGACAATGTTGTTGTTCAATATGTGAAGTCTAAAACCATCGATGATTACGGACGTAAAGAAATCGAATCGGTTGGCACGGGCTCGGTGCGGATGTTTCGTGATGGTCGAATTATTTCTGGTAGTTGGAAGAAAAATAGCATGAATGAACGTACCAGATTTTATGATGAAGCGGGCGAAGAAATACAATTAAAGTCAGGTAAAACTTGGGTACAAATCGTACCGAATGAAAGTTCGATAAATATAACAAGTTAAAAACCGGTCACAACTAAGCGGTTCAATCCGGCCAAATCCTGCCGGATTTTTGTTTCAGCAGTGGGGATTTTGTTGATGACAATTTGTTTGATCGCGTCGGTTTGTGCCGGGTCGATTTCAAGTAGCAAAAAGATTTTTTGTGGTCGGTTGGTTTTAAAGAAAATATTTAGTTGATCAATCAGTTGACGATAGAAATCTAAACCATCTTTGCCGCCATACAGGGCAGAGTAGGGTTCTTTTTTAATACTGTTTTCGTTGTTGGTTTGTTCAGTGGTGAGATAGGGGAGATTGCTGGTGATAATCAGATTGTCGGTTGTAATATCTTTTTGTTTAATCGGATTAAAAAGATTTCCTGGGCGAAAGTTTACCTGCACCGAATGAGCGGCGGTGTTTTTTTGCGCCACAGCCAAAGCCTGATTAGAGATGTCGGTGGCAAATGTGGGAATCTTTTTTTTGATATTTTTTAAAACTGCAATTGGGATACAACCAGAGCCGGTACCAATATCGACTAAGGTAATTGATGGGTTATCATTAATAATTTCAATTGCTTCATCTACCATTATCTCCGTATCGGGTCGAGGGATGAGCGTGTGTTTGTTAACAAAGAAATCTAAGTTATAAAATTCTTTGTGTTTGGTTAAATAAGCAATCGGGTATTCATGGTGATATTTTTTTACTAACCACCACAATCGTAGTTGCTGTTTTAAATTTAAAGAATATTCTGGGTGGGAATAGATAAATTCTTTGGGTTGGCCAACAACATGGGCGACCAATATTGTCCAATCTAAATCGGGGATAATAGAGTTTTTACTTTTTAATTGTTTTAAGTTTGGCATATATTCGCTAAAGCGATATATTCTCATTCGTTCGGAAATGAAAAAGTATTTTTCATTTCTCTCACTCATTTCGAATATAAAATTAAATCTTTATTCATTATTCTTTTATCTAATTGGAAAACATAAGTTCTTTTCCATCCTAGACTGTTGAGTGCAGACTCCAAATCTACGCCAATGGAATAATCTTGATAAACGATAATTTCATCGTAATTCTCACCAATCTTTTTTAACCAATCAATCGCTGGTTCAATTGGGCGCTGATAATAACGGTAGTTTTGGGTGATGATTAATTCATCCCAATCCGCTTGGGTAGAGCGATAAATTAAGTAGTCTTGCGGGGCGGTGTAGTAACGGGGAAAATATATCCAATTAACGAAGTTGTTGTCAATCAACACTTGTTTGGTGCCGGCTAGGTTTTGTTTTTTTAATAGCGTATTTAATTGTGTCCAGTTATTTAAGGGTAAAGTTTGTGTCCAAGAGAAAAAACCGATTATTGTGAATATACAAACAACTAGCAAAGAGATATTTTTGGGTAATATTTTTTCCATCGTGTAAGCAGTGACGATGGCGATAAATGGCAGTATGATCATGAAAAATTTTGCCTGCCAAAGGTTGCCGAGTAGTGCACAAACAATCGTTAAGGCGACTGGTACAAACATCATCCAAAAATTTAAATTGATTTGTCGGGATTTGGTTTGCTCGTAGATGATTTTTCCTATACCAATTATCACCAAACACAAGAAAAAGATATTGAGCCAAGTGTAGGGTGTATTAGAAAATACGGAAGCAATACCTGCTAGTGGGTTGTCGTTTTTATCAATATTAAAAAACCAAGATGAACCAATGTTGGGCGCTTTAATTTTTAAATACCAAGAAGGTATAAACCAGATCAACCAAATGAGCCCGGGTATTAAATTAAGTAAAATATATTTTTTAATCTTTGCTCGTGCAAAAATGGCAAGAGTAATAATCTGGGCAAGAACGATAAAGATAAAAGTAAGATGAGAGAAGAAGAGGAAAAATTGGGTGATGATAAAAAATATTGCGGTGCGTCTGTTTTTTTTCTTTTCTTCCCCAAAGAACATCTTTTGGAAGAAATAGTATGAAAGTAGGGCGAGTAAAACTAGGGCGGAGTAAATGCGGTTTAACGCTGAGGCATAAACTACAAAAGGATGAAAGGCCAAAAATATTGTGGCCAGCAATGCGGTTTGGTGAGAAAAAAGTTTTTTTGTCCAGCTGTAAATTAAAGGTAGACTAATTACTCCGACCAACAAACTCGGCAAGCGTGCCCACAGCTCTGTTGCCGGGAATAGGTAAAAATAATTTTTTAAGAAAAAAAGATGAAGCGGGGGGTTGGTCTCCCAGAGCATTGCTTTGAGTAGTTCTCCCCAAGGTTTTTGGGAGTAATAAAAACTAAACATTTCGTCCCAGGCAAAATCATCGACGTGAAGTAGTGTCCAAATACGGATGCAAATCGCAACGACAAAAACTAGGCCAAACAATAATAGTTGGTGCCAAGAATTGGCCGAGGAGAGTGTCTTAATCTTCGTCGACAGCGGCCCCAATATTTTCCGGATGATATTCAGCATCGCGTAGGGCTAAAATTATCGGTTCTAAATTGCCGCTCAAAATCGTTGGGATGTTGTTCCAGCTTTTGTGGATACGGTGGTCAGTGATGCGATCTTGAGGGTAGTTGTAAGTGCGGATTTTTTCACTGCGATCACCTGAACCAATTTGAGAAAGGCGTTTTTCGGTCATTTCTTTTTCCTTTTTCTCACGTTCCATCTCATAAAGACGAGAGCGTAAAACCGCCATCGCTTTTGCACGGTTGGTAAGTTGGGAACGTTCATCCTGACATTGGACAATCGTGTTGGTAGGAATATGAACGATACGCACAGCTGAGTAGGTGGTATTCACTGATTGTCCGCCATGTCCGCCGGCACAAAAGGTGTCAATGCGCAAATCTTTTGGATCAATCTTGATTTCCGTTTCTTCGATTTCTGGCATGACCGCCACAGTGACAGTGGAAGTGTGGATGCGTCCGGCTTTTTCGGTTTCAGGTACACGTTGCACACGGTGAACACCCATTTCATATTTTAAATCCTTGTAAACGTCTTTTCCACTCACACCAAAAATCGCTTCTTTAAATCCACCAATACCACTAACACTACTATCAATCATATTAACCTTCCAACCCTTGGCTTCAGCATAGTGGCTATACATCCGATAAAGTTCGCCGGCAAAAAGACCGGACTCATCACCGCCAGCGGCGGCGCGGATTTCGACGATCACATCTTTCTTATCCATCGGATCGTGGGGGCGAGTTAGTTCTTCCAATTCAACCTCCAAATTTTCTTTACGGGTTTTTAGTTCCATTATTTCTACCCCAGCAATAGCACGCATTTCCTCGTCAGCTTCGTGGGCGATCATTAGTTCAGTATCAACCAAACTTTTTTCCACATTCTCCAGTTCGATAACTTTTTCCACGGTCGCGCGGATTTCGGAATATTCTTGCGATAAGGTTTTTAATTTTTGGTTATCATTAATAACAACCGGATTTTGTAGGTCGTTTTCTAGTTGGGTGAATTTTTGTTTTAATTGTAGGTATTTAGTGTGCATAAAAGCGGTTTGTATTTTGTAGAGTAGGCTACGTGATAGTAACAAAAAACAGATCCGAATTTATTATATCACAGATCTGTTTTTAATAACTAAAACTAAGCTTCCTTTTTGGCTGATTTCTTTACAACCTTTTTAGCAGTCGCCACAGCCTTCTTAACTTTCTTGCCTTTGCGTACTGCTGCCACGGCTTCTTTCTTGCCAGCACGTTCAGCAAATTTCTCTACGCGGCGAGCAGTATCAACGAATTTCTGTTTGCCAGTATAGAAAGGATGGCATTGGTTGCAGAGCTCAACGCGAATTTCCGACATAGTACTGCCAGTAGTAAAGGTATTGCCACAAGCGCAGGTTACCTTACAATCTCCGAAATATTTTGGGTGGATCTCTTTTTTCATATATATTATTTAAGTTTAGTGGGGTTATTCTAATATATTAAGGGGAAATTGTCAATGGGCCGATAATTGGCCGTTATAATAGGCGATTGATTTTTTCTTTAAAATGTGCTATAATAAGCACTGTAAGTAAAATTTATTCTTAATTTTTGTCTATTATGAGAGCAAAAAAATTGCTGACGGTGGCCGTTTTAGTGGGTGTATTGGGGTTGTTGCCCTTTTTCTCCGCTTCCGCCGCTGTCTACAGTAAACCACATCTGTATGTGGTAAAGTCCGCTAGCATCATCACTTCTAATGATATTATTAGTATTGCAGCCTTGGCTTCAAGCGCTGGTGCCAGTTCAGTAGACAAAATCACTCTAACGGTGGGGAATAGTACAATAGTTTGTGAGGATGCTTTTTATTGTCAGAAAGTAGCCGGTCCTTTTGCCGTTACTAAAAACACCGTAATTAAATACAAGGTGGTGGCTGAAGTACCAGGTGCAAAAAATGTCTCTTTGAAAAGCATTAACTCCGGTAGTTTTTTAGTTAAACCAGTCAAAAAACTTTCGGTTGTACCTCAATATACAAAAATTACTACTTCTAATAACAAATTGGAAGTGGGTGAAAGTATTGATTTGAAAATTTATACTAAAGACGACAAGGGAATTTCCAATATTAATATTTTGTTAGATGGAGATTTGGTAGGTAGTTGTAGTGAGCAGGCTATTTGTGGTACAACCATCGGTCCTTTTGGTGAAGACCAAGTTGGTGAACACAAATATATTTTTGTGGTAACTGATGTAGATGGTAATAAAATTGAACCTTGGGGTAAGTTTTCAGTAAGTAGTAAAATAAGTGAACCTACTGAAAGTGACTTAGAAACTGGTGTTGCTGATAACTACAAATACACCTGTCTCGACTCTGACGATTTGGTTGGTTCTGGGGACGTGTTTTTAAGACCATTTACTAAAGGAAAAGTGACTTATGGTTTATATTGGAATGACAACCCAGCTGTTAGTTTGGCAGTTGACGGTGAGGACTACTGTATAGATACTAAAACCGTTGCAGAATTTTCTTGTGATGGTAAGTTGAAACCAACTGGTTCGCTCAAGGGTGGATATTTTGCCATACCAACTAATTACACATGTGCCAATGGTTGTAAGGACGGAGCGTGCATGACTGAACCTTCTCCTGCCAGCGACAAAATTCTGCCTGTCATTACTGTGTCTGCTGACAAGGCTTCAGCTGGTGATAATGATGTAATTACCTTTACTGCTAAAGCCAGTGACAATAAAAAAGTTACTAAGATAAACATTTTAGTTAACGCGGTAGTAGTAAAAGATTGTTACGATACTAATGTTTGTGAATTTACCGGTGGTCCATATCCAACTTATGCTGGTACGTCAGTATCGTATGGTGCTAATGCTTATGATGAAGCTGGTAATCGTGGTTGGACTGGTTATCAATATATTTCTATCGCTAAAGCGGTTGCAACTGATAACTACAAATACACCTGTCTCGACTCTGACGATTTGGTTGGTTCTGGGGACGTGTTTTTAAGACCATTTACTAAAGGAAAAGTGACTTATGGTTTATATTGGAATGACAACCCAGCTGTTAGTTTGGCAGTTGACGGTGAGGACTACTGTATAGATACTAAAACCGTTGCAGAATTTTCTTGTGATGGTAAGTTGAAACCAACTGATTCACCCAAAGGTGGATACTTAGCGATCCCTACCAACTACACCTGTGTCTATGGTTGTACAAATGGGGCGTGTAATGTTATCTCTTCTCCTGTATCAGCCAGTACTCTAACATTAAACCCAGCTACTACTTTACCCCAAGTGCTCACTTTAGGCGGCGGGCGTCCGGTTGGTTCCTTTCTTTTTACTGCAGGCACTCGTGATGTTACCGTTAGAACTCTAACAGTCGCTAGAGTTTCCTCAAATGTGGATGTTAGTAGTATGACAATAAATTTTAATGGTGCCTATGCGATGGTAAAACCGTCAGGATCCGGTGATAGCTATACTTACCCTAGTGTTAATTATCTCGTTCAGGCCGGAAAAACTGTGACCGTTGATCTCTATGCTGATATTACCAAAATTAGTGATTTGGCAGTGGGAAAAATCACCTCAGGTTTTTCCTATATTGATGCTGTAGATACTGTTACTGGTGATACAATTAGTATTACAAAATTACCGTTATGGGGAGCAGAATATACTTCCAGTAATTAATTTTTAGTGGTCGGACAATCTAGTAAAAGAACAACCGTCGACTCAATGTCGGCGGTTTTTTTATGCTCAATAGTAGAGCCAGGGTCTGTCCTTGACTTCTTGGCCCATTTTATATATAATGCCAACACTTTAATCACTCATTAACCCATTTTTTTCCTCCCTGGCGACCATTCGTACGGGGTAGGGTTAAGAGGCAATAATAAGGAAAATATGTTTAATATTCCAAGTTTATTGGAAATGTTGAAGGCCGGTGCGCACTTCGGTCATCAACATTCACGCTGGCACCCGAAAATGGAGCAATATATTTTTGGCTCCAGAAATGGTGTTCACGTCATCAATTTAGAGCGCACTCAAGAAGACCTAGTTAAGGCTCTTGAATATGCTAAAGACCTCGCTGCTAAAGGCAAGGTTGTTTTGTTTGTCGGCACCAAACGCCAAGCTCAGGTTCCAGTGAAAACTGCCGCCGAGAGCTGTGGTATGCCATTTTTGACCGAACGTTGGGTTGGTGGATTATTAACCAACTTTAGTGAGGCCAAAGATCGTTTGAAAAAATATCGCAACTTGAAAGATCAAGTAGCAACTGGTGAAATTGAAAAATATACTAAAAAAGAACAGGTTGAATTAAAAAAGAAGTTGGCCAAGATGGATAAGTATTTGAATGGTTTGGTAAAAATGGATAAATTGCCAGATGCTTTATATGTGGCCGATATGCGCGAAGCTAAAACCGCTGTAGCGGAGGCTAATCGCATGAATATCCCAGTTATTGGTGTTTGCGATACTAACGTTAATCCAGAAAAGGCAGAATATGTTATCCCGGCCAACGACGATGCTGTTAACTCTATTAAAATGATTGCTGGTTTAGTTGCTGAAGCAATTAACGCAGGCAAGGCAGATTGGGAAAAGAACAAGGCGGCGGAAGTAAAGAAGGTAGAAGTACCAAAAGTAGAACGCCGTGCTATTAAAAAAGAAGAATCAGTTTAAACTCTTCTCTATCACAGGAGGGAAGATGCTTCATTAAATTATTATCTTATGACTATTACCGCAGGTGATATCATGAAATTACGTTCGAGTACCGGCGCTGGTATGATGGATTGTAAAAATGCCTTAGAAGAAGCCGGGGGCGATATGGACAAGGCTGCAGAACTTTTACGCAAGAAAGGTATCGTTAAAGCTGCCAAGCGCGCGGATAAAATCGCGGCTGAAGGTCGAGTGATTTCTTTCGTTACCGCTGACAACAAAGTTGGTGCTTTGGTAGAGGTAAATTCTGAGACTGATTTTGTTGCCGGTAGTGATGAGTTTATTGCTTTTGCTAACACTGTTGCTCAAGCAATTGCTGAGAAAAATCCCGCCGACGTGGCTGCTTTAGAAAGTGTAGTTTTGTCCACGGGCAAAACTGTAGCCGACGCAATCAGTGAGTTAACTATCAAGATTGGTGAAAAAATCAACGTTCGTCGTTTTGCTCGCTATGAGTCCGGTGTAGTGGTTTCATATTTGCACGGTTCCAAAATCGGCGTGTTGGTAGAAATGGAAGGTGGCGACAAAGAATTGGGTGTAGAAGTTGCAATGCAAATCGCGGCAACCAATCCAAAATCTGTTGGTCGTGAAGGTGTGGATGCCACTTTGATTGAAAAGGAACGCGAGATTTTTGCTGAACAGTTGCGTGCTCAAGGCAAGCCAGAAAATATTATCGAAAATATTTTGAAAGGCAAGATGGATAAATTTTATGGCGAAGTTTGTTTGTTGGAACAGCCTTTTATCAAAAATGAGGACATTACTATCAAACAGTTGGTTGAGCCAAAGGGTGCAAAGATTTTGAACTTTACTCGCTACGAATTGGGTGAGGGGATTGAGAAGAAAGTGAATGATTTTGCCGCTGAGGTGGCAGAACAGACAAAGTAAGGTATTTTAGCAAGGGGTCGGCATTAAGCTGGCCCCTTGTTTTTTATATCAATTTACGTTAAAATATTGTAGCATTTGATATTTTTTATGATTAATTTAACTGTCTTAGCTAAACGTGTTGGTCCAATTCGTGGGCGTCATCCTTGGGTGTTTTCTGGGGCGCTGAAGCATATTCCCGAAGGGTTGGAAGGCGGTATGCCAGTTCGACTGGTGGATGAGAAAAACAACTTTTTGGCGCAGGGATATTTTAACTCTTACTCGCAGA
>CAZHYJ010000009.1:0-29962 GCA_964536725.1 uncultured Gammaproteobacteria bacterium | reverse complement strand
TAAATATTTAGTAGTTTTGGGTAAAAAAGGTGCGGATTTGGTTGTAAAGCGGTACCACTAAAAAACTTTTTGGATTTTCGGTAAAAATTTGGTTGGCGGCGTGTAACGCCGCCCAATGTTTTTTCGGCGAATTGTCGCCGTTTTTTAATTCCCCCCACACCACTTGTCCGCCCGTGAGGCGAAGGTTCGCCTCCCGCGCGATTTTTAAATTTTGTTCCAAAATTTATTTTATCCAAACAAAAATAATTTTGATTTTGTTATTTTTAAATTTGTGATATAATAATTACGCACCCAACTTAATAACAACAAGAGTAGCTTTTTTTAATAGCCATCTCGGACAATCCATTGAGAGTTACTCTTATTGGGTTGGGTGCACCGGGGTGGCTATTTAAATTTTAAATAATAATTGTATGCAAAAATTCTTTTTGTATGCCCGCAAATCCACGGATGTGGAAGATAAACAAGTTTTAAGTATTGAAGCCCAGATCATAGAATTGCGCGCCTTTGCCAGAAACGAGGGGCTAAATATTGTTGAGGAGTTAATAGAAAAACAATCAGCTAAAATCCCCGGCAGACCAATTTTTAACGCCATGTTGGAAAGAATAGAAAAAGGTGAAGCAAACGGAATTATCAGCTGGCACCCCGACAGGTTGGCGCGCAATTCTGTAGACGGTGGAAAAATAATTTATCTTTTGGATTGCGGGCATATTTTGGCATTAAAATTTCCACAGTTTTGGTTTGAAAGCACGCCACAAGGAAAATTTATGTTAAATATCGCTTTTGGGCAAAGCAAATATTATGTGGATTCTTTAAGCGAAAATGTAAAACGAGGCATGCGCCAAAAAGTTAGGCGTGGAGAATATCCCGGCCTTGCGCCCTTTGGTTACTTCAACGACCCACGCACTAAAAATGTGGCTGTGGATAAAAAGAATGCAGAAATTTTACGCCGAACTTTCGATTTATACGCGCAAGGCAACTCACGACTAGAAGATATTTCTAACTTTTTGGCGCAACAGGGAATTACATCACGAAATGGCAAACACTGGAAACGAGATAGAATTTCTTTTATTCTTTCTTATCCGTTTTATGTAGGATTTTTTAGATACAGCAAGGAAATGTATGAGGGAAAGCACCAGCCAATTATTTCAAAGAAAATTTTTGATCAGGTACAGAATATTTTAAAACAAAAAGGCAGACCACACCACAAAACCAAAAACGAACCACAGGCATTTTGCGGAATATTAAAATGTGGCACTTGTGAAATGGGCATAACTGGCGAACACAGGATTAAGCGTCAGAAAAACGGAAATACCCACGATTATATTTATTATCACTGCACCAAAAAGAATAAAGCAATAAAATGTGACGAGCCCTGTATTCGCCAGGAAAGTTTGGATGAACAAACATCCTTTTTGCTTCAAAAATTTTCTTTGAGAGAGGATTGGGCCGAACAACTAGCCGTTATGTTGAAAAAAGACAAAAATACAGATGCCCAATCTTCGGCCGCTTTTGTTCAGGATATTAGAAATACCATAGAAGCCCTAAAAACGAAGCTACAGCGACTTTTAGATAGTTATTTAGAGCAAGACATTGAAAGAGATGTTTACCTCGAAAAGAAGGCTAAATTTATGAGTGAGAAAAAGTCGCTGGAAGAAAAAATTAACCACCTTGAACAAAAGCGGACTGGCTGGATCGAACCGATGAGAGAATGGATAAAAGAGGCGGAGAATCTGCCTAAAATCGCGCGAGAGCATAACCTTTTAGACAAAAAGGTTATGGCCAAAAAAATATTTGGCTCGAACCTTCGCCTCACGGGCGGACAAGTGGTGTGGGGGGAATTAAAAAACGGCGACAATTCGCCGAAAAAACATTGGGCGGCGTTACACGCCGCCAACCAAATTTTTACCGAAAATCCAAAAAGTTTTTTAGTGGTACCGCCAAGGGGAATCGAACCCCTATTTCCGCCTTGAGAAGGCGAAGTCCTAACCGTTAGACGATGGCGGCGTTAAGTGTTAAAAATAATACCAAAAAAAACCTAATTAGTCAATGACTTCTGATAAACAGAAATACCGTCCCGATGGATTATCGGTTGCCAACCGATAATTGGAAAGGTGTAACTTGCCACCTTGGCACCAGGTTTTAATTTTTTAAATAACCCATTTGCCAGCTTCACCATTGGTTTTTTAAACAAAAAGGTGGTTATAACATCCGCATCGCCAATATCTGCTTTGTAAAGTGAGCGCCAATAAATTTTTGCCCGACCAGATAATCCCTTTTGCTCAATTAACCAACGACTCAGTAAAACCAAAAACGGGTTTAGTTCATAACCAACAACGTTCGCCCCTTTTTCTGCTGCCAGTATAACCAACCGGCCATGGCCTGAGCCTAGGTCAACCATCTTCGTCCCTGGTTTAATATCACACAACTCTATTAAAATTCTTGCCTGTTTTTTATGCGTCGGCAAACATGGTATACCAATCAAAACGGAGACCACAAAAACTACAAACGGCATGCCAATAATCACCAAAATTATATAAGCAAAAATCATAATCAAACAATGACCCGGCGTATTTCCACCCTCTCCGCAACACGCATTTCGCGCAATGTTTCGTTTTCGTTACCGCTCTTACCCAACTCTACCCAATTTTTTTCCAACAAGCCGCCTTCGGGCTTCACTATCTCAATCACACCCTCAGCCACACCATGACCATACTTACCTTCACTTACCCAAGCACGTGCATGTGCATATTTTATCTTTCCCCCCAGATTTTCCGTCACCAACAAAATATGGTTCCGCCCATGATCCGTTTTTATCCCTAATAAAACAATCACATCACCAGCTTGCGCCTCTTTAAGTGAATTTATCTTTTTTGTATTACGATCATCCACGTACGTTTTAACCGAAATATTTTCGATCGGTCGTAATTTGGAAATTACAAAACGTAAAAAGTTCTTCACTGATACTTTGTAAAACTTCTGCGCAATATCAATGTTCTTTGTTTCTTTAAAGTGAGCACGCAAAATTTGTGTCACAAATCCAGAGCATTCAATACCTAAACTATGATCAACTAAAAACTTACGAATTTCCTCTGGCGCTACTTTGTGTTCATGCTCACCATGCAAACAACAGGCACCCGATTTATCGAACAACCCCGCGTGATATTGCAAAGAAATTATCTGTGCCTCCTCCACAATTTCTTTTGGCATCCCTTTACCCACCAACACTCGCAACTGCGCCCGTTGGCGCAAACGTGCATTATTAAAATATGGACAACGCACACCACTTACCCCAGGAAAAGGCAAGTTAAAATATTCATTTAAAATTTTCTGCGCTCCGGGTGATAACATATTATTTATTTAAGTTTAACACCACCAATCACACTATTTGATAAATCCGCCGCCTTTTTACCTTGTTTATTCAAAACATTGTGTTCCGCTATCACCCCTACTTTACTCTGCAACCGCAACCAATCTTTTTCCTTCTCAGTATTATCATACCAGCATACTCCCCAACCATCTTTTTGAAATTTATCAACATTGTATTTCAGCATTTTATCATCCACCGGCTTTTCTGTCGGAACAATTTTTTGCACAATCTGTGCTCCATCTTTGATTTCAACCAATTTTTGGTTTTGATATTTCTCACCCAACAACGCCGACAAATGAGCACTAAAAGTACTCAACCCTTTTTTGTTCTTTGTTAGCTGTAATTTCGATTCATAGGTGGTCGAAGCGGGTTGACGCGCGTTGATTTCAATTAAATACAACTTACCAGTTTTAGCATCCAACATCACGTCGATTCCAAAAAGTCCGCACCAGCCAGATTTAGCTAGACGCTTACCAACGTCCTCTGCCATTTGATGGTAAGCACGCAATTGTTTTTGATTTAACAGCTTGTGTGGCAACGCCCAATCGTTACCAATTGTCGCAAAGGGCAAATTAGTAAACGGTTTTAAGCCGGTAATTTGGTAATTAATATTCCCTACCAATACTTTGCTGCCCCAAACCACATTGTTGTTCGTCAACGCTGGACCAGCAACAAACTTAGTAATACGCACTGGCCGAGCGGGAAATTTTTTCTTTAATTCTTTCAACTGAGACTCGGATTCAATTAAAAATGTTCCACCCCCAGTGTGCGCCCGATTAAATTGCAAAACAAACTTACTGCCCACCCATTTTATCTTCCCACATTCTACAATCTCATGCGGTGGTAAATATTTCTCCAACGGCCCCAGCCACTCCACTCCACTAATTTTTTCTTCCACCATAGACGACAAAGCCGCCGATGGATTTAACAGGCGCCAGTTGTTTTCCCGACAAATTTCTTCAATTTGTGTAGTGTTTTTGAACACCAAAATATTCGGATTTTTAATTTTGCTAATAAAACGCTTCACCGCGGGCAACGCCAGTAATTCCCGCGTATCCAAAATCTTCGGATTTTTCACCAATAGAACGTTTTTTTGCCCCTTAACCAGAGTCTTGGCAAAGGGAGAATAATTTGAGATAATATAGTAACCTTTGGTGTTTAGAGGCAATCCTATTGCCCGCTCCAAATCGCGGGTTACATATACCACTGGGTTTTTTACCAAATTGATTAACATACCAAGGATTATACCCAAAAAACCATTAAAAAGCAACATATGGATCGAATATATAATCAACTCAAAACTTTCGGCAGTTTAAAAACCAACGCTCCACTGGCTAAATTTTCTACCTTCAAAATCGGTGGACCAGCACAATTTTTGGTAAAAGTAACCGAAGAAGAAAAATTAATTGAACTATTAAATTTTGTTACCGGCGAAGGGCTCGAATATTTTATTTTAGGTGGTGGTTCGAATATTCTGTTTCCGGATAATGGCTTTGATGGGGTGGTAATTAGAGTGGCAACCGAAAGAGTTGAGACTAAAAACCATACCATTACCGCTGCCGCCGGAACACCCCTTGCCCAAATCGTAAACGCTGCAAGCAAAAACGAATTAACAGGAATGGAATGGGCAGTGGGAATCCCTGGAACCGTGGGTGGTGCCGTCCGCGGCAATGCTGGGGCGATGGGTAAAGAAGTGGCCGACTGTTTACAGTTAGTATTGGTCTGGCAAAATGGCGAGATTCGGGAAATGTCTGCGGCGGATTGCGAATTTCACTATCGTGGCAGTAATTTTCAAAGTAATGGTGCGGTGATCTTATCCGCCACCTTCCAACTTAAACCGGGAGACAAGGGTGAAATAATGCAAGCAGTGCAAATGTATATTAAACAGCGAACTGGACGCTACCCGCTTTTCCCCTCCGCCGGAAGTTTTTTCCAAAATGTTAACATTAAAGATTGGCCTGGTAGTGTCGCCGAACTCCCAGCACTTTTCCGTGAACGCGGTAAAATCCCCGTCGGCTGGCTCATTGAACAGTGTGGTCTGAAAGGATATACCGTTGGTGGGGCCAAGATATCGGACGAACATGGCAACTTTGTGATTAATTTTCAAAATGCCACCCAAACTGATGTTTTAAAAGTAGTTGAAGAAGCACAGACGGAGGTGTATAATAGATTTAAGGTTCACCTCGAACCAGAGGTGGAAATAGTTCAATAAAATATTAAGTTTTAACTTACACATGTATGCAAATCATTACCAGTGGTAAAGGAATCGAACTAACAGATGCTATCAAAGATTACGTTGACAAGAAAATCTCCGGGTTGGATAAATTTCATCCTAATATTATCCGCGCTGTAGTGGAGGTAGGTATCGAAAGTCACCACCACCAAAAAGGCGACATCTTTGTCGCCGAATGTAAACTGGAAATTCCAGGCAAAGACTTGTTTGCTTCCAAAACTGAAAACACCTTATACAAAGCGATTGACAAAGTGCGCGACTATTTAGAAGCCGAAATAAAAAAGAGTAAAGAAAAAACTCGCGAAAAAGATAAAGTTCAAGTGCGCGCCAACAAAGAATATCAAGTGTAAAATGAAGTTCCCTTGGGGAAAAATCAAAAATGCCGTCTCCGCCCTCTTGCCGGGGGCGGCTTCTTTTGTGATTGCCAGCGGGTGGAACTGGTATCATCTCCCCCACCGTCCTCACACCAAAATTATCCTTGCCACTCTTGTAGTCACTTTATTGATTTGGCTAGCATATATTATTGGTAAAAAGATTTTGCTTTTAATCTTACGCAAAAAAACCTTTCACCCTTTTTGGACAAGCGTCTTTCCAAACTATCTCAATCGTCTTTATCTTTCTTTCGCCTCATTGTTTTTGGTTTTCTTTTCCCCTTATGAAATTACGAGCTTAATATATTTCGCCCTTGCCCTAACAATCGTTTTCTTTACTCTAGAATCAATCTTCAAACAGCATCCGCGCGGGAAAGATTGGCAAAAGATCAACCGCTTACTGTTTATTTGGGCAATGTTTCTTTTTATCATTAACTCCATCTGTCAATATTTTGCCTTCCGTTATTACATTCTGGATTTGGAAGCAAAATATTACAACGTCAGTTTGTTCCGCGCTTGGGCAATGACCGCCATGTGGCTCGGACTTTTTAGCGCCTCATATTTAGTATATTTAAAAACAAACAAAAAAATCCGTTACTTGGCAATTGGCACATTAATATTTTTCTTTTTACTTTTTATAATCCTTTGGTCTTTTAATATCGGCATTCTATATTTCTCCGGACTAAACCTCAACCCAACCGCCATAATGCACACCGGAGGAGCCAATGGGGTTATTTACAACAAAACAAACCTGATATTAGTTGTATTTTTATTAATCAGCCTAGTCTCATTCTTTTTGTTAAAAAAGAAATTAATTCATTACCACCAAGAGTTACCCGCCCGCTATTGGCGAGTGTACCATTGGTCAATAATCGCCATCGCCCTAGTATCTGTGGCCGGCCTCTCCTCTTTTCGTACCGCGCCAGAATTTGCGATCATCAAATCTTTTTACCAATCCATTGTCGGACAGACAGACACTGTGATTTTACAACCGATTGTTAAAGAAAAATTAAAAAGATTCGGCCTCAATTACAATTACGACGAATTTTATCTCGCCCACAAAGAGACCACCTATTCAACCTCAATACCGCTGCTCTCACCGCAATTAAAAAACAAAAAACCAAATGTTATCATTGTCTTTTTAGAATCTTTTTCTAGCCGACTAACCAGTCTCTACAATCCCACTCAAGTACCAAGTAGCACTCCGGGATTGGAACTAATGGCCAAGAATCCCAACACTACTGTCTTTAAAAAATATTACAACGCCTCCACTCCGACGATTACTGGATTGATGGCTCAACTCTGCTCATTTTTACCACCCACCGGTCATGAAGAAATCACCACGGAAAATCGCTTGCGCAGCCACCATTTACTTTGTCTACCAAAAATTCTTAAAGAAAACGGCTGGCAATATGCCAACTACGTTACGGCCGTAGAAAAAAACTTCGCCAACAAAGACACGATCTTTGCCAGTATGGGCACGGATGAAGTTTACGGCACCGAAGAGCTGCGCGACATCGTCAAGGCCGAACCGTTGTCTTGGGGTTTTTCTGACCACCAACTTTTTCCCGCACTGGAAAAAATTATTGCCAACAAAAAAGAACCATACTTAACAATGCTTTCTACCGTTGACACCCACCCACCATTCACAATCGCTCAAGATATGGTTTATTATGGTGACGGAAAGAACAACGTCTTAAACTCCGCTCACACCACCGATGATGCCTTTCGAATTTTCTGGGAAAAATTTGTTAGCAGCACTGCCGCACAAAACACCATCGTCATCGCTGTGGCTGATCATGCCATCTTCCCTACCGCTATCACCAAAGACAAATTTCCTGATGTAGCCGGCAAATTAAATTTTTATGATGAAACTGCTTTTTTAATGTATGTGCCAAACAGCACATTACCTGCAGAAGTTGATCGCTATTCATCCAGTCTTGATCTCACGCCCACGCTTTTACAAGTTCTTGATTTAAATATCCCAAATTCTTTTGATGGACATTCAATTTTTGATGATCGCTCAAAATATCCGAATCTGCTTGGCATGCACGAACTCGGGTTGTATACTAATGAAGCGAGGTCAGACGGAACACGCGCGACTGAATATTCCACTCCCTCAGCACTTAATTGTTCCAACACAGATTTTACCACCGATCCCAACACCCCATTAACCCTGTGTGAGTTCTTAAATTTTTATCAATGGAAAAGACAGATGATGGAGCAGGGTAGGTTTTGGGAAAATTAAAACAGAGGAATAATGTGTTTGGTATTTTTTGAGCGGGTTATGAAGCCAAGGCTTCATCCCTGAGGCCTCGCGGCCGAGGAAAGCGAAAAAATTACCAGACACATTGTTCCGATAAATAACAATAAGTAAAAATATATGCCATACAATTTACTCGACGAAAAAGATTTAGTAAAATTTCAAAAAAAGGAAAAAGAGCGGTGGAAAACAAAAGATCAAGCAATATATTGTGATTTGCGCAAGATGGATTTAGCAACACCAGCCAATGTTGATTTAAAAATTTTAGAAAAATTAGCAAATATTGTGCGCGGATTTTTGTTTGCCTCCGTTGAAGCCGGACGATCTGGCCATCCCGGATCAAGTTCAAAAGTAGAAGAAATTTTGGCCTTACTTTTTGGACATACTATTGCCTTTGATCCAATCAACCCAAAAAATTCTGGGCGCGATCGTATTGTTTGGAGCGCTGGACATTGCACCCCTTTGATCTCTTCAATCAATGCACTGATTTATGAAAGTTTGCGCCGCACTGGCCGACAATTTTCCGAAGCTGTAGTACACCCAATTTTACCAAAAGATTTAGTAAATTTTCGTCACATTGACGGCCCGCCTGGACACGCTGAAAGCTACTACCCCCTAGTTGACTATTCCACTGGCCCTTCTGGTCACGGACTCTCCGCCGCTGGTGGTATGGCAATTAGCCACCATTCTTCCGGATTACCTACCAAAGTTTGGGTATTTATGGGCGATGCTGAATCCGAAGAAGGGATGACCTATGAAGCACGCAATGTTTTGTCTTCCACTGGCACCGACAATATCATCGTCACTTTGGATTACAACCATTTTGGTATCGACGGTCCGATTGAAGAAGTAATTAATTCTGACTATCTTAACCACTGGTGGGGCCTGGGTTGGAATGTCATCGAAGTAGACGGCCACAACTTTACTGAATTAATTTCCGCCTATCAATTAGCCGGTGCAGGACTCGGTAACCACAAACCGACTGTCGTCATCGCCCATACCCTAAAAGGGAAAGGATATGGCGATAAAGAAAACACCGCCGCAGCACATGGCTCCCCTGCTAAACACGAAGAATATGTTGCGCTTGTAAAAAAACTGGGGTTTGATATTCCTGGTATAAAAGGCGCGGTAGAAAAAGATATTGAAGAAATATTAACGGCTCTAACAACTGAGGAAGAAAAATATGTTACCAGTAAATTAGAACAAGGGACAAAAAAAATTGCTGCTGACAACAAGTTGGTAGAAATGATGACTAACGCGTTAGCAAAAAGACCGCTCATTAATCCATTACATATTAAACGTCCAGCCGATTTGCCGGCTGAATTAGTTTTTGCTCCCGGAACAAAAGTAGCTACTCGCCAAGCAGTCAGTGTTTGGTTAAATTGGCTAATGCAACAAACCGCCTTTCTCTGGACCGGTGCCGGTGATTTGGGGCAATCAGTTAGCACTGCTACCGCAGAAAAAGTTTATGGAATAATTAATGAAAAAAATCCTTATGGTCGCGGCATTAGATTTGGCATTGCCGAACAAAATATGGCGATGATGAGCGCGGGTTTAAGTTCTGATGTTTTACCGGGCGGTTATCACCCGATTGCCGTTTTTGGAACATTTGCAGTATTCACTACTATGATTGGTGACTGCATCCGCTTGGCTCTGATCAACAACCATCTCAACTCCAATCAAAAAGGTTTTTTCATTTCGCTTGCTTCACATGACGGACCAGAAACCGGCGAAGATGGACCTACTCACCAAGGACTTTACTGGATGAGTTTGTATCAAGCATTACCAGGGATAAAAGTATACAAACCGTCAGATGCCAACGAAACAATCGAAATGCTTTTTGGTGCACTTGAAAAAGGTGAACCAATCATCTTGTCGCTCTCCCGCCGCGAAACCACAGTTTGGGACAGAAAAGAAATACCCGCCGCAATCAATGCCAACAATGGTGCCTATATTTTCCGTGATTATCAAAAAAATGATTTACCCAAAAAAGTTTTGGCCGTGTGTGGTGGAATGTTGTTGGAAAATGTTGTGGCCGCATTACCCGAATTAGAAAAACAGCTCAATGTGAAAATCGTAGCTGTGACCTCACCAGAATTATTTGTTCAACTAAAGGAAAACAACCCTGCTGAAGCCAGTAAAATATTATCCGAAGAAGAAAAAGCGATAACCACCACCCTACACAACGGTTGGGAAGGGTTTTTGAATGATTTTATCCTAACCGATGACACCAAAAAACACGTACTTGGAGTAAATACCTACCTCCGCTCTGGTACAGCCGAAGAAGTGTATGAATTCGCGGGGTTGGACACAAAGGAGTTGGTAAAAAAGATTTTGCGGGGGTAAAAACAGACTTTCAAAAAACCTTGCCTTTGCAAGGTTTTTTTGTTAAAATATCAATATAACTAACTATATCACAAACTATGGCGCCTAATGACTTAAACGCGATTTTTGCTGTGCGCAAAACATATCTTGGCCTTTCTTCCAAGGAAGCAACAGAAAAACTCACCACTTTTGGCCTCAACGCCCGACCAGTTAACGGTCAAAAAAAATGGTGGACAAATTTGGTAGAAATTGCCACTGAACCAATGATCCTTTTGTTGTTGGCCGCCGCTGCCATATATTTTTTTATCGGCGACAAACTGGAGACGATAATTTTACTCTGCTCAATTGTCCCGGTGATTTTAATGGAACTCTTTCAAGAACAACGCACCGGTGAAGCGATCAAAGCTCTCGACAAAATGATGGCGCAATATGCTTCGGTATATCGGAATGGAAAGATAGAAAAACTGGAGATTAAATACATTGTACCCGGCGACTTGGTATACCTAGCTGCTGGGGACAAAATTCCGGCCGATGGAGTAATGCTAAAATCTCCCGGCTTGATGATGGATGAATCAATGCTGACCGGTGAATCAATTTCCGTAACAAAAACCGAAGCACCAAATTCACCCGACGCTATCACCGATGAAAATCGTCTCTGGCAAGGAACCATGGCAACTCAAGGTGATGGTTTTATGCTGGTAACTTTGACTGGTGTTAAAACTGCCTACGGACAGCTCGGAACATTGCTCAACCAAATCACCGACCAAAACACACCGCTACAAAAAAAGATCCGCCGACTAGTTCGTGGTATTGCTGTAATCGCTTTGATTAGTGCTTTAGTAGTAGCGATACTAATGACAATAAAAGAAAACTGGATGGTGGGTATTTTAAGTGGCATTACTATGGCCATGTCTTTAATACCTGAAGAGTTTCCAATTGTCTTTAGTGTCTTTTTGGTAATGGGTGTTTGGCGTATGACCAAACAAAATGCTCTTATCCGCAAAATGGCAATGGTAGAAATTTTAGGATCTGCCACGGTGATTTGTACAGATAAAACCGGCACGCTGACTGAAGGTAATATGGCACTCAAAATGGTCTACCACCATGATCATGCACACAATGTAGAAGAAGCCCAAGACCATCACAAAGATTTTACTACTTTAATAAAATCGGCCCTGCTCGCCTTGGAACAGGTCGCTATCGACCCAATTGAAATCGAAACCCAACGCTTCGCTCAACAAATTGGAATTGACGTGCCCACACTTTTTCGTGAACATACTTTGGTGGAAGACAGTCCGTTTGAAGCAAAAACAAAACTAGTGCACCATATTTGGAAAGATGCTGCCGGAGAACACATTCAATTTTCCGCCGGTGCACCTGAATCAATTATCAACAACAGTTCTTTGACCAACGCGGAAAAAGAAGCGACCACCAAAGCTTACGAAGAAATGTCTGGCAAAGGCTACCGTGTTATCGCTATCGGTAAACGCTCAGTTGAAGAAAACAAAAAAGTAGTTTTGGAAAAGATAGAATTTTTGGGATTACTCGCGATGAGTGACCCACCGCGTGCTAGTGTGAAAGAGGCTATCGACTCATGTCAAAAAGCTGGCGTCCGCATTATCATGATCACTGGTGATAATAAACTCACAGCTCACAATATCGCCGAACAGATCGGTTTAAAACACAGCGAAGAACTGGTAAATGGTCAAGAACTAGAGGGGATGTCCCCCGCCGCGCTCGCTGAGACCGTACGTCGTCATGACATCTTTGCCCGTGTTAAACCAGAACAAAAATATTTAATTGTTGACGCCCTACAAAAAAATGGTGAGATTGTCGCGATGACTGGGGACGGCGTAAATGATGCGCCCGCTCTTAAAAAAGCCGATATCGGCATCGCCATGGGCATTCGTGGCACCGAAGTAGCTCGTGCCGCCGCGGGCATGGTATTAACCGACGACAACTTCGCCTCAATCGTTAATGCAATTAAAGAAGGACGCCGCATCTATGATAATTTACGCCAGGCCTTCTCCTTTCTATTAACATTCCACATACCAATTGTTGGTCTTGCTTTATTGCCCCTGTTCTTCGGTGGCACTTTAATTTTTTCCCCAATTCACATTATTTTCCTAGAGCTATTTTGTGACCCAGCATCAGTATTAGGATTTGACCGCGAACGTGCCCGACGCGGATTAATGAATGAACCACCCCGACCCGTAACCGAACCACTAATCAATCCTGATATAATCTGGAAGGTGATAGTCCAAGGATTGGGTATTACTGCCATTACTTTTGGCTTTTACGCCTATTACGCTTTTTTTCTCAATCAACCTGAAGTAGGACGCACCATTGCTTTTGCTGCATTAGTAGTCGCCCAAGTATTTTTGATTGTTTTCTCCCGTGAGTGGCAACAGATAAAAACCAACCACCTAATCCTAACAATTGCACTCATTGCTTTGGGGGCAATTATTACCATTCTGGAACTACCAATTTTACGTCAGATTTTTCACTTAACCAATTTGAATATCAACCAGTGGTTGGAAATTTTATTAATCACACCAATCGCAGTAATTACCCTCACCACAATAGCTAAACAGATACAAAAAAAGAAAACCGTATGAGCGAACTGTTAGAAAAAACATTAATCACCGAACCGAGCTACCGACGCAAACAAATTTATGCGGCGTGGTTTGATAAAAAAACAAAAGGCTATGGCGAGATCACTACCTTACCAGTTAGCTTAAAAGAAAAATTAAGAGATCTTCCTTGGTTAACCGTCAAGTCGACGAACTGGCAGGAAAGCGTGAGTGACAGTACAATTAAAGTACTATTAGAATTGGCAGACGGTAACACGATTGAAAGCGTGCTGATGGGGCGGATAAACAAAAAGATTGGTCATGAAGATGAATCGCGTAATACGATTTGCATTTCTACTCAAGTCGGCTGTGGGATGGGTTGCGTTTTTTGCGCCACTGGGATAATGGGATTTAAACGTAATTTAACTACCCAAGAAATTGTTGATCAATATCGTTTTTGGCAAAATTATTTAACCGAAAAAAATCAGGGAGAAATTGATAATGTGGTTTTAATGGGACAAGGCGAACCACTCATGAATTACGACAACGTTAAAGCCGCGTTAAATATTTTACTTGCCTACACTAACCTTGGTCCGCGCCAAATTACTCTTTCCACAGTTGGTGTCAAAGCCGGTATGGAAAAAATGCTAACAGACCCAGATTTTCCACCGGTGCGTTTCGCGTTCTCACTACACAGTGCGATTGAAGAAACCCGAAAAAAAATGATTCCCTCTCACCCACCGGAATTTTTTAGCTGGCTACCAAATTGGGCCGATGAATTTCACAAAAAATTTCCCGGGCGTAGTCACTTCATCGGGATAGAATACACTTTAGTACAAAGAGAAAATGATGACACTAAACATCTGAAGGCGCTGATAAAACTGGCAAGCCAACTCGGTCGAGTACGAATCAACTTAATCCCCTGCAATACCGCCAACCCTGAACTCAGTGGTACAGAAAAAACAGTTTTGGAAGAATGGCAAAAAAAATTAATGGAAAGTGGTTTTACCTGTACTATCCGCCGCTCCCAAGGACAGGACATCGCCGCCGCTTGCGGACAACTGGCGAACAAAAATATTAAAAATCAAAAAAATTAAATAAAAGAAATATATGCCAAACAAAAAATATACCGTCGCGGTTTTGGGTGCGGGTAATATGGGCACAGCCATGGCCAAGGTTATTGGCGAAAACGGACACACTGTTAAACTTTGGAATCATGAAGGTGATCCGGAACCACTAGAACAGATTAAAATCAGCCAGGAAAACAAGAAATATTTATCCGGAGTAATTTTGCCAAAAAATATTATCCCTGAACCCAGTTTAGAAAAAGCAGTGGCAAAATCCGACGCTGTTTTCTTTGTTCTGCCTTCTACTTTTATGGCCGCCTTGGCTAAACGCGTTGGACCATTTTTATCCCCTAAAACAGTTTGCGTTGATACTTCCAAAGGATTGGAAGACAAAACGATGGAGCTCATCCCAGATGTCATCAAAAAAAATATCCCCGCTGCTTTACGACCGTACGTCGTTAGTGTCTCCGGCCCAGCGATTGCTGTGGACATGGCACGGGGTGGATTTACCGCAATGAACGTCGCAGGAAAAAATGCTGCTGCTACCACCACAGTTAAAAAAATAATGGAAGGAAAAAATGTTAAACTTTTTGCCAGCACCGACGTAGTAGGTGTAGAAATCGGCGGATCGTTTAAAAATGTTTACGCAATCATCGTCGGCATCTGCGATGGATTAAAATTTCCGATGAACACTAAAGCCGCTCTTTTGATTATCGCCCTCCAAGAAATTGGTAGCTTAGTTAAAAAAATGGGTGGCAAGCACGAGACAATTTTTAATCTCGCTGGACTTGGAGATTTGGTGGCCACATCACTCAGCCCCAATTCACGCAACCGCCGCTTTGGTGAATGTTTGGCTGAAGGATTGTGTCGAGAAGACGCGGTCGCGAAAGTGAGTCAAGTAGTGGAAGGAATCAACGCGGTGAAAATAATGCTGGCATTAGGAAAGAAATTTAAAATCAAACTACCGTTAGCAGAAACTGCCTACCGGATTGTTTGGGACGAAAAAAATCCGGCACTTGAATTAAATAAATTTTTACAATCTCTGTGATAAACAAGGGAAACAATACAGACAACCACATCACTATTATCGCTGTCGTATTTTTGATAATAGCATTAGCAATAACAGCCCGTCTGTTTGTTTTACAAATTTTGGAACACAACTATTACTCTACCTTCGCTCTCAGCACTCACGAAATTTACAAACGCCTTTATCCTGAACGTGGACAGATATTTTTTGTTGATAGTCGCGATGGCAAAGAATATCCCGCGGCCATCAATCGCCAGTATTACCTTCTCTACGCCGTGCCCACCGAGATTCCCGAAGACCAAGTCGCGAGTACCACTAATGCACTTGTCGAAATTCTACAATACAAGACTGACGAAGAAAAAAATCTCTTAGCACAAAAGTTAAATAAACGCGACGACCCCTATGAGCCAATCGCTAAAAAACTGATCAACGAAACGATCGAACAAATAGAAGCAAAAAAATTGCCTGGTATTTACAGTACCCCACAAACATTTCGTTTTTATCCGGAAGAGGAATTGGCTTCCAATGTTTTAGGCTTCTGTCGCTCCGATGAACGCGGACAAAGTGGCAGCTATGGCATCGAAGGTTATTGGGACAAAGTCTTGGCTGGTAAAGGCGGATTTCTTTCTGGTCAAAAAGGTGCCTTCGGTAATTTACTTACCCTATCAAATAATACCAAGGTCAAAGCTGAAAACGGACCAGATGTCGTTTTAACTATCGATCGAAATTTGGAATATCAAGCCTGCGCCGCCTTAAAAGAAGGCTGGACCACATTCGAAGCCAAGAGTGCCACATTGGTTGTCATGGAACCAAAAACAGGGGCGATTTTAGCAATGTGCAGCTACCCCGATTTTAACCCTAACAAATATTCCGAAATCAAAGACATCTCCGCCTATAACAATACCTCAATTTTTACCCCTTACGAACCTGGGTCGGTTTTCAAACCAATCACCATGGCAATGGGAATAGATTTGAACTTATTCGGACCACAAACCACTTTTACCGATCCGTGCGAAAGAAAAATCGATGGCTTCACCATACGCAACGCCGAGGATAAATGTTATGGCACTATTACCATGACTCAGGTCTTAGAAAATTCAGTGAATACTGGTATGATGTGGGCAGAAGATAAAATCGGCCGAGAGCGATTTGCAGACTATGTTAAAAGATTTGGTTTTGGTGAAAAAACTGGGATCGAAACTAACACTGAGATGAGTGGTAATATTTCTGCGCTAGAAAAAAAAGGAAAAATTTATGCTGCAGTCGCCTCTTTTGGTCAAGGTATTTCTGCCACTCCGGTTCAGCTAGCCGCCGCTTATTCCGCTCTGGCTAATGAAGGCATCCTGCCCAAAGCCCACATCATTTCCGAATTGCGCTGGCCCGATGGCACAGTAGAAAAAACAAAAACGCCAGAACCAATTTCTATTGTCTCTCCTCGAGCAGCTAAGTTGGTGACAGGAATGCTAGTATCAGTGGTAGAAAAAGGACACAGTACAAAAGCGCGTTTTGACCACTACTACATGGCCGGAAAAACTGGTACTGCTCAAATTGCCGGACCGGGTGGATATACCGAAGAAACCAATCATACTTTTGCTGGATTCGGACCAGTTAACAACCCAAAGATTGTAGCGATTGTAAAATATGAAATGCCCCAAAGAGCTTGGGCGGAATCAACTGCCACAATTACTTTTCAAAAAATAATGGACTACGCCATTAAATATTATGGCTTGCCCGAAGAAAGATAATTAACCACAGGCATATGACAAATATCATCATCTCAAACCCAGAAAAAGTTGCGCTAATTAAAAAACAATGGCGTGAAGATAGTTGCGAAAAATTACACGTACTAGCAGATTTTGACCGCACTCTTACTTGCGGCCTAATTGATGGGAAAAAACCCACCGCCATCCTTGCCCAAATTCGCAACAGCAACCACCTTGGCCCAGAATACGCTACCACTGCCCATGCTCTTTATGAGTATTATTTCCCAATAGAACACAGCCCGACAATGCCCAAAGAAGAAAAAAATAGTGCCATGCGTGAGTGGTGGGAAAAACATTTTAAACTATTGACTGACAATGGGCTAACTAAGCAAATAATGGACAGTGTTGTCGCTAAACGCACGCTGCGTCTGCGTGTTGGTATTGATACTTTTCTCGATTGGTTAAATGAAAAAAATATTCCCCTTGTCATTATATCAGCTGCTCCCGGATATATGTTGGAACAATATCTGCGTCAAGAAGGTCGCCTTTATGAAAATGTTCACGTCATTGCCAATGAAATGATTTTTGACTCTGTCGGAAACCTTATTGGTATCAACGAACCGATTATCCATTCACTCAATAAATACGACATAACATTAGAAAAATTCCCAATGTTTGAAAAGATTGAAAACCGAAAAAACGTTTTGTTGCTCGGAGATCAAATCGATGATGTCGGAATGATTACTGGGTTCCCTTTCAAAACTCTTCTAAAAATTGGATTCCTCAATGAACTCCTCGGTGAAGAAGACCCTGAGAAATTAAAAAAATACAGCGAAAACTACGACATTGTCTTAACGGGTGATCCAGGAGTAGAATATATAAACGAATTACTTAAGGAAATTTTTTAAAAATATTATGTTAAAAAAAATCTTACATTGGAAACTACGTTTGCTCTCGCGCCTGATTATCAAAAAATATCATCCGGAAATTGTTGGTATTACCGGATCGGTCGGAAAAACTTCCACCAAAGAAAATACCACTACCATCTTGAGCGCGCGCTTTAATGTCCGCTCCAGTGTAAAAAATTACAACAATGAGATTGGTATGCCTTTAGCGATCATCGGCATCGACAAAACACCAGGTAGTTCAATCTTGGGTTGGATGAAAGTTTTTTTCGTGGCCGTTAAATTGTTGATAAAAAAAGATCCTCATTATCCTGAAATTCTAGTATTAGAAATGGGCGCAGATAAACCAGGCGACATTCGCTACCTGACAGAGATCGCTCCGTGCATCGTCGGCGTCCTAACTTTTATCTCACACGCTCACACCGAATTTTTCAAAACAATTAAAAAAATTGCACAAGAAAAAAAACAGATTATCACTCATTTGAATAGTGATGGTTTGGCAGTTTTAAATTTTGACAACGAGATAGTGGTGCAACAAGCTACCAGCACTAAGGCTGAGGTGATGACCTACGGCCTAAAGGAAGGCGCAGACTTACGTGCCACTGATATCAATATTATCTACGATGAAACTACTGGCTGGCCAAAGGGATTGAATTTCAAAGTTAGTTACAAGGGCAGTATGATCCCCGCTTTCCTTCCTGGTTTTGTCGCTGAACATTTGATCTCTTCCGCCCTTGCTGGATTGTGTGTGGGAATATATTTTGGCTTAAATTTAGTTGAAGGAATTGAAACACTCAAAAAACAAAAACCGATGCCCGGACATATGTGTTTGATTCCGGGTATTAAAAATACTTTAATAATCGACGATACTTACAACTCTTCCCCCGCTCCAGCTGAATCAGCTCTTAATACATTAAAACAGATCACCTTAAAACCTGGCGCCCGACGCTATGCTGTTTTGGGTGACATGCTGGAATTGGGTCCAGAAACTGAAAACAGTCATCGTGCAATTGGTTTCAAAGTAGCAGAATCAGGTGTTGATTTCCTCATTACTGTGGGCGAGGCTTCAAAAAATACCGCTGCCGCAGCTATTGAGGCAGGCATGGATCGTGATCATACCGCCTCTTTTGGTAACAGTGGCGAGGTCAGAAGGTTCCTTCAAGAAAAAATCAAGACCAATGATGTCATTTTAGTTAAGGGATCACAGGGATTAAGAATGGAAAAAATTGTCAAAGAGATTATGGCTGAGCCACTTGATGCCCCCACCCTTTTAGTGCGCCAAGACGGTAAATGGCTCGAAGCTTGATTTTCGCTAAAAATTAAGGTAAAATGGGATCTATGTTTAGTATTGCTCTGTTAGAAAACACCCTGATTTACTTAATCTCCGCTTGTTTAGGGGCTTTTTTGTGGGCGCCGCTTTTGACTAAGATACTGTACAAATACAAAATCACCCGTCGTGGCGACTTTGATTTTACTTTGCGTGGTGAACGCCAGGAAAAAGTGGGCACACCGATTATGGGTGGCCTGTTAATCATTCTGACCGTCACGGTGATTACTTTATTGTTCAATTGGGATCGACGTTATACCTACGTACCAATTGGTGTGATGGCCATTGCCGCCCTTCTGGGCGCTGCCGATGACTTGTTGAATATCTTTGGTGTGGAGAGGCGCGTACGTGCTTGGCATCAAGTAATCAAATTAATTAAAGTTCACAAAAACTGGTACATGCGTGTTTGGCTGGTGATCACTTTACCTTGGACAGCATTTCAACGACTTACCGGCATGTTTGGTTCTCACCCAGGAAAAGGTGTACACGTTCACGAAAAATTAATCTTACAATTTTTAGCGGGCGCAGTGGCCGCTTGGTGGGTGTATGTGAAATTAGGGACTAGTTGGCATTCTCTCTGGATGCCGTTTGATGGTCAGGTACAAATTGGCTGGTGGATAATTCCCGTGATCATATTTTTTATCATGTTCACCGCCAACGCTGTTAATATTGCCGATGGCTTGGATGGCCTGGCTGGCGGCTCACTCATTATCACTTTTCTTGCGTTAACTGCCATCTGTTTAATTGAAGGCCGCGCCTCGTTTGCACCATTCAACGCAACTGTAGCAGGCGCTTTAATTGCTTACACCTATTTCAATATTAAGCCCGCACGTTTTCAGATGGGCGATGTCGGGGCACTGGGTCTCGGGGCGTTACTCGCCATCAATGCCATTGCCATTAACCGCACACTACTCTTGCCGTTCTTGGGTTTCATCTTCTACGTTGAAATATTTTCCGTTATCATCCAAGTATTAGGAAGACGGTTGCTTGGAAAAAGAATTTTTAAAATGGCACCGTTACACCACCACCTGGAACTGCGTGGTTGGAGTGAAGAAAAAATTGTGATGCGGTTTTGGATAATGCACGCCTTTGTAGTGATGGTTGGAATTTGGGTGGCGTTCTACAAGTAGCCTAATCTTGCATGCTTGATAATTTTTTCGCTTTTTTTGCCCGCGAGGGCAAAAGGATGCGCCTCGGCGCATAACCCGCTCAAAAAATATCAACCATGCAGAACTATTAAACTATGTATCTTGCCTGGAAGGAAAAAGTGATTGAGGATTTTTCTGATGAGAATATAAACTTACTCTACAACACAGGGTATGTTTTTACGCGCGTTGGCAGAGGAACGATGAACCAAACACGTAGTGTTCGCATTGATTTATCTAAATTTGAACTGTCCAGTGAAAATCGTCGCATCTTGCGCAAGACGGAAAATATCGATTTAAAAATTGTTGATCTCCCCTATTCTGCCTATGATTGGACCATCGGTAAATTGGCGAAAGATTTTTATACTACCAAATTTGGTGATGGGACATTTAGCGCCAACAAAACTAAGGAGATACTGACCGATGCGGAGAAAAGTAACTATAACAAACTATTCGTCTATACTTTAGAAAACAAAACGATTGGATATTGTGTGATAAAAGAAACAAATGAACTGATCCACTATTGTTACCCTTTTTATGATTTAGACAACAGCCCGAAAGATACCGGCCTCGGCATGATGACTCGTGCCGTTTTGTGGGCAAAGGAGAATAACAAAAAATATGTTTATCTTGGATCATTCCAACGTCCGACTGATACTTACAAGTTACAGTTTGCGGGTATTGAGTGGTTTGACGGTGAGAAGTGGAGTGGTGATTTGGAAGGGTTAAAAAAAGAAATAAAATAATATGCCAACAAAACACATCCACTTCATCGGCATCTGCGGTGTAGCGATGGGATCGCTGGCTTTGGCGTTTAAGAATGCAGGTTACAAAGTTACCGGTAGTGATGTTGGGTTTTTCCCTCCGATGTCAACCCATCTAAAAGAAGCGGGGGTAGAATATTATCCTGGTTGGCATCCAGAAAAAATGATTGAAAATGGTAATCCTGATTTAGTGATTGTCGGCAATGTTGCTTCCTCCTCTAACCTAGAATGGATTTACGTCCAAGAAAATGACCTTAGCTACTTCTCCTATCCTGAAGCGGTGGCCGAATTTTTTGTCAAAGAAAAATCCATTGTCTGTGCCGGCACCTATGGTAAAACCACTACCTCCGCGCTACTTAGTTTTGTTCTAACTGAAGTTGGGTTAAATCCGAGCTACATGTTTGGTGGCTTAACTAGCAACGATTTCTCTTCCGCTAAAATCACTGACAGTAATTACAGCATATTAGAAGGCGACGAATACAAATCTGCACGCTGGGATAACGGTGCTAAATTTTTTCATTATCGCCCTACCCACTTACTTCTCACCGCTGTCGAATGGGATCACGCTGACGTTTACCCAACCGCGGAAGAATATTACTTTGCCTTCAACAAACTAGTCAAAGCTATCCCCAACAACGGAGTAATCGTTTTGTCCGACAAAGTAAAAAATATTGAGAAGATTGAAAATACCAAAACTGTTACTTACGGAAAAAACAATGGCAACGATTTTCAATACAGCGAAATCGAACAAACACCCGAAGGGATAAAATTAACCATCACACATGGTGATAACAAATACCGATTAAGTTCCATCTTGTTAGGTGAACATCAGGCGGAAAATATCTGCGGGGTGTTCGCTATGGCTGTTACTCTGGGGATAGACGAAGAAAAGACCATCACCGCTATTGCCAAATTCCCCGGATTAAAACGTCGCCTAGAAAAAAGAGGGGTGGTAAATAGCACACCGATATATGATGACATCGCCCACTCTCCTACCAAAGTTACTTCCGCACTCGCTAGTTTACGTGCCGCTTATCAGAGCGACAAAATCACCGCCATCTTTGAGCCTAACACTGGTAATCGCCAGCGCGAGGCGATTCCACAATATGCCAATGCCTTTGTTGATGCTGACGAGGTTGTCGTTCCTGAATTAACAAAGATAAAAATAAATCCAGATCAAGTGGATCTGCCACTTACCAGCGAAGAATTGACCGCCGTCATCGCCACCACCCACCCGGCCACCAAACATATCGCTGATGACAAAGAATTGGTAAACTACCTAAAACAAAAAACACAACCCGGTAATGTGATTGTGTTTTTGGGAAGTCATGGCTTCCGAGGAATGATTGAAGATTTGATTCAGTAATTATTTACCTTCGTCAACAATTTCAACTTTGATTTCATCGTCTATTTCGTTGACTAACATGGTAATACCACAGGTGTCACACTCGATAACGTGACCAACCTCTAAATCAGGATAATTAGTCAAATCAACGTCATTTTTACACTCTAAACAAACTAATTTCATATAATACTAATAAGATAAATTAAGCTTTTAAAGGCAAGGCACAGTATATAACTTTTTAACCAAAATGTCAACCACCCCCCTAACCCTAGTGCCAAATCTAGCCAAAGCGCTCGGAATAAAAAACAGGCTGTATTTAAAGCGTGAAGACCTGCACCCCTTTGGTTCCCACAAGGGCCGATCCATTCCCGTTATGATTGAGACCTACCTAAAAAAAGGTAGTCATGATTTTGTTATTTCTTCTTCCGGCAACGCTGCCTTGGCGGCCGCGTTGTACGCAAAAAAATATAATCAAAAGAACAAAAAGCGGCCAATAAATTTACAAATCCTGGTAGGAAAAAACATTGAACCAGAGAAATTAAAATTAATCAAAAAATTGCTTAATAAAAATATTTTGTTAACACAAACTGAAAACCCAAAACAAACCGCTTTCCAAATTGAGAAAAATACCAATGCAATCTGGTTGCGCCAATCTACTGATGACACGGCTTTGGTGGGTTACGAAACATTAGCCAAAGAATTGGCAAAAGTAAAAAATCTTCAAGCAGTTTTTGTCCCGACTTCCAGCGGCACTACCACTGAAGGGTTGTATTTAGGATTTAAAAAATTAAAACTAAAACCACAGCTACATATTATTCAAACGACTGCCTGTCATCCGTTTGTGGTTGGCGATATTAACACTGCCGCTTCCCTGGCTGGTGCCATCGTGGACAAGGTTGCTCGCCGCAAACAAAATGTTTTGAAAATAATCAAACAGACAAAAGGTGGGGGTTGGATTGCGAGCGACGAACAGATTGAACAAGCGATAAAACTATTAACTAAAACAGAAAAAACAAAAGTTTCTCCGAACAGTGCGCTGGCGTTAGTAGGGCTAAAACAGGCGGTGGAAAAAAAGAAAAAGTTTGTTGGTTCAATTGTTTTGCTGATTACTGGAAAATAACCCACCGAACAAAAAAGAATGCCGACTTAATCGACATTCTTTTTTTTACAAACAAATTAGTTACTTCCCACCACCAACTCAATCCGACCATCCCCATCAATATCCGCTGCACTCAAGTAGATAAACTGACTACCAAACACCGTACCCGCAGAAAATTCGTTTATCTTTTTACCCGTATTATCAAAAACTTTTACGACAATTTTGTTACTCACCTTCGCCGCTGTCACAATTTCCTCTCGTCCATTCTTATCGAAATCCCCGGTCGCCACCGAAAAGCCACTGGTAAATTTTGCACCGTAAGGAAAAAACCGTTTCTTAAGTTTTAGGCTATTACCATCCATTATCAAAACTTCACCTGCAACACCCTTGCCCGTGGCCAAAACAATCTCCCCCACACCGTCACCGTCAACATCACCTAAAGCGGGCGAAAAACCCGCGCGATATTTTTTTCCTAATGGGTAAAATGGGTCAGACTCAAATGCACCGTAATAAGTGGCGAGTGAAACCATTCCCCCTTTATCTCCAGCGACTACAATCTTTTTACCTTCACCCGGATTAATCTGGCCAATTGCTAAATTTAAATAATTTACCGCGTTATCAAACGGCCATTCATTGTACCAGCGCACACCATCGGAATTAAAAATTTCTAATCTGTTTCCTGTCGCCACAATCAACTCTGCCATATTATCACCATTAACATCACCCGTAAAAATATTTGCTCCACCGGAGAAACCATCGCGAAAGGCAAAGAAACCATTACGTGCGCGCGCACCTTGGGCGTCATAAAAACGAACGAAACTGCCGTTGAGATAAAAAGCGTTTTTCACTTCTTGAAAAGTTTTGCGCAACAAGATACCGTCTTTCGCCGCTAAAACAATTTGATCAGAAATTAAACCACTGTTAGTTTTAGGATCTTGTTTACCAATTAATCGCTCATATTCTCCACCCAAATCAATCGTCTGAATTTCGTTGGTTGGATTAACCAATGCCACACCGTTAGTGTAATCTCGGCGCCAGACATCATTAACAAACTGTGCCCCACCATTTTGAGCACGCGCGACACCGATAGCAGTACCCAAATCAACATCATACTCATCGTACCACCACACCTGGTTATGATCTTTGTCACCATAGTCAAAACTAAAATATACATTGTCTGCCATCAAACTACTGGCCAAACCAAAACGCATCTTTTTGTAATCCGTCTGTTTGCCCGTGTTGTTGGTATTGGAATTAAATATATACAACTGTGGTTTGGCATTAGCAGCCTGATTACGCTTTAGTCCCGTCATGATACCACTCCAATTACCCCCTGCCTCCCACGGTGTCGGAAAAGTTTCGTACATGCGGCCATTCATATATTGTTGAAAAACCGGCAACGAGCTACCATTCATCAACAAATATTTAACCGGCAAGCGTTCGCGTGCCGCATTAAAAAGATAGACCGTACGCTTTTGCCATTCGGCATTTAACGCATTTAAATCATCTTTTACCCCATCACGATTCAGATCAATATCCCCACCATTCACATGCGATACACCATCGTTCACAATATCAAAGAAAACCCCATCCCAAATACCCTGTGACAAAATATTGTTTTTGATAAAGCCGATAATATAGTCACTCCAACCTTGACTGACATTGGTATTTTTTAACCCTGGCCAATTAGAAATAACTGCCCCGTTCGAACTGCGTAGCCACCAATCATCTTGCACCTGGAAATCTTTGTACAAAGTATTGGCGGGATACTGTGCCCAGGCACTATTCCAACTTTCACTCGGGACATATGCTAAAAGGATGACGTCAGGATTTTTGGCTTTAATGGAATTAACAACCTCACGACGAACAATGGCCTGCTCAGGGCTTAATACCAATACATCAAACTTGGCCAGCGTATCAATCGACGCTCCGTCCATAGGCAAAGTTCCCAAAAGATAGTTAGCCAAAAGTGGTGCGGGCTTGGCTTCTAGATATGATTGGCTGAAAAACAACAACAGTGCCAAACCAAAAAAGGCCGCCACAATACCACGGTAGAGTGCAACCGACAAATATCTTTTCTTTTTTTGGCTTTGGCGACTACGCACCATATTAATTTAACTTAACACCAAAAAACTTGTTTTTTAACAACCACCAACCGGCGCTAAACGGATGTTTTTTGATTGCCGTGCGGGCGGTGCAAATCATCCACACCGGTATTTTTAGTCCGTCCGTTTTCTCCCGCATTTTATCCACTTCCTCTGAACACCAAAATTGCGCAAACTCGGCGGCGCTTTTTATCCTGCTCACATTCCCCATAATCACATTGTGCACTACTGACGGATAAATATCACCACTCGGGTCCACAAAAAAGAAGTCGCGACCAGGGGCATTTGATAACATTGGATTGTGGCTGGTGATAAACTTAAACATGCCAGCGGCATACCAACCACGTGCCCATCTTTTAAAATTCCAACTCTTCAGTTCGGCACCAATGATATACTTATATTGCTTGACTAACAAATCACGACTCGGACTTTCAACATTTTGTTTGCCGCCGAAATAGAACTCCGAGCTTTGGGCAAAACTGTGTGTAAACTGCACACCCAACTCACGGCTCAATTCATACACTTTGGAAAAATGATTAACATTTTTTCCCATTACGGTAAAAGCGAGGCGTAAATTTTTCATGCCCAACTTTTTTAATTCTTTAATTGTACCAATCGCTTTTTCAAAACCACCTGGGATGCCCCGAATCTCGTCATGCATCTCCCCTATACCATCAATCGAAATCGCCACACCAATCTGGGGTGACACCACCAAAATCTCTTTCATTTTTTTTACAATCAAATCGGTGGCGAACCCATTGGAAGAGATAATCAAACGCGCCCGTGGGGCAGAAATTTTTAAATTTTTCACTACTTCAACTAAATTTTTATACAAAAAAGGCTCTCCGCCAGAGAGGTTGATATCCCGTAAACTACTGGGTAACTTTAAAAATTCCGCTGGGTCTAACTCGGGAGAATCTTTAATCTTCCAAATATCACACATCGTACAACGCGAATTGCAGTTGTAAGTTAGTGCCAAAACACAATCAACGGGTAAGCGACAAGGCATATTTATATCTTTATATTATCTGTATTTTAGCAAAAATATGTGATATAATCAAATCAAGCAAACAGGGGCTTGCGGGTTTGATAATTTTTTCGCTTTTTTCGTCCGCGAGGACGAAAGGATGAGGCCTTGGCCTCATAACCCGCTCAAAAAATATCAAACCCGCAGATCTGTAACAACAACTTTAACTATGAAAACTTACCGTTTGACGGCGGCGATAATCGCTTTTTTATTACTTGTTGCTTTTACTGTTGTTAATCCTTACACCAGTTTAGACCTGGCTGTTTTGGCTTTGATCATTTTTGTTGTTACCTATAAGATGCTAGGCAACTATGCTTTGGTGGTTCTTTTGGCCGCTCGGCCGGTGCTCGACATTTGGCGCGATTATATCGTCGTAGGTTACGAAAGATATACTATCAATATGAACGCCGCCGTGGCTTTAATTTTGCTTTTTTGGTCCGTATATTTCTTTTACCAAAATCGCAGTTACTGGAAAGAAATTCCACTCCGCCGACTCTTCCCTCTTTTTATCATCTGGTGTGCAATCACTTTCGTCTGGAGCAACGACCGATCCTCCACCATCACCGAAACCATTAAAGCTGCTAACCTCTTTGCTTTGTTTGGTGTGTCTTTTGTTTTAAACAAAATTGACAAAACAGAATTTAAGAAAAGATTCACCATCGCCTTTTTACTTGCCACCACTATTCCTTTTCTCTTGGCAATTTATCAATTTGTCACCCACACCGGTATGAGTATCGATGGCACTGCCAACCGTCTCTACGGTGCCTTTGCTCACCCCAACATCTTAGCCACTTTCGCCCTACTTGCTTTTATCTACTTCACTCGCAATCGATTTGACCCCAAAGAACCGAAATTAGAAAACTGGTTAAGCATTACTGTTTTAATTTCTTCCCTAATTTTTATCGCTCTCACCTACACCCGTATCGCTTGGATCGGACTTGCATTGTTTGTGATAATCCTAGGTATAGCAAAAAACTGGCGGGTCACTACTACTGTTATCGTCGGTGGGACCCTGTTGTATCTTTCATTTTTCCCTGTAAACAAATTCCTCAATCGTCAATTTAATATTAACTTACAAGAAAACGATTTAATCGCTCGTGTCACTTCACGCAACGAAGAAGCCGACTCCATTCAATGGCGCGCGGATGTTTTAAACAAAGTGATACCGCTCTGGGCTGCCCAACCACTGCAAGGTTATGGCTATGGAGCATTTGCCGCCGTATGGGATGAGAGCAAGGGCGTAGCAAACCTGTGGGACAATACTTCTGAAGCACACAATGATTATCTCAAAGTTGGTTTCGAATCAGGCCTAATCGGACTCGGTATGTTCCTCCTAATCTTTGCCAACTTGTTTTATCTCGCTATCAAAAAACGTGATCTCATCTTTGCCACTTCAATTTTGGTATACCTTGTCCTCAGCGCCTCCGACAACATGCTCCACCACACACCAGTGATCTGGTGGTGGTTTGCCGTGTGGGGGTTGTGGAGTGCCGAGGAGAAGAAATAACAAAAACCTTTTAACAAAATATCCCGACTTGTCGGGATATTTTTGTTTGGTACTTATTTAAACAAAGATGAATGCGAGCCAAGTGCAACAAATGTAATAATGTTTTCCTTCTCATCAATATCATAAACCAACAACCAATCCGGCAATATATGACATTCAAATAATCCTTCTAATTCACCAACCAGTTTGTGATTTTTGTATTTAACCGGCAAAACAGAACCAGTGTGAAAAATATAATCTAAAACATTGTCTGTTTCTTCTAAGGCTCTAACATTACCCGAACGAGCCAAGCGTTTGTATTGTTTTTTAAATAAGTTCGAATAACGCAAAACGTATCCCTCCTCTACCATATGATTATTTTGCTAAAATTTCTTTAATCATGCTGGCAGTATTTTTATGAGCAACACGACGACCAGAAGAATAGCTCTTTTTTGTCTCTGCCAATTCATTCAAGATTCTCTTCTCTTCTTGTGGCAAAAAACCATTTTCCGTAACTAAAGAAAATGGGACTCCGTTGTGCCTAACCACCTGTGTTAAATAAATTTTAATCCCCGTACTTAAATCTAAACCTAAGGAATCAAAAATTTTAACAACTTGATTTTTTAACTTGGGCTCGATTCGCATTTGGACAGTATTGGACATAAATATAATTAATAATTAACTTAATTTTATTATAATACAATGTAATTACAATGTCAATACACTTATCCACAACTAAACTATTGCATTTTTTGCAACAATCAAATAAACAAAAAACCGCCCGAGAGAGTGGGTGGAATTTTTTGTTTGATAGACATTCATCTAGCAAGTGCAGGGGCCGATAAGCCGCTGGGTTGAGAGATGAATTTTTACACTCAAGACTAACTTAAGTGTCCTATTACTCACCACTTCGAAAGTGAAATGAGGAGTAAGGGAAGCTCCGGGATAAACCACGGAGCTGTGCCTCACCTTCTAGTTGACGACTACTCGTCTAACGAGAAAGGGCCGCTCCATGGCAGTGTGGAGGAGCGGAATGTAGAATCAGAAAACGCAGTTGAGAGCGTCCCAGGTGCACCCCGGTTCCGGGGTGCTGAACCCGTTGGGCCACAAGAGGTGCGAACACCCCGCCGTGTACCACTGGTCCATCTTCTCCTGGTCCCCGTCCCACTGCCCGTTGCAGATGGACGGCTTGCTGGTGCAGAGCACCGAGCAAATGCCGACCGGGGCGCTGTAGTAGCCGTCGGCGTCGGGCTTGACCCCGATCGTCGTCCAGTCCACCGCGCCGGGGACCGGGGCCGGGTACCCGACGCAGGAGGCGCCGGCCGGCAGCTTGAACCGCAGGCCGAAGCACTGCGCCGGGGCGGGGATGGTGATGAGGGTGAAGACGCACCCGCCCTTGACCTTGGGGTCGCAGGCGTCGGTGGTGTTGGGGTCGCCGTCATCGCAGGTGAACGCCTGGTGGACGCAACCCTTAACCGAGTCGCACGAATCCACCGTGCAGGCGTTGCCGTCGTCGCAGTCCAGCGCGGGGCCGGGCTCGCAGACGTTGCCGGCCTTGCACTCGTCGTCCACCGTGCAGGCGTTGCCGTCGTCACAGGGGGTGGCGATGTTCGCGCAGTACTCGACGGGCTCCTCGCAGAAGGTGAAGAGGATGGTGTGGCAGGTGGACGTCTGCTGGTCGCAGAAGTCCAGCGTGCAGAGGTCGCCGTCGTCGCAGTCGGCACTGTTCTTGCACAGCTCGCCCGTGGGGGCGTCCTTGCCGTCCACGCCGGGCTTGCCGTCCTTGCCGGAGCAGATGGGCTCCGACGAGGCGGTCCCGCACGTCACGAC
>CAZHYJ010000008.1:0-42586 GCA_964536725.1 uncultured Gammaproteobacteria bacterium | reverse complement strand
TTTTCTTTAAAAAAGAGGGTACAGGATGGAAGAGAATCAGAGGAGTTGGAAGGAAAGGGCAGTCGGTGCAGCACTCTTCGGAGTGCTGCTCGGGGCGATGATGTTCTTCCTCCTTAATATGGAGGAAGAACAGAACAAGGGACGTACCTGGAAAGTGATCCACCTCACGAACGAGGTGGAATACTATCCACAGGAGCCGGACATGTTCCGGCTCTTCCCGATCAGCCAGGCGGTCGCGGGGCCGTGCGACGAACCGTTCGTCGCTGGTCTGTGCTTCTACTGGCTCGGGGTGTGCGACCCCGATCCGGTCGGGACATTCTTCGCCAACAGCCGGCCGGCCGGACTCGCCTACTGAGACCCCCGCACACACCCGCCCACCCATCACAATGGGCCCGCAGACAACAAATCCTCCCTGGAATTGTCGTCCGTGTGCCTGCCACAGCATTTAATTCAATTTGAATTTTGTGGCAGCACGGATGATATATAATAAAACACACTGATCACAATCGGTGTGTTTTTTTATTATTTTTTAAACCGCACTCTTTAATGCTTCCGCCTTATCTGTCTTCTCCCAAGGAAACTCATTTCTCCCAAAGTGTCCATACGCCGCCGTCGCACGATAGATCGGTTGTAACAAATTTAAATGTTCAATAATCTTGCCCGGACGAAAATCAAACACTTTACTAACTGCTTCCACTATTTTTTCATCCGCGACTTTACCAGTACCAAAAGTATCAACATGAATTGAAGTGGGCTCCGCTTTGCCAATCACATAAGCTACCTGCACCTCACAGCGATCCGCCAAACCAGCTGCTACGATGTTTTTGGCGACGTAGCGGGCCATATAGGCACCAGAGCGGTCCACCTTGCTTGGATCTTTACCAGAGAAACAACCACCGCCGTGACGACCCATGCCACCATAAGTATCGACAATAATCTTACGACCAGTCAAACCCGTATCACCTTGTGGACCACCGATCACAAATCGTCCAGTCATATTGATAAAGAGATCCGTCTTGTCGTCCATATATTTCTCGCACACCGGTTTGATCACCTTTTCGGTAATATCTTTACGCAAAGTTTCCGTCTCCACAGTATCGTGATGCTGAGCCGACACCACCACATTCGCCAAACGCACTGGCTTACCATCGACATATTCTACCGCCACCTGCGATTTTCCGTCTGGTCGTAAATATGGAATCTCACCACTCTTACGCACTTCCGCTAAACGCGCCACAAGTTTGTGTGCTAACATGATTGGCAGTGGCATCAATTCTTCAGTTTCGTTTGAAGCATAGCCAAACATCAAACCCTGATCACCTGCACCCTGTTCTTCTACACTTTGTTTATTTACCCCCTGGGCAATATCTGGTGATTGTTCGTGAATGGAAACTAAAATACCGGCGTGATCAAAATCAATACCATAGGCTGGATCATTGTAGCCAATATCTTTCAAAACACCACGGGTAATTTTTTGCACGTCAACGTAGCCTTTGGTAGTGACTTCACCACCCACAATTACTAAACCGGTGGTGGTAAAACATTCTACCGCTACATGTGAATGTGGATCTTGTTCTAAAAGCGAATCCAAAACTGCATCGGAAATTTGATCACAGATTTTATCAGGATGACCTTCCGTCACTGATTCGGAAGTAAAAATATAATTTTGCGACATAAAAAATAGGATAGTTAAACTAAAAAATTACTTAAACTATCCGACGGAAGGAAGTTATTGATTAGTAATCGACCTTTACACTAAACAATAACCAACACCGTCAGAATGCTAATTACTATTTAACAATACCGCAAAGAGAATGTCAAATTAGTATCCTAATAATTTTATCATGCTAAAAATAGTGGCCGCAGAAAAGACCAACAAAACCGGAATCATCATAAGCCACGCCCAATCCAATTTGTAGCGTGAAGCATCCAAATCGCCTGTTTTTTTAGCACGCCAATAAATAGCAACCATCAAAACAGCCTCAATACCAATAAACAAGCCGCCCGCCACATCCAAAATACCCACAAAACTTCGAATACCAACTACAAACAAAGAAATCGGGGCGACAATGACTAAGAGAGTGGCGAAAAAATTATTAACTTTAAAATCCCAAGTTAAAATTTGTTTTAAAGCAATGCCTAAACCTGAAAAACATGTACCCATAGCAAAGACCGCAAACAGATTCGCGAATACCAAAACTGTTGGACCAAATTTTTCTCCCAACCCAATGGTGGCGACTTCAGTGGTATCTAAACCCATTACACCAACTACTGCTGCCGCAAACAACATATATAAAACAATCGGAATCAAAGTTCCAATGATTAAAGCTTTGCGAAAATGGCGTTGACTATTTGGCAAAAGAGCGTGCGCTTCGGCAATCGCCGGAGCACCATGTAGAGCAAACAAAATAACACCATAAGGCAAGAAAATCTGTGCTGAATTAAAGTATGACCAATTTGACGGTTCTGTGTGAGAAATGAAATAAAAAGAAAGACCAGCGACAATTGAAATCACCAAAAAACTAAAGATTTTTTGTATTTTTTTAGCAGTTTGAAGACCGCGCCAGATCACAATACTTCCCAATGTCCAAAAGATTACGCTCCACATAGCTGGATCCCCTCCCACAAGCGCCGACAAAGCATATCCTTCACCAACTATATAGGCCAAAAGCGCACCAATGGAGCTTAGAGTAATAGTGAATGTAAGAAGAGCTTTTGCCCACGTGCCCAGATATTTACCGGCAAAACCCGGCAACTGTAAATTTTCTTTGGTACGAACGGCAATTTCACCAATCATTAAATTTAAAAACAACATCACGATACCAAGACCAAAAATGTATAGCAAACCTGTGGTTAAACCAACTTGAGCCACCACATACGGAATACCTAAAACGCCCGCACCAATAGTCATGCCGGTGATCATAAATACCGCTTCGGTAACGGTGGCGGTGGGTTTGTAAACACCCTGGTGTAAAATTATTTGTTTGTCTTGCATAAATATATTTTAAAAATATGGAGCATGAAAAGTCTTTATTAAATCCCATTTACCAGAAGAATAATCATCTACCGCAACAATCGGTTGTCGCACATGTATATCAATGTTACGACACCTCCTAACACCACTACCAGCTCCAGCACAGACTCGAATAGTATTATCATCCAGCCAATCATAGCAACCAGTATGATAATCACCAATAAATATTATTTTTGTACTAAAAAATCTAGCATCAACAACTTTCAAAGCCCATTCTTTTTCTGCCCACTCCAATCTTACAAAATCAAAATAAGAAAAATATCTACCATTGGGCGACCACTGTAAATTATCTAACTTGTATTTATCCGTATCAGAAATTTTTCTCTGAAAATCAAAATACCTAGTCGTAACCCAAACACTCTTTTCATCGTCCCCACGATATGTATCAATCAATAAAGACGGGCGATACAAAAAAATGCCAACAATTTCAAAAAAAGCAACTACTATAAAAAAAATAATAATTTTGATAATCCTAAAAAACATACCTTACATAATTACCCACATTTACAATCGACAAACCAATCTTATTTTGGTATCATACAAACAATCACGATAAGAGGCTATCCAAAAGGTTTCGTCCTGCGGTTATGCCTCTTTTTATTTTCTTCCTAATTTATCTCTTGTGTTATTTAAAAAAGAGATCAAATGACTAAAATTCCTCCTAATTATATCACACAAAAGACATTTATAAAAACAAAAAAAATACCGTCGATTACGACAGTATTTTTTCTTAAGTGGGCGATACAGGATTCGAACCTGTGACCCTCTGTGTGTAAAACAGATGCTCTAACCAGCTGAGCTAACCGCCCCTAACCAGAAAAATAATATCACATAATAAAAAACTTGTAAAGGCCTAAAAAAGCAAAAACCTCCCGGATTTAGGGAGGCTTTTAAAAACGTTTTTTAGTAGTTGTAATAAGTCAAATCCGAATCTTTAGTACTGCCATCCTTAGCAATCACCCGCGCCCAATAAAAACCACCATGATAGAGCGAGCGAGGAAAAGATAACACACAGGCGGCATTTTTATCACTACCATTAAAGGTGCATTTCTTTACTAGTGGTTGTGAATATTTTGTATTATCAGTACCTAAATATATTTCCACACTAGAAACACCTGCGTCAGCATAAGCATTACCAGCAATTCTTATCCAAGACACGCCATTTTCATTAAACAAACTAATCGGAGCGCTAATGGAAAGATTATTACTAACAATCTTGCGGTTCACTTCAACATCAAGATACTTATAGCCTTCATTTCCTGCTTCATCATAAGCACGGGCGGAAAAACCGGTGATACCCCAATTGATTCCAGTTGGTGCATTGAATGTTATTAAATCAGTGCCAGTACAAGTATTTACATAACTACAAGTACGCAACAGTGTGCCAGCCTCGTTATAAACATTAATTTTTTTAACTCTAACATTGTCGCTTGCAGTAGCAGTGATGTATGCAGTCTCACCCTCAATATATGATTTTTTGTTAGTTGTTAAAGTCACAGAAGGATTAATAATATCTTTAACAACTGGTGGTTTGACTGGAGTTGGTGGTTTTGCTGGCACACATCCTTCGGTCCACTCTACTTTGTATTGACTATTTGAAACACAAGTCATTTTGTAATCACGATAGCCATGACCGGCATTACGACAAGAACTGGTCAAAGTATACTTCTGACCATCACGACTAATACGGATATCCTTGCCTACTTGAGTACAAGAATTTACATCCACATAATTCGAACCATCCGCGGCAAAAACCGCATAGGCGACAGAAAATACACCAACTAATACCAAACTGGATACCAAAATTTTCTTCAACATACAAAAATAATTAAAAATAGAAGAGTTTTACCTCTTCTATACTGTCACTTAAGATAGTTTTTGTCAATGAGTCTTGTCTCGCTCTTAGAGTTTGGGTGTTTGGTATTTTCTGAGCGGGCTATGAAGCCCAAGGCTTCATCCCTGAGGCCTCGCGGCCGAGGAAAGCGAAGAAATTACCAAACACCCAAACGATGCTACTTATCCAAAGTTTTAATAAAATCCGGAATTTCATTTAACCCCTTCTTTTGCATCCAATACCACCACTCCACACCCCATAAATAATTGCGCGAAAAACCCAAGCGACGTGCATAGCGCAAGTTGCTTTGTAATCTTGCCAGATCCATTGATTTGTATTGCTCCTCAATCGGCACCCGCTCAATCGCATTATCTGGTAACCACGGCTCAGCTTGTAATTCGACGATAAAAGTATCTTGCGGCGCGCGCATATTCAACCACAATTTCAACCGATAAAAACTAGCGGGCAACCAGTCATAACTCCAATATCCAATATATTTGTTCCATACTGTTTGATATAATGTGGTACCAAAATAATCCGCCGCCCGTGCCGTGCGAAACCAAGTGCTTAACTCTCCACTATCCGCGGTCAATATTTTATGACCACTATCCCCTGTTTTTACCCAAGAAATTTCTTCTTTAAATTTTTCGTTACTTAATTGGCGGCACTTTTCTCCAAAAGCTAAAAATGGTTCGTTTTCCACCTGCCAAATTTCTAGCGCCGAGTTGTTTTTGTAACGCTCCACCGTCGTCTTGATATATTTTTCTAAAGACAAAAAATATTCTTCATCGCTTAAACCATTAGTCCACTCCGGTGCATGGCATTCCGGCCAACGCGGTGTTTTTTGTCCTACTGCTAAAAGTATTTTTGCCCCACGTTTTTGCGCTTCACTCATCATCCAGTCCAAACGTGTAAAATCATATTGATCTTTTGCTGGTTCTACCTCGCTCCAACGCGCCGACAAACGCAGATAACGAAAACCCCAATCGTCTAAAATTGTTTTATAAACTTCCTGATAGTTACCGGTTAAATAATCCGCGTAATCTGGTTGAAAAGATACACCATAAATTACCGGCCGCTCTGAAGCACTCCGTCCAACAAAGCGATCAATTCCCACCCAAATCAAAATCAGCGCCAGGATAACAAAAATTGTAATTTTAAATTTTCTAAATCTTCTCATAATAAAAGTGCCAAACCGATGGCGATAATAATAACGGAAATAATTTCTTGAACAATTTCTGCTTTACTATACTCTTCGCGAAAACGACTGGGAAAAAACTTTGACATTATACCAACCAAAATCAAAAGAAAAGCATACTGCACACCCGCCAAGGCATTTACCACTGTTACACTACCCAAAAAAGTCGCATACTGCACCAAAATTAACGCCGCTACGGCCAACAGTTTATCAAACGCTATCAAGGTAAAATTGCCAGCTGTTTTTTTTCTCCCAAAAAATTTCTTCGGTCGAGAAAAAAGTTCTTTCCAAAATCCTGGCACCAGCAATATTAAAACTCCAAACAACCCTGTAAATCCTCTCCCCCAAACAAACCCACCAAAAAAACCGAGTTGATTATACAAATATTTCGCGGCAACATGTGAAGCAGCAAACAGCACTGCTGCGGCCAACCCCCAGATGATTGCCCCGTTCCACTTGTGTTTTTTTTGGGTATATTCTGATGAGATCAACAACGAACCCAAGGCCAATAAAAATATCGCTAACAACTGACGACCAGAAATAATTTCTCCTAAAAATGTATAACTAAATAATAAAACAAACAAAGGAATTGATCCGCCAATCAATGGACCAATATGACTGATTTCACTTTTTTCAATCCCCAAATACATTGTCCACAAACCACCGGCAAATCCAAAACCTACCACTACTGCCATCAACCACTCAACCCAAGTGGCCGGCATCTGTGCCCATGGTATTAGAAAAAATAACGGAACGACGAAGATCGTGGAATAAAAAACAAAACGCAAAGGCGACACCTTTTCGTTGGAAAGGATAAATTTATCCAAAATACTGACGACCGCCGTAGCGACGTAACTGATTAAAGCAAATATTAACCACATAACAAATATATTTTACCATAAAAAACACCACTTAACAAAATCAAGTGGTGTTACTTTCCCAACGGACAAATATTTATCCACTAAGATAGTGCGCCCCGGGGTGGGCTGACTATCAATCGGCCGAAGCCAAAAGATAGTACAACCGCACCCCGGGTTCGCGTGTCCTCAGGTGTCAGCCCTCTCGAGCAGGAGACGTGCGCGCTTGGCCGGACTCATCCGACTCAGCATCGCTTCCTTCTCCTGTTCGAAACGGTTCCATTTCGCGGACCGGATAACGGCTGGATCATGTCCGCGAGCCTGCATCTCCTGTGCTGCCCGATCGGCGATCGCCTGCGCCTTGGTCACCAGCTCTTTAAAACTGTCACACATACCGCCCTCCTTCGCGTTGAAGTCTGACACGTCAGCGAACTACCCCACTCAAACCCCGTACCAACAGAACTTAAGTGGGACAGTCCGCACGAACACGCTTGTAAAAGAACAAATTAAATCACCCTGTTCCATATTGGAAGCAGGGTGATATTTTAACTTTGTTTTATATATAACTATTCTTTAGCTATACATGTAAAATTCACTCTGCTTACCAATTGGTAAGCGCAATAACAGCGACGACTTTAATGTCGCGCTTAGTGCTGGTAGTCCAATTGTGCAAGTGGTTTAACAACATACTTATTATAGTTTCGCATTATCCGCCAAATCGGTCAAATATAGTTATCCACAGGTGTTTATCGGCCTCGTCCACCCATTGACAAACACCCTAAATTGTGCTATACTTACCCGTTACTTTAAAAAGTACTATGCGTATTCTAATGATCGGACAAAAGGGTATTCCAGCGCGCTACGGCGGTATTGAACGTCACGTGGAAGAATTGGCGGTGGAATTAGTCAAACAGGGTGACGAGGTAATCGTCTACACCCGATCTTGGTATACTCCAAAAAATATTTCCGAATGGCGCGGTATCAAAATCAAACACACACCCACTATTTATACCAAACATTTAGACGCAATTGTCCATACTTTTACTTCTACTGTTCACGCCCTATTTCAAAAGCCAGATATCATCCACTACCACGGCGTTGGTCCATCTTTGCTATCTTGGATTCCGCGCGTCTTTTTACCACACACCAAAGTTGTGTCTACTTTCCATTGTATTGATCGCTACCACCAAAAATGGAGCTGGTTTGCTAAAATGTTTTTAATGCTCGGCGAACGAGCAGCTTGTACATTCCCGCATATCACCATCGTGGTTTCTCGTGGTATTAAAAATTATTGTTTAAATGAATATAAAAGAGAGGCTGTTTATATTCCAAATGGTGCGCGCAAAATTTCCAACAGCGATATTGGATTATTGAAACAATACGGTTTACAAGAAAAAAAATATGTTGCTATGATTTCGCGTTTGGTCCCACACAAAGGTGTGCACTACTTAATCGCAGCTTGGCAGAAAATCAAAAAAATTAAACCTGCATTAATTAGTGATTACAAATTGTTAATTGTTGGTGATAGCGCGTTTACCGATTCTTATGTTGCTGAATTGAAAAAATTTGCTCGCAAAGATACTGATATTGTTTTTACTGGTTGGGTACAAGGTAAAACAGTGGACACTCTTTTTAAAGAGACAGCTCTTTTGGTGCACCCCTCAGAAAACGAAGGTTTGCCTTTGACTGTTCTGTCTGGCATGGCTGCCGGTGTACCTGTCTTAGTATCTAATATTGCCGAACATCTAGAATTGATTGAAGATAAAAATTTTATTTTCACCAACACTGATGTTGATGATTTGGCTCAAAAAATTATCAACATTCTTGAAAACCCCGCATTACAAGAAGTGGCGAGTATTGCCAATAAAAAAAGAGCGCAAGAATTTTATTCTTGGGAAAAAATCGGCGAACAAACCAAAAAAACGTACCGCGCATTGTTCCCCGAAAAAATCAAAGATGCTGTTACTAAAATAGCTTAAAAAATCTTCCTTAGCGGGAAGATTTTTTGTCGCTTTACGATGAAGAGAAAAAAGCTAAACAACTAGATCTTTATAAAAGAAGTTCCGCTCTTGTTTTTGTAATTCTTCCAAAAGTTTTTTGTCTTTCGACTGAGCGTAACGCTGTTTCAGCTTTATATAATTAATAAAGAAAATTATATTATTTTGATTTTCTATAATTTGTTTTAATAAGAAGTTTTGCTCGTTTTCAGATAATTCTTTACAGGCAACCAACAACAATTGCTTATCATCACTGGGAATATTATACAACTCAAGTTTGGCTGCTATTTGTTCTAACACTGTGTTATCCATATAATTAATTGGCTTCAACCTTAATGACTAATTTTCTAACACAATCATCTTTTTCACATAATTGCTGATGGTCTCTTAAATCAATTTCACGGTAAGATATCTCCACGTCGTCACTTCTCGTTTCGTCTCCTTTTTCTAAAGCGATCCTAGAAGATAAAGACACAACTTTTCCTTTTAACTTTTTAACCTCCTTCGGAGACAAAGACAGGTGGGCCACCACCTGCTCTAAAACTCCAGGTATTTCTAGGCCTAAATAATAATTATGATTATAACCTTCATCCACATTACCTTCCGATGAAGGCCTGGCGGCAACAAACGTATCAATTCCTTGATCATCCATCCATAAAAGCCTTCCTTCCGTCTTAATGATTTTTGATTCTTTCTCTAAAATTGCACCTGTTTCTTTTGTTCTCGCTGCCTCCATTTCTGTAGTCAAATTTTTGTTCGCTTCGACAGCGGCAAAATCTTCGCCACAAGTCTTTGAGAGCAAAAGAGTGGAACCAAGCATAAGCAACAATGCTGTCATCGACGGACCGGCTCCTCTGGACTGTTCTAGCCCGTAACCATGTCTTGAAAAATCACGTTCGGTCATATATTTTTATTTACATAAACTTAACTTTAGGCTTGGAGTATTTTTTTTACTCGATCAAAAGCCTCATTTTTTACTTTCTCACCGGCTGGCGTAAAATGGGTTACACCAAATGACCCTGTGCTTAGATTCCTCTTTGGGTCTTCGGGTGTATGCGGAGTATTCCAGTTTATATATTCAAATATAAAATGGGCATCGATTTCATGTCTTTCGTATAGCCTAATCAGCTTTTCTAAATAATCCGCCTGCACTTTTTCATCTCGTATTACTGGCATAAACCCCACACTTCTTTTCAAACAACCGCGTTGCCAGTCTATAACAGAGTGAGCGTAACCACCCAAATACCTAGCACCTTTATATGGAGCAGTACCAAATTCAGTAATAGCAACTGGTTTACCGTGTTGTTTATACTGTTCTAACATCCCACTATATTTAGATCCCCTATTAGTAGCGTCTTCATAGAGGTTTACACCCACAATATCAAAATGATCCCAATCTATATCTTCATCCGGAAGTGAGGCGTAGGTAATTTTTCCACTAAATTTTTTTCTAGTTTCAATTGCTAAGGTCTTGGTCAATTGTCGGATTCTCTCTTGATACTGTTCTGTATCTGGTAAAATCTTATGAAGCGCAACCAATCTTGCATATTTTTTAACCATTTCTAGCGCCTTGAATTTTTTAAATTTTGCAATTCTGTCTACATACTGTTCTTCTTCAAAAGCGACTCGAGAATCAAGCATTAGCTCGTTGCCAATAACAAGCACAATATTATCTCCGTGCTGTTGCCTCAACGCTTCGGCTTGCTCAGCTATGTTTAATAATAAATTCAGTGTTTCTTGTTCCTGGCCATTAATGAGGCGGGGGGACAACCAAACTTTAAGACCTTTTTCAAGTGCAACTTTGGCAGCCAACATTAGATTTTCTGGGTTGTCCCCATAAATACGCACAGAGTCGCACCCCATTTCCTTGATGTCCTCTAAATCCTTTTCGATATTACGACTGATTGCCTCGTAATCCACTTTGTGTTCATTATGAAACTTAAGCCCAACTTCATAGTTTATGCCTCGTGATTTTTCCATATGTTTATTGGGAAGATTTTTTTTGTTGGACTACTTCTTGATAAATCGTTTCTAAACTTTCCAGATATTTATTTACATCATGACTAGTCTTTACCAGTTGACGCGCATTTTTAATTATCTTTGCTGAGTCATTAGCCGATAACTCCATTGCTTTTTTAATTGCTGCCGCCAACGCTTCCGGGTCTTCGGGTTTAACCAAAAATCCTGTCTCACCATCACGGATCAATTCTTTGTTTCCTCCCCGATCTGTCGCCACCACAATACGACCATTGCTTAATGCCTCCAAAATCGCCATTGAACAATTTTCATAAAATAATGAAGGTACGACCACCACTTTGGCAGCATCCATTACCTCACGCCAATGTTCACGATTGACCCAACCGGTTCGAAAAACATTGGTCAAGCTGTACTGTTTAATAAAATTTTCTACCCATTCATTATCTGGTCCAGCACCGGCGACAATCGCCTGAAATTGACGCAGCCAGGGCAAAGCAGCCATCAATGTCCTAATCCCCTTCTCCACATGAAAACGTCCCAGATACACGATTTTGTCGCCCAGCGGGGCGTAATTTTCCGGCAAAACAAACGGGTTGCGGACTAGTCGCATTTTCTCTTTGGGAAAACCCCACTTTACCATTTTGTCCAACATAAATTCGGATGGACAGATAAAACGATCCACCATTTTCCAGATACCACGTAGTTGATAAAAATACGCTTCGAGTGCACCGGCGGCATTAGCACCAAAATTATTACCAATGCACTTATAACGAATACAATTATAATAATTATGCAGAAAGCATGCTTCGCATAATTTGTTGTCTATCCCTCGAATCATCCGGTGGTTTGGACACATTGGCTGAACATCATGCACGGTGAGCACAATCGGAATATTTTTTTTCTTTAAAGTGGTAAAAGTACTCGCGGATAAGTGGTGATAAATATTGTGCAGATGAGCTACCTCGGGTTCAGTGGCGGTTATTAGCGCACGTAATTTTTTCTCCACCTCAGAAGAACACAAAAAATTGCGGTATGTTTTTAGAGCAGAGACAGGATCTCTTTTGACACGCAGGTCACCAATATCATCCACAAAATATCCTGAATAATCTGAAGTTTCATTGTTAGTGTTTTGCATGGAAAATTCTGCCACCTCGTTACCACGCGCGCGCAGACCTTTGATCGTGTCTAAAAAAACCACCTCGGCTCCGCCGCGTCGATAGAAAAATTTATGTGCCTGCAAAATTCGCATATGTATTCAGTTTTATTTCCAAACATTTAAAACCAACTCTTCTCCATTTTTTTCTTTTTTACCAACCCGAGTGTAATGACCAATGGTAATTTTTTTGAAACCAGCTTGGGTTGCTAAATTTTTTAGCTCGCTCACGGAAAAACTATGGATAAATCTCTTTACGTCCTTCCCTGGTGTTGCTTTCCAGCCCACCAAAAAATCATTTTCATCGAGACCTGGATTAGGTGTTTTGATCTGCTCTTCAACACCAAATCTTTTTCGCGGCCAATCATTCAAAAGATTCCAAACTATTATCCCCGCCCAACCACCCGGTTTTAAAACTCGACGCAACTCTTGTAAAAATTTTAAGCGCTTATCAACACCTGGAATATGATGCAACACTGCGAAACTAATCGCCGCATCAAAAAAATTATTCTGATAAAGTAATTTTTTACAAGCATCACCAATTTTAAATTGCACCACACCAGACTTAATTTCTTGGGTATATTTTTGGCGCGCGACTTTAACCAGACCACTTGAAATATCAATACCGTAATATTTTACACCACGCTTAATAATTTCACCAGCCACCAGACCATTACCACAACCCAAATCCAAGACCTTCTGGCCTTTTTTAAGCCGCGCAATCTGTTTCATTTTGACGCCTGAAGGAAAGGGGCGAGAAGCATCCCACTCACTCGCAATGCTATTGTATTGTTCCTTAACTTCCTTTATAATTTGATTAGCTTTACTGGATTTCATAGTATGACAAACCTAGACGAAAAAATCATTTTTTACGCTGCCCGTGCCAAGAAATTGGACGCGGAAATTTTTAATAGTATTAGACGGAAATTTCTACGGGTTGAAACTGGTATAAAACATTTTCCTACTACCGCAGAACTACTAAAAGTATATCATAATTTGGTGAAAAAAAACAAACTTAAGCCAAACGCTAGAATCGAACAAGCTTTGGTAAAGCGCGCCGTCCGCACCTTGTCTGGTGTTTCCATTATCACCGTTCTCACCAAACCATTCCCCTGCCCTGGAAACTGCGTCTACTGCCCCACTGATGCGCGTATGCCAAAGAGTTACCTCGCAGACGAACCAGCCGCCGCTCGAGCGCTAGGATTACGTTTTGACCCCTTTGAACAGGTCAAACAAAGAATTGAAGCGTTAAAAAAGAACGGACACCCAACCGACAAAATCGAATTGATTGTCAAAGGTGGTACTTGGAACGCCTATCCATTAAATTATCAATACTGGTTCATCTTACGCTGTTTTGAAGCGGCTAATAACAAAAAAGGTAAAGTGGCCAAAGAAATTAAAGACGTTAAAAAAATAAGAAAACAACTATTCTCGGCGGAAAAGAAAAATGAAACCGGTAAACACCGCATCGTCGGTCTAACTTTGGAAACTCGCCCCGACGCTATTACTCCCCGTACGGCTTTGGTGATGCGCGAATTGGGGTGCACCCGTTTGGAGATCGGCGTACAAACTACCGACGAAAAGATTTTGCAAAATATCAAGCGTGGGCACGGGACAAAAGAGATAAAAAATGCCACCGAACTTTTAAAACAATATGGCTTTAAAGTAGATTTCCATTTGATGCCCCAACTCCCGGGATCAACTCCTAAAAAAGACCTGACAATGTTGAAAGAAATTTTTTCTAATCCCGACTATCGCCCCGACATGATAAAAATATATCCTTGTACCGTGATTGAAAATTCAGAATTGTATGAATGGTTGAAAGCGAAAAAATATCGTCCCTATTCCGATAAAAAATTAGTGGAGATATTGAAAGAGTTCAAAACGACCGTACCGCGCTATGTGCGCATCTCTCGGTTAATCCGCGACATTCCAAGCCACCACATCCAGGCTGGGAACAAAATGACCAATTTACGCCAGGTAATTCAAAACGAGATGCTAGCTGAAGGAACGAGTTGCCAGTGTCTGCGCTGTCGCGAAGTGGGACATATCGATCTGACAAAAATAAAAGATCTGACACCAAAGTTTTTCGTTGAAGAATACGAATCCAGTGGTGGCAGAGAATATTTCTTGTCCTTTGAAGACAAAACCCGTTGTGTTGTTTTTGCTTTTTGTCGACTACGCATTGACGAAAACGGATTGTATCCAGCTTTCATCCGTGAACTTCACACCTATGGACAAACTTTGGTCATTGGAGAAAAAAAACGCACTGCCAGCCAGCATAAAGGCTTGGGAAAAAAACTAGTGATTGAAGCCGAACGTTTGGCTAAGAAAAAACATTGTACAAAAATAGCTGTTATTTCTGGTGTGGGTGTACGGGATTATTATCGTCATTTAAAATACAAACTAGAAAATACTTATTTAGTAAAAAATATTTAATTAATATGCATCACCAAAATATCAAACAATTTGACCCGGAGTTGGCTGAGTCAATGAAAAAAGAAGTACGTCGTCAGGAGGAAGGACTAGAGATGATTCCTTCAGAAAACTTCGTCTCCACCGCTGTTTTAGAAGCCCTCGGATCAGTCTTAACCAATAAATATTCAGAAGGATATGTCGGCAAGCGCTACTATGGTGGCTGCGAATATATCGATGAGGTAGAACAGCTAGCAATTGATCGAGCCAAACAAATTTTTGGCGCGGAACACGTTAACGTTCAACCGCTATCTGGCGCGCCAGCCAACATCGCAGTATATTTTGCTTTGCTTCAACCAGGTGATACTGTGCTTGGTATGGACCTATCACACGGCGGACATTTGACCCATGGCCACCCCGTAACTTACATGGCCAAGATTTTTAACTTTGTTCGTTACAAAACTAACGCTGAAGGAAAAATTGATCTAGATAATTTACGCCAGATGGCAATTGAGCATAAGCCAAAAATAATTTTGGTTGGGTACAGTGCGTATTCAAGGGAAATTGAATATGAAAAAATCAAGGTGATTGCTGATGAGGTTGGTGCCATAACTATGGCTGACATCGCTCACATCGCCGGCTTGATAGCTGGCGGACAAATGGTCAACCCTGTGCCAATCTTCGATGTCGTTACCACCACTACCCACAAGACCCTCCGTGGGCCTCGTGGAGCGATGATTATGTGTAAAGAGCACCTCGCTAAGGTAATCGACAAAGCGGTGTTCCCAGGCCTACAGGGCGGCCCGCACGAAAACAACATTGCTGCCAAGGCTATCGCCTTTAAAGAGGCCTTAGAGCCAGAATTTAAAGAATATGCTCGTCAAATTATGGCGAACGCCAAAGTGCTAGAAAAGAAATTTAATGAATTTGGCTACAAGCTAATGTTTGGCGGAACTGATAACCACCTACTGTTGATTGATGTCTTTGGTTCCAAAGGTGTAACTGGTAAAGAAGCGCAGATCGCGTTGGACAAAGCAGGGATCACCGTCAATAAAAATATGATTCCCGATGACCCACGCAGCCCAATGGATCCAAGTGGTATCCGGTTGGGCACGCCGGCTTTAACCACGCGCGGCATGAAAGAAGTAGAGATGGAAATAATCGCTGGGTGGATAAACGAAGCGATAGCCAATCATACTAATGAAGAAAAATTAGCAGAGATAAAAACACAAGTAATTGAGATGACAAAAAGATTTCCATTGTATCCAGAATTATCCTAAGTTAAATTTAAAAAATTCCCCCGAATTACTTCGAGGGAATTTTTGTTTTCTTGTTATTTTATCTCTCTCACTTCCACCAAATTAACATGCCCGGCCTGTCCAACCGGCTCACCTGCCACCACCACCATCTTATCACCCGGCTTGGCCAATTTTTCGGCGTGTATGTAAAGTAGTGATCGTTCCAGTAGTTCCTCAATTGAACGACAAGGCGCTAAAATAAACGGATCAACTCCCCACGATAGGTTTAACTGACGCTGTACGCGTGGAGTCGAAGTAGCGACCACAATTGGCAATGTCGGACGTAAATGACTAATCAACCTTCCGGTCTCACCAGTCAAAGAAGCGACCAAAATTAATTTTGCCCCGACTTCTTCCGCTAAAATTCTTGACGCCTCCACAATTGCTTTGTCGGTGGCGGTATTTTTTTTGTGTACCGCCGGCAGATCTGTATCATCATACGATGAACGCTCTGTGGCCAAGACAATCTCTGCCATAGTTTTTACTACCAAAGCAGGGTGCTTGCCAGTCGCAGTTTCGTTGGACAACATCACCGCGTCAGCGTGGTCAATAACTGCATTCGCCACATCTGATACTTCGGCTCGGGTCGGACGACGGCTGGTTTGCATCGAATCCAACATTTGAGTGGCAACAATTACCGGTTTGGCAACTGCATTTGCTTCGTCGATAATATGCTTCTGAATCAACGGCACTTCAGATGCCTTCATTTCTACCCCCATATCACCACGCGCCACCATCACACCATCAGTCGCAGACAAAATTTCTTTAATATTTTCTACCGCCGCTCGACGCTCGATTTTAGCGATAATTTTTATCGGATATTCCGCTTTGATGTTTAACTCTTTTTGATATTCCTCAATTAAAAACCTAGTGTCCAAAATATCTTGTGCAGAATTAACAAAAGAAACCGCCACCAAATCCACCCCCAACTTTACACCAAACTTTAGATCTTCTTTGTCTTTGGCGGTCAAAGAAGAAATTGGCAACTCACTATCAGGCAGGTTAATACCTTTTCTCGATTCCAACAAACCACCTTCAATTACTTCAGTAAAAATTTTTGTACCTTCAACTTTGACAATTTTTGTTTCAATCCTACCGTCATTTACCAACAACCCTTCGCCGGCTTTTAAATATTTATGCAAATCAGGAAAATCTACTGGAATTTCATCACCAGAATATTCCAAAATTGCAGTGTTAAAAGTAACCATATCACCAACAGCAATAGTTTTGCCTGTAGGCGGCATCACACCGATACGGATCTTTGGACCTTGTAAATCTTGCATGATTGCCACTGGTTCATCTAACTTTTTTTCAACATTGCGAATGGCGTTGTACAGACTCTCGTGATTTTCGTACGAACCATGGGAAAAATTAAGTCGGGCGCAATTCATACCCGATTTTACCATCTCTTCTAAAATTTCCTCGGTGGAACAAGAGGGGCCAATCGTAGCAACAATTTTTGTATGTTTAAACATACGGAAATAATAATTTTTTAAGAATAAAAGCGCTCATATTATATAAAAAAGCCGCGCTTCTGTCAACGCGGCCAAAAGACTATTTTAGTATTGCTTTTAACTGTTCTTGTTGGGCAGAATTAAGTGGTAATAATTTCATCATTTGATTTAACGAGTCCGCTGAATTGGTGTTTGCCCCTCCACCAGACAAAAGATCCGTATACATTGTAGAGAGATTTTTTGCCATTGGCGCTATTATAATTCCCGCCAAAATCAATGGTATCAAAATTAAAAAAACTTTTATCCAACTACCAATCGCTGTCCAAAGCAGTTTATTATTAATCTTACGATTTTGCTCATAAATAATCTGCGACCATTTTAGATTTTTTTCTAACAACTCCTTAACAGTAGCATTGCTTTCGGTCGTCTGTTTTTTTTCAACTGGCTCCTCTGAAGTTTTTTCATCAGCTTCCTCTTTTATTTCTTCTTCCTTTTTACTAGACTTTTCCTCACTTGCTACGGTTGTTTTATGTCTAAACATATTAATTTATCTTAGCTAATTTCTTTAACTCTTTTTCAAAAGTTTTTACATCTTTAAAATCACGGTACACACTGGCAAAACGGATATAACCAACTTTATCAAAATTTTTCAGATGCTTCATGACCAATTCACCCAAATCTTTGCTGGCAATTTCGCGATTTTTCTTTTTTTGGATGTCCCGCTCAATAGCATGAATTAAATGGTTAAAATTTTCTTGAGTATATGGTCGTTTGGTCAAAGAACGGCGAATACCATTCTCAATCTTATCACGCATATATATTTCGCGTCGCCCGTCTTCTTTAACAACAATAATATCCAACAACTCAATCTCTTCAATTGTGGAAAAACGATAATGACACTTATCACACTCCCGTCGACGACGAACCGCCAAGTCGTTTACTGCGGGACGAGTATCAATCACGCTTGTATCTTTATTGTTACAAATGGGGCAACGCATAATATTTTTGACTGCTTAAATTATATCACATTTAGCTATTACAAAACAATGCCGATTTGTGCGGCATTGTTTTAATTTACTAAACACCCATTTTCTTACGAATAAAGGCAGGAATTTCCAAGTCCTCATCGTCTTTTTTGGTAGGCGGAGCTGGTATTGGGCTAGAAACTGGTTTGAAAGTCAAATCTCTGGCCGGAAACGAAGGGGCAGGAGCGGGAGCAGGTTGTTCTACGACTGGTTTTTGAATAAACTGGCGGAATTTTTTTTCTTCCACTTCGTCTTCTTTTTGAGTGCGACGCAAGAAACTGCTGGGGACATATTTATTGGAACCAAAGAAAGAAGTATTATCCGCCTCCAAACTATCCACCACTGATCGACGTTCGTCAAAACCAGTCGCCACCACGGTAATCCTAATTCCATCTTTCAAACTCTCGTCGATGTTTGCACCAAAGATAACACGAGCATCATCAGCGGCGGAGCTAGTAATAATCTTGGCAGCCTCACTGACTTCGTTCATTGTCAAATCAGTACCACCAGTAACAGTAAATAAGATACCATGAGCACCATCAATTGAGATTTCGAGCAACGGACTGGAGATCGCCATCTTGGCCGCTTCAACCGCGCGATTCTCACCCGTACCCACACCGATACCCATTAGGGCTGAACCGGTGTTACTCATAATAGTTTTAATATCCGCAAAATCAACATTGATTAAACCAGGAATAGTAATTAATTCGGCGATACCTTGAACACCCTGACGTAACACGTCATCAACGATTTTGAAGGCGTCCAAAAGAGTGGTTTTTTTATCAATCACTTGCAAGATACGATCGTTTGGAATAGTAATAATTGTATCGACATTTTTTGCTAATTGTTCCCAAGCAGATTCGGCAATATCACGACGTTGCGCCCCCTCAAAAGCAAACGGTTTTGTTACAATCGCCACGGTTAATGCGCCCAACTCACGCGCCACTTCTGCAATAATTGGTGCCGCACCTGAACCAGTACCACCGCCCAGTCCGCAAGTAATAAAAACCATATCAGAATCTTTCAAAACATCACGGATTTCATTCTGTGCTTCCTCGGCAGCTTTGCGCCCCATATCTGGGATCATCCCGGCACCCAAACCACGCGTAACAGTTTTACCAATATGCACTTTGGTTGGAGCGGAATTATGATGTAATGCTTGCACATCAGTATTCATCGCCACAAAATCAACTCCACGAATTTTTGTAGCCATCATACGGTTTACTGCTGCCCCTCCTGCCCCTCCCACACCAACCACTTTGATTTTTGCAAATGTTTCCATTTCTGGTTTAATTTGTGGCATACCGTTATTACTTATGTGAACAATTTTAGTGTTCAAAGACGCTTAAATAAAATAGCGAAGACTTCTCTTCGCCATCTAGTTTATCTCTTTAAAATACTAATGTCAATTTAGTTAGTGTGTATAACTAGGGCATTAAAGTCTTGAACCAAGACTTAACTTTCCCTCCAGACCCAAACACCTTTCCCAGACCATCCAAAACACCACGTACTGGCGACCGCCCAGCCATACTTCCTGTCATCAAACTCCCCCATTTAATCAAACCAATCACTGTAACAAAACCAGCGTCACCAACTTTGTCGGTCACACTCAAAACATTTAATGGATAACCGATGGTCGCGGGCAAACGTAAATTCTTTTTTGCCAGCTCTACCAATCCGGCAAGCTTGGCTCCACCACCAGTAAAGACTACGCCCGCTGGCAGAAGACCGCTGCGGTTAATTTTTCTCAATTCTTGATCAATTTTAAAAATTATTTCCTCTACCCGTGCTTCAATAATTTCACTCAGATCGTGGCGTTTTATTAGCTCATGTTCTGTGCCCCCTACTTCCATTAAATCAACATCGTCTTTTTTTGAAACACTCTCAGCAAAACAATTGCCATATTTAATTTTAACTCTTTCCGCAATCTCAATTGTAGTGCGTAAACCGATGGCGACATCATTGGTAATATGCTCAGCGCCAATTGGCAAAACCGCAGTATGCACAATATCTCCCCCTTCAAATACCGCCAAACTGGTGGTAGAACCACCGAGATCCACTACCAAAACACCTAATTCTTTTTGCTTATTAGTTAGCACAGCTTCGCCCGTAGCCAAGATAGACAAAACTAAGTCGTCGATTTCAAGGCCGGCACGATAAACCGCTTTGGTAAGATTCTTAACCTGCGAAGACGAACTTAAAATAATCTGAGCATCTACCTCCAAACGAATTCCGGTCATACCAACCGGGTCTTTTATTCCAGTCTGCCCGTCTACCCCAAAACCTTTAGGCAAGACATGGAGGACATCATAATTTAAAGGAGTGGAAATAGTTCGAGCTGCATCTAACGCACGCGATACATCCTCACCAGAAATCTCACTATCGGCTTTAGAAACTGCCACCACCCCTCTGCTTGGTTGAGAAATGATATGCAGCCCTGACACTCCTGTCCAGACACTGTCAATTGGCAACCCTACCATCCGCTCTGTACGTTCCAAACAGGCAGAGATCGAGGAAACTAGGTCTTCGATACTATTAATTGTTCCACGATTGATTCCTTCAGAAGGAACCTCGGCAGCACCTAAAATTTGCAACTCCAAACCCATCCCAGATTCATCTTGAGCAACCAACTGACCAACCGCCATACGAATGGTGGTAGATCCAATATCCAAACCAGCGATTAAATTACTTTGGGATTTTTTCATAGCGGCTATATTATACACTATTGGAGCAATTTAATAAAGTGAGGTAAGAAAATTATCAACCCAATCGCCGCCGCCCCCAACGCAGTTAGGAGCACAGCCGCCGCCATCACATCTTTAATTAATAATACATAGTGATGCAAGCGGGGTTTGAGCAGATCGGTAAAATATTCCAGCGCAGTATTTAATAATTCCATCACCAACACCTGTACTAGAAGCAAAATCAACAAAATTATCTCCCAAATTTTTAACGGAAAAAAAACAGCTAGTATTACAACCATTAATCCAACTAAAATTTGAATACGAAAATTCTGTTCACTTTTGAAAACAGTTTTTAGCCCACGCAGGGCATCTTTCATACTTCTAAAAAGTCGGCGTAACGAAACCATAAACACTTAAACTAATTTGGAGATTTCCCCCACTATTTTTTCTTGTAAACCAAACATTTTTTGTGAATCTTTTTCATCACCATGATCATAGCCAACCAGGTGCAACAAGCCATGCACCAACATACGCGCAAACTCTTCTTTAGCTGTTACTCGCCAGGTTTTTGCCTGACGCTTAATCTGGGGATAGCATATGTATATCTGCCCCAAAATATTGGTCGGAACCGATCCGTCCTCCTGCCAAGCAAACGAAAGCACATCTGTTATTTTATCCTTACCACGATAAGTGCGGTTTAGTTGCTTAATCTCTTTATCCCCAACGATTATTATCTCCACTTCACCCTTTATCTTCTTTTCTTTTTTAGCTGTCAAAGTAACAACACCGCTTATCCATTTATCCGCCCAAGGAATAACATTTTTTTTGACCACACTCACGACTATCATATTTCAGAAGAAGTAACTGGGGTAGTTGAAATATCACTAGCAGAAGTAGTGTCCATGATTAAACCAGCTTCGTTCGCAACAGTCTCCTCCCCGCTCGCTTCGATAATTGGCACAACAAAAACTTCATCAGTTAAGGGTAAACGAAAACTTCTTGCCATCATCTTGGCGACAATTTCAAAATTTACCACTGTACTGTCGGTGGTGTGATAGACCAATACATAGACACGACGTGGTGTCTCAAGGTAATACACCAAACCATCACTTCTCTGCCAACCTTTGTCCTTAAAAGCGGTGACAAATTCTGTTAAATCAGTAATTTTTTCTGTTGGCGCCCACTGGGCAAACCAATCAGCAAAACTTCCATCCGGCGAAGTTTTTTCAATCGCGCGAATTTCAACACTCTCACCAGTCAGAGTACTAAATAAGACACTACGATAATTCTCATCCACATTACCCACCGCCCAACTCTTGGGATAATACACCTTGTAACCAAACACTGGATTAACAAAATCTTCCACCAAACCAGAGTCGATTAATTTACGTGGTTCTTTACCAACTGGATTATAAAGATTAAAAATTTCATGGCTATCAGAATATTTGTCTTTATCCGAATCAGGCGTGCCCAAATCAGTCAAAAACAACTCCTCGGCCATATCTGTCAAACCATCATTATCCGTGTCGTTGCTTTTGCCTAAAGTCATCACTGGATAAGTGGGTGGAATATCAAAAATTGATTTTTTAATCTCTTCAACTATTGGTGTAGTTGTAACCTCCTCTACCACTGGCGCAACCGGGACTTCTACTACCGACTCTTCCACTGCTATAGGCACGACTTCGTTGTTAACCGGCATAGCAATCGGTTGAACAACGCGTGATTGCTGCCAATAATACACACCAGCTACTGCACCAAAGACAACGAATAAACCACCAGCTGTTAGCAACAAAAACTTGGGACTAGCCAGTAAATTAGCCAAATGTAATTTTGATCCGCCACCAACAGCAGCAGCTTTGTCAAAAGCTTTCTTTTCTGAAGTAGTTAAATCAGTAGATTTTTTAAATTCTACTTCTTTTTCCGTAGTCTTAAACTTTACTGTTGGATTAATTCCACCATAAAATTCAACTGGAATTGACTCAACTGCTACGGCGATTTCTGGCTCTTTGCTTTTATTTTTGTTACCAAACATAGTTATTATTTTGTAGTGGTAGCAGTTTTTGTAGTCGTATTTACAGTAGTTGTAACTTGAGAAGGAAATAATTTTCCTGCACCAAGCGGATTATAACCATTCTTTACTTCGGTGCCATCAGGAAATTTATCACCATCCGTATCTGCTTTGAGTGGATCGGTCTTCCAGATAATAACCTCATCACCATCAATCAAGCCGTCACCATCGGTATCCGCTTTGTCAGGATCAGTACCAATTTCTTTTTCACGCACGTCATCCAAGCCATCTTTGTCGCTATCAATTGGCTCACCAAATAAAATTTTATCGTTGTTAATATCACGATTTAATTCGATATCGGTGGGAACAGCGGTAACAGTCCCGGTATCAACATTTAGTGGATCTGGGGTCGCTATAATATCAGCAGCATCATTTACAGCATCCACCGGTGTTTCAACAACTTTGTTAGCAGTATTTATATCAACTTGTGTGTTAGTTGTAGACACTACCGGCTGACTAAAATAATTCGCATAAACCCACCAACCACCATAACCCAAACCACCCAACACAACAACAAAAACTACCGACAAAATTATCTTACCTAAAATTGGCGCCTTCATCGCATACATTGGTGCTGGATTCATAGCACCAGCGTTCATATCTGGTTGAGGTACTTGTGCCTCTTCTGTCTTTTTCTTCAACAAACCCGCGTCCAATGCATCTGGTGGTTGCTCTGCCGGAATACCCACAACACCATTTTTTTCTGTGTCCGCAAACATGTCTACCGGTTCGGTAGGCAAATTTGAAGGTGGAATATTTTGGTTACCAGGTTGATCGTCAAACATATTTTAAATTATTAAATATATATTATTTTTTTAATGGATCAGCGTAGCGCCGCACTTCGTAACCATCGCTCTTTCCGTCACCATCTGTGTCAGCTTTTAATGGATTGGTTTTATAAATCTTAATCTCATCATTGTCCAACAACCCATCACTGTCGGTGTCTGATTTTAGTGGGTCAGTGCCAAACTTTTTTTCTTCTTCCGCAGTCAATCCATCCAAATCTTTGTCCGTTACACGCATTTTGTCTAGTGTAGCATTTAAATCATCTAGCTCCACAATACGTTGTGCTTTTTCAATCTCGCTTTGACTTGGCGCATTTTTTTGCACAACACCGCTATTCCTTTTATTATACCAAAATATTCCGATTCCTGAAACCAACAACACCGCCAATACGATCAATAATATTTTATTTCGATTGAACATACGAAAAATTAATATGAAAACTGCAGATACGCCTCAGAAGTCAGAATACGACTGATTGGAATCTCTGAACCATCTTTAGTAAAAGTCGCTTCAATGTTTTTCAACGATGCAAAGCTGTCAGTGCTAGGTGTTTTTTTGATATTAAATACATGCCAATAACTAGCTTGCGGATTGTCGGATTGAATAGCATCACTTAGATAAAACACCTTGGCCGGTCGAGAAAAATGACGCCAACTATCATCACTACCATCAATAACAACCTCATCTTCTGGTACATATACCTCCACTTGCAATTTACTTCCACTATAAGCTTTAAAATTATATTCTCCTGGGGTACGCACATAAAAAGCGTAGGTGCCCAATGTACTACTAGTATCAACAGTAAAAGATTCTACTGTAGTTTTACTAGACGCCCAAACCAGACCGTGGTACCAAATTGATCTCATCATATAATCAGCGGTAGTCGAGGCATAATAGTTGACACCAACAGACTTATACTTAAAGCTCGCACCTTCCAATGTTGGAGTGGTGGGTGGGGTTACAAACCCACCAATAACATCTTTGTCATCAACCCAACGGACAACAATGCGGATATCTTTAGGACGAGCTAAGATTGTTGTATTATCTTTGCCAACACTAGTACCAGAAGGATAATTTGACAAACGAATTATCGGCGACAAAACCTGGTCATACTGCCACGGGGCCGGATTGGACACAACATCTAGATCAATCGTATGTTTTGTTTGTCGATCACCATTGAACACCATTTGATAATGTGCTCCATTATCAACAGTAGTAATAGAACAAACTGGGTTTGTATTTATTTTTGCTAAAGTACTAGTGCCTGTCGTCCCAGATGAGTTGGCAGGAAATAAAGTAAATTTATTAAAATTAGCTGGACGAACTTCTTCTTGAGAAGCGACTCTTTCTCTTATAAAATCAGCCTTTTCAATATTACTGGTAAAATATAATAAAACATTATCCATATCCCAACCAGTTTCATCGTAATACAATGGCGTCAAATATTTGGAGCTGACAAACTCGTTGTTTGGCTCCAGTACATTAATCAACGCACCCTTAATTTCACTACCGCCAGCACTCAAACCACACTCTACACAGTTGTTTTGTATAGTCTGACAGTCATCGATACAACTCTTTGTTCCTTTCTTGAAGGTCAAAAGATAATTTGCCCAATCAGACAAGGTTGACCAATAAGTGCTTGAGGCATTAATTTTTGTGTTAGCTTCTTCTGAACATGACTTAACTTTATAGCCATTAATAACATTGGACTCTTTAACAGCAGAAGTTCCATTACTACTAGCAGCGGCATACATAGTATTTGTTTTTGAATCAACATCACAAACTTCCGTACCATTAATTATCCCATCTCCACAATAACCAACTGCTTCGCGGAAAATAACCGCCGAACAATCGGCCGAACAGTAGCTACACGACTTGTTATACCCCGGGACACAAGCAACACCGTTTTGACCAATATTATCGCACACCTCTTGGACACCTGCTTCGTTAAGTTTGCTTCCGTTTTCTTCACCATCACCAATAATACCATCACCACAAACTTTCTTGGTCGACAATTCAGTCGCAGTAGTTTCTACCGCAGTAGAACACATCCAATTTGTGTCATACAAATCCTTTATTTCCGCATCAGTTAGAACGCGGGTGAAATATGATAATTCGTCAATCTTGCCTTTGAAATAATTTTTAGCAATCCCTATGGTAGTTTTACCAACATCAAAGCCAACTGATGAGTCGCTCTTAATAATAGTGTCGGTAGAACTGACAAACTGTCCATTTATATAAATCTTAGCAACAGATCCATCAAAAACACCAACAACGTGCGACCATTGATTGAGCGAAACCGCACCACCTGCCTGTCTATAAGGAAGCGATCCGTCATAAATCGAAAACTGAGCCTTTCCACCACCGTAACCAAAAGAGAAACCATTATTTACCGCCACTCCACCTTTTTCAACAATCGTTCCATACTCATTATTAATTGGATACACCCAGGCTGAAACGGAAAATTTAGGCACAGTTAATTTGGCGATATCTACATCAGCAAATGGAAACATTAAATAATCATTTATACCATCAAAATTTAAAGCCTGACCAAATTTTCCAGGAACCATACTTGGACATGCCTGAGCATCAGCATAACACAACGAAACCATTCCGCCCGTTAATGGGTCTACTGAAACATTATCAAATATTCTATTGTCATTAAATTCTTTGCCAACACTATCAAACCTAAACCATACGCCCTCTTCCCTCTCGGCAAAACGACAGCTGGTGGAACATTTTTTGACACCTGCTACCCCGTCTTTGCTACAACTTTGGTCACCGTCGCACTCTTCACCAAACTCTGACTGCACTATTCCATCACCACAGTATGGACCATAGTTTTGACAGTCATAATTACATGATTCCGTCTTTGTCATACCATATTTCAGGCCGTTTTGCACGATATCACAACGATCTGCTTCACATTTAGAAGTATTAATCTCCAATGCACCGCCCTTGTCACACACAAAACCATTCGATCCCAATGTTGCTGGATAATAAGTGGCGACACCACGACCAATTGGCAGAATCTTACACAACAAGGCACAGTCTCTATTAGAATTACAATCATTCCCTTTTAATGGACCACCATCGCACACCTTGTTATCCAATCTACATTCTAACACCCTAACCGACGGATCACACACTTCATAAGTAGTAGTAACAATATTGTCCCCACACCACCCAAGAGCACTATGTAAAGATTTACAATCAGCACTACAGTGATTATACCTTCCGTTCATAGAACCTTCATCACAAACCTCGCCGATTTCAGTAATATTGTTTCCGCACTTACTAAAAGATTCACAAGGCACAGTTGAACCTGTCCAACCACTACAATTAGCGTTACAAGTATTAACTTTTTTGGTATCACCGTCACCAGTACATCCCGTTTCATACTCCTTATATCCCGGCGGGTCACATTTTTCCCCTAAATTCAAATTCAATTTACCATCGCCACAATATCCCGCCTGCATGGTAGTAATCGATTCACCTGGCAAACATATACCCCTCTCGATTGGATCAAACACTGAAAAACGATCCGGTGAAGAGATAAAATCAGTCAAGAAATCATTAAGGTTGGTAACTTCAACACCAAGATCTTCGAATCGATTATATATTTTAAAACCTGTGGAGGTGGAGAAAATATAACGATAAGCAAAAGAGTTGTCGTTGCAAGAAAAAGAAAACCGACGATCAGCCGTACTCCAACCAGTGGTTGCATCATGCAAAATGCACGATTCCTCTTTTGGACAATTATCGTCCGACAAGCAATACTGACCAGTTGACGACGAACAACTACCAGAAACAGCCAAACGATTAATTGGGTCAACTGGCAAACTATTTCCCACAGCGTTACTAAGCACAGACCACGACGGCCAAGTACTCAAAGTTTGCCCACTTAAATATGTCCCCTCCTTCAAATCAGGATATGATCCGTTTTTGGTATAATAACTATCTAGTGTTTTTTCGATACTCTTCAAATCACGCAGTCGCTGATAGTCACGTTTTAAACTATCGGATTGTACGGAACAGACCTCGTTCATGGGACAATCAAAATTGGTGGCACATGTTGTGGTTGAGCCAGGATTAGATACGGTTGCTCCGCAATAACCATAATTCGTTAAATTTGTATTGAAATTTAGATTTTTAATTATCTGATCATAAACATTTCTCGTTTCCGGCTTAGCATCAGCGTTGATACTAAAAAGATAGATATTGGTCCAAAGCTTGCCTATTGTTGGATTTGGTTGTGCTGAAGAAATATCTACTGCATCAACATAAATATTATTACCATCTGACACCGCGTCATAACCATCGATTTTTAAACTCTGCAAATTACCAGTAAATCCTTGCCCACCAAAATCTTTACTATTCATAAACCACTGGCGCGCGGTCAAATGTTCTGTGTTGGGGAAAATTTGGATACCGATAGCATCAGAATTTTTTTCACTGGTAAAAATAAATCTTTTTAAAGTAGAAGTTGCTGATACTAAACTGTCTGCCACTTGAACAGCGGGACGCAAGTACGGCAAATCGTCATATTTTCCAGTACTACCATTATCTGCACAATAGTAAGTAGCAAAATTAAAGTACCCCACTCCCACCGGAGAATTTATAATCGGTTTACCAGTAAAGATATTATCCGTAATAGAATACTCATCATTGTTACCTATTTTGTCTTCATAAGGGAAGATAATTTTGTCTACAACTAAATCTTTTGGTGGCCATGGATTTTCGCACAAAAATACAATAATGTGTGATCGACCGGTAGCGACCAAGCCACCCGCCGCGCCATATTTGTTGTCCGTAATATTAACTGAGGCGCGAATATCGATCTCACCATTTTGATTTTTGGCAGTAATTACATTAAGAGCAGAGGCGGTATTGGTCAAACTAACAAAATTGTTGTTTTGTGGACCCCAGAGCATATCCCAAGCATAAGCACCTGGAATCGACTGAATCAATCTCCTATTTTCAGTCAAAGCATATGCTTCCAAAGTGGTAGTAGCACCGGCAGTCGAAAAATAATATTGATCCGGATATACGGTCACTTGACTAATACTACAAACTTCTGCGCCGGTACTAAAACGCCAGAAAATACTTTTCCCACTCTTACCAAATTCACCAATTTTTACACCTCTCACATCTTTAATTTCTGGACTTAAAATAATCGCATAGTCGGTGTTAAACGCTAAAAGTTTCTTCAAGTCTACTTTTATTTTCGACCCACCACCATAAGTATCAGCGATCACTTCAGCAGTGCCGACATCTTGTCCCGCACACCAAGTCTTAACATTAACAGAGGCCACTGCCTGCACATCACTACCAATTAAATTTTTGAAGAAGTAAACAATTTTTTGCAAAACTGAAGCATACCATTTTGTCGGTTCACCCACAGCTGCTATTTTTTTAATTAATTCTGTAACATTCTCTTCACCGGCAGCAATATTACAACTATTAGAATCAGTACCACGAGCAATAATAAAATTACCCGAAAGCGTTCGACTGTCGATTACTTGGTCAAAATTGGCGGAAATATAGGTATTTGGACAGACATTTTTTGCCTCATCGGCAGTAGGACCGATTGGGTTGCTCTGAATAACACCTGGATATAACTCTGTTAACTGTGGTCGCAAGAAACAACAAGAGTTAGCAGCGACACCATATCTCAGATCTCCTTTGTTGGCCAATTGGCATTCTGCGTCACTTTGAAAACCACATTTGATAACGAATTCTCCCTTGCCTTCCTTAACAGTACCACCCGAAGTATTAGTATTTGTTTTTGCTTTAATCTCTGCGCGTTGTGCCAAAGGAATACCTCCTGGTACACCACGACCCACACCCGTTACCAACACCCACGGATTAACAAAACCATCAGTTTTGGTAATAACCAAACTGTTTCTATGTTCACACCAACCATCCTCACCCAAACCAACTACACCATCGCCACAAATAGACGGGTTAGAATACAACAACGAAGAACCAACATGCTGATTGTTGTTGCCACACCCTTCTGTTCCCGCAACCGCACAATTATTATTACCAACAGCGTCGTTATTCGGATCAACTGCACTACTAGTGTGATCACCCTGTTTTAACAAACAATATTCGTTACAAGTGTTAGCAAACTTACCACCACCCAAATCACACCCGGGATCCTCATCTGGATTTTGTACACCATCACCACACTGACTGTAGGCTTGGATACAATAAGAACGATAGGAAGAAGTCGTGAAACCACCCATATCCACCACATGATCTCCGCACCATTTGGTTGACAATCTAGTACCTTGATGCAAGCAGTTGGCAGAACAACCCATGGACGAAGACGGATTGGCAGAAGAAGCAGTGATACCCAAGTCACAATCCTCACCTGCTCCTTTATAACCATTACCACAAACAGAAGCAGAAACATCTTGTGCACCAGTAGCTGGCTTGGAACCTAGATTTAAACAATTTTTGCCACAATTTATTCTGGTGGAAGTAACACTACTATTCGGATCACACTCCTCACCGCGTTCAGGTGTAACAAAACCATCACCACACAAGCCCAAACTGACGCTACTAGCAGTTGTAGTCGCGTTATCATTTCCCATACGCAAACAGTTGAGCCCACAACCCTGCGCAGCATTTGGCTCATCACAATCCTCCCCTGCTTCCACCTTGCCATTACCGCAAACACGTAAATTCTCCGCAACTGCACTCACCGGCACATCACTACCTTTTCGAATACAATCAGCAGTACAATATGGATTGTAACCAACAGAAGTGAATTCGGTGGTAACAGCAACTTTTTCATCACCAGATTCCCAAGCCCAATTAACATTGGCAGTGCTTAATTTTTGTCCACTAGCACTACACGCGTCCGGTGCAGAATATGGCTGCGCGCGATAAATTGTCTTTGCTGTCAGACTGGGTGCGTAAAATACTTTTGGCAAAACTTCCACTCGGTCAATCTTGCAAGCTTCTTTTTTTGTTCTAAAACGCCAAACAAACTGCTCCAGTGGCTTACTATATGAAGCTCGGTCGCTATACCTAGAAACCGACCACAAATCATCACGATTTGTGCTTGGCATATTGGAAACAGGTGTGTGATTATTGGATAAAACTACTTGATAAATAATTTCTTTTTCTAGCGGGGCGCTTGGTTTGATGTCCAATTCTGTATATGCTGTCGCCTCGTTAAAAGACACCGATTGCAAATCAACTTCGGTCAAACTTAAACAATTTTCATCGTTACAGCGATATAACTTTACCGCCGAGTTTAGATTATGCTCAGACATTGTCAAATTGAATCGCGCACCAATTGCCGCATCAGTACATACCTCTAAACAATTCGGCCAATAGTCTTTTACTTTTGGATTAGACAAGTCGATTGTTAACGGACTATTACCAACATAACTCTTGGCACCACTGGATGCCCGAGCGCTAATATTCCTGGCATTTTCCGGATCAAACAAATCTACACCTACTGTATTTTGCAAAGAAGAAATCTGAACATTTCTTACACTAGTAGAATTACTATATATATCCGCATATCTTTTGTCGACTGCTGTCCATTGCCAATTAAAACCACTGACATCCATCATGACACAACGCTGTGAGCTCAAACCATGGCCAGAATAAAAAAGATCATAAACATCACCCCCAACAGAGTGTTCACGTAGTGGTACTTCCAGATAACTGGTCCAATAACTATAAGGCGTAATCACTACTTTGGACAAAGCACAATCAGTCGCTCCTGTTTTGAAAAAGAAACAGTAAGCCGAACCGTCTTTGGAATCAATTTTTCCATCTTCATTTACATCACACGGTTTGGTTGATGACAAATTAATTGTTGAAGTACCTGATCCGGCGGAAATTGCATTTTTCAAAACGACGCGATACCAAGTGCCATCTTTCCATTTTCCATTGTTATAAGCAACGTCTGGTGATAATTCCAAATAATCTCTGCCGGCGCTCTCGCCTGTTTGCAAAGAAGGTTGTGGTTCAAAATTATTATTTTTTCCATTTTGATCTTTTATAACAACATCACCCCCAGTTTTTATCTTACAAAAACGATTTTCAAGATCTAATGAGTCTTCTTGACACTCACCAACCAAGACAGCATCTGCTGGAGTAGGCAGCGTATCACCCCGACTAAATTCAATTTCTATTAAAGCGTTGCGACAGACATTGGAGTGAAAGTCGTTTGGAAAACCAGTGCGATTCCATATGGTAGATGGAGATGGCGAAGGTAGTGCCTTGCCCGCCTCTGTGGCATCGTCACACTTCTCAATAACAGTTAATGGCACTGGTATATCACGTGTAGAAAAACGCCAGATATAACCGGTGGAACGCACTTCCCCAGCACATAATTCGTTATCCGGCCGACAAACACCTTTATCATCACCTGAAACACAACAATGTGTCCCGCTTGTCGTACAACCATTGTTTTTTACACAGTCACTAACAGTAAAATTAACACCATTGCCAAATTTTTTACTATCATTTCGATTAGCAACTACCGGACCGGTCACGGTACCATTTGGTGGTGTAGCTATTTCTAAATAGTTATTTTGATTAACCCGAAAAGAATTAACTTCGGCACGACTATCGAGAGAGTCTTTGGATGCCCCCGATTTCCAAAAATACAACCGACTACCATAATTAGCTGTTCCCGAAGTAAAGGTAAAATATTCGCCATAAATCTTCATGGTTCCTTTTTCGGCAAAAGGCACTGGCCCACTAACAGGATCAATCTTGCAGATACCCGGAGCCGGCACACCCGATTCTAATTTGAATTTCTGCCCCGCTGGAGCACTCACCCGAGAGACACTATCACCAGTACTTATCCAAACAGAATAATCTCCTAAACTTTCACTGGCAGGAAACTTAGTAATAATTTGGGTGTCAGACCAAACAGCACCAGCGCAATCAGCAGGAAAAGAATTGTCGCCGTTTAAAACCGATTCTGAGTTTTTTTGAAACCACACTCTGCCCTGTGTATCACCAAATTTACTACCACTAATCGTGATATATTCGCCTTTGGCACCAACATTGGGAGAAATTTCGGAAATAGTTGGGTCATCTTTGCCGACAGTACCACTGATATAATAATAAACACTATTACTTTCTAATCTGCCATTTGGTTTTACATATACACCTAAACTACCCTTATCTAAATAAGGAACTTTTGCGCCAATCAATGTATCTGCCCAACTAATCTTTGGCGCCTGCACACTACCAAAAAACACCTGCCCATCACCACCAAAATTTTTCCCTCTTAACACAACAGGATCATTGGGCTTTCCATTATCCGGAACAATCGGGCACAAACCAGGACGAACTTGATTAGTAATCCTGAAATCACTAATTTTTCTCCCCCAAGTATCATTGGTGGTATCAAAAAACTTTCTTTCTATTTTGTCTGCACCGGTAGAACTGGCAGTTTCCACCATAATCGGACCACTAACTACACTATCAGCCGGAACCTCTACCACAACCTGCCACGGTGTCCACGTCTTGGAATCCGCACTACAATTGGCCAATGAGGCCTCTTGCCAATCGTTTAGAATATTTTTATTTGGATTTGCTATTTTTGAAAAATATACTTTACCAACCTTGGTACCGAAATAATTACCAACAATTGAAACAAATGTTCCGGAAGCACCGTCCAATGGAGAAACATCCGAAATTTTCATCTTGTCCACACAAACACCTTCGGTGGCTGGCGCAACGATCTCACAATATCCACTGGCACACTGCGCACCATCAGAACATTTATCTCCACCACAATTTCCACAACCACTATTCACGCCACAGTCAACACCCGTTTCATTTTCAACAACATCTTGTTGGCGATTAAAACAATGTTGTGGAAGCAGTTTTACTGTTTGATTGGCTTCCGCACTCTGACCGGCCCAATCCAAACCAACACCTTTGGTTGAATAGTTGCCCAGCATACCAGCGGTTGACCAGTCGATAGTAACAGTGCCATTTTTTTGACAATTAGCCAAACTTTGACTGCCGACAAAATAACCACCTGCGTAAAAAGCGGCATTTTGTAAACCATTATCATCAGTAAAATTAATTTTTGCTGGTATTGTTAATCCCGATTGAAAAGGTGGAATTATTTCCAAACTTACCACGGGAGGGTTACGGTCCACCCCATCACCAGTAGTAAATACCACCGGCTCACACTTAGCTTTTAGGCCACAGTTTAGACTACGACCACCACTCGCATTTTTAATTTCACCCTGTCGGCTGTTGTTAATGTCCAACACATAAGAGGTATTAGCAGCCAAACAATCATTACCACCATCAATCGGACTACAACTACCACTCGGAACAAATAAGGCAATATTTCTATCATTGCCTAACTGCCAGTTACCACTCACGACAGAATTATCGCTCTGTTTTTTTATCGCGACTGTATTTTCGTTAAGCGTGTTAACATCTATCGCTTCACTAAACACTACCGCCAATTTAACATTGCGTATACAAACACTACCGGCAGAAGGTAATTTTTCTACAAAGAAAACATTAGTAAAACCACAAGGTGGATCAGTGCAAACCCCTCCTCCATTACCACATGGCTGACAGCTTCCACCACAATCTTTATCGCTTTCGTCTTCATTCAAAATCCCATCATAGCAGTGTTGTGGGTAGTTGCTGGTCGCAGACAGTAGACGTGTAATAACAAAACTTACAATCGCGTAAGCGGATAAAATAATAACCAAACCGATAGTGGCATTGACCAAAATCTTTTTTGACTCGCCAATTTTTTCTTCATTTCCACCCGCAGTCATCCAAATAAAACCGGCATAAATCATCAACACAACAGCGATAACACCCAGTAATCCCAAAAATATTCGAATAATATTGGCGACGACAGTGCGAATGTCCATATTAGACAAACCCGTATCACTCACCTGCTGTAAACCTAAATCAGGAGATGTCTGTGCCAGCACCGCTGTACTAGTAAAAAGAATACCAACAAAAAAAACTCCCAAAAACAAACTAAGTAAAAATAAATTTCGTTTTCGTAATTGGGACATATTTATTATGGCGAAATAGCTCGTAAATTATTTATACAGGTTGAACTGCTAGCACCAACAACGGAGCCATTACAGCAAAAAGATTGGTTGATAGTTGAGGTAACAGCACAACACCCATCTCCATTGGCTTTACAATCAGCAGAAACTTTGTCGCGCGCCATTTCACCTGGTCCTTTACCAGGATAAAAACAATTAAAATGAACATCTTCAATACTAGAATCTAAAGACGGAAGATAATATTGTTTTATTTTATCTAAAAATGGACAATGGTTCATACTAACACCAGTGGAATCTTCACCAAAACGCACTTGCGGCACTTTGCAAAGCGGAATATTATCCCCTCTCATCGCTGGTGTTGGTTGTTCTTCTATCGAGATACCATACATCGGCTCAATACGCATACGTTTACTAAACACCATCTCCCAAGGATCATCAGCCGTTACAAAACTTGCATCCAAACCGGGATAAACACGAGTTAAAAACGGAGCAGCCGAATCAATTGTTTTTGTAATTACAAAATTCCAAGCATAGTTATCCGGTTTTAACCAATTGTTGAAAATTGGCAAAGTAGTCGTCGCCACATCCACAACCTTATTGTTATTTCCATCAAGCGCATTACCAGACACATCCATCAACCCAGAAAATGGCTGAGCTTCAAAAGTGTTGGCACCGATTGTTCGCGCCGCTTTTAATAAAAATTGAAAATTGTCTTCAGTACAAGTCGCACCTGGTTTATCACAAACCGGCAGACAGAAAATCTTTCCACCACAAGCATTAACACCACAAGCAACCGATGGAGTAAACTCCAAAGTACGATAGCCATTGGTCAAGTTGAATGTACCGACCGGTACAGAGCTGTTGTTGTTTTTTAGAAAAATATTTTCGCCGGCAAGAAAATAATATCCGGCGGGCGAAGTGCCAAAATCACCTTGAATACCGGATGGATCAATGGCTTCGCTAAAATCAATCTGGATAACCGAATTTCTTGCCTCTTTTGCATTGAGACCAGGAAAAACACTGCTGACATATGGAGGATTTGTGTCTAGTGCGGTACTACACTTGAACTGCCATTCATAATAATCATTGCCGATTCTTGTAGTATCAAAAACACGTGGGCTACCTTCGGCATCAAGGCGCAGTTCACTGCCCAAACGCACAATATACCCAATCTCCTCAGTTGGACTACCCAGAAAACCACCTCCAGTTTTATTAAAATCTGCAATCGGCTTGATAACAATAGTATAAATACCGGTAATTCCACCAACTGTTGTTGGTACCGCTGTAATGGCTGCACCTGGAATAGCCTCGCCGGTATCTGCTCGCTTGATATTGATAAACTGATTGACCAACTGCCCACCCACTGTTTTTATCAAATCACAATCTTTGCTCCAATCGGTCATATTCGCCTTACAATTTCCCAAAATCTTATCGCCCGTAGTATCATCGACAAATTCTTCCAAACGAATTGGTTTTCTAAAAGTAACAATAATCTTGGTATTGCGTGCCACACCTACTTGACCCCGTGTTGGATAATGGTCTTTAACAACAGCGCCCAAAGCACCACTACCACGGAAATTTTGTGTGCCTGGCGCAGCTGCCCCCGGACCACCACCTACCCCGCCCTCAACCCCCAGCATGCGCATCACAAACCAAACAATGCTATAGGCACTAAGAATAATCACCAAACCAATGACGGCGTTTTTCAACATAGCCTTTGATTTGCCGATTTGTTCTTCGTTTCCTCCAGCAGTCATCCACAAAAATCCAGCATACATTATGAGCACCACCAAAATAAGCCCAAGTAACCCAAGAGCAATACGGATAATATTTGCAATGATAGTACGAATATCCGTGGACGGAAGACCGAGTGGTTCTTGAATGACTTGTACGCCTTGATTTAAGGTGCTGTTTGGATCAGCAACACTCTGCGCCAAAGCTATATTCGGCGAAAAAAACAAAAAAGCCGCTCCTAACAATAGACCCGTTAGGATAACGGCTTTAAATGTTTGACTGCTATGATTCTTAATCCATTGAAGCATGGGACAACGGAATAAATATATAACGAGTAAAAAACGCGAACTATCTTTTCTTAACTTCTTCCGGCATCTGACCGGTCTTAGTCAAGTATTCAATTTTTGATTGAACAGCTAGACGATGCAAGGCACTTTTCCGACGCATATTACGATTCTTGTCGCGGTCAAAAAAACGAATTTTTTTGACTTGCAGAATCTTGCCGGATTGTTGCCAGCGCTTTTTAACCCGTCGCATATAAGCCTCAAACGACTCAATTTTACGACGTTTAATTTCTGACACAAATTCACCTCCACTTTCTTTTTTAAAGAATAAAACCTAAAACTATTATATAGTATTTTTCCCAATTAGTCAATTTTTCCCAATTTCTTCTTTAGCATGTTTTCCAACTTCTTTTGATCTACGATTTCCTGCACCCCAGACTCCATATCACGAATGATTACCGTACCGTCTTGTACCTCTTTTTGACCGATTATAACAACATACTGCACCTTGGCAGAATCAGCCAATTCCATCTGGTTCTTGAGCGAGCCTTTGCAAAGATTGAACCCGATTTTTATTCCACTCGCCCGTAATTGGTTAATAATTTTCAACGACACCCGCTTTGCCTCTTCACCGAGCTGTGCCAAGAAAATACTAGGGCGTTCACGCGGAAATTCTATTTTGTTTTTTTCAAGATATTCTCGCAATACGATAATAGAGCGTTCCAACCCAATAGCCATACCACAAGCTGGTGTTGGCCGGCCACCCATTTCACTAACCAACAAATCATAGCGACCACCACCACCCAACGCACTCTGCGCTCCGCCTTCTTCCCCGATATCCGGATAAATTTCAAAAACAGTATGGGTATAATAATCCAAACCACGCACCAATGTCGGGTCTAATTTGTATGGCACTGCCAATTCATCTAAATATTCCAAAACTTTAATAAAATGATTTTTAGAATCTGGAGTTAACCAGTCCACAATCTGTGGGGCGTTTTCCTTTACCTCTTGACACTGTGCCTCCTTACAATCCAACAAACGCATTGGATTGCGGCTCATACGTTGTTTACAATCTTCACAGATATACGCGCGTTTGGTACGGTAATAATTTACTAATTCAGTCTTGTAACGCAAACGCTCTTCTGGAGTACCAATACTATTGATATGAATAATGGTTGGCAAACCTAAATCTTTGAAGAAGTTAAAAGCCACCAAAATCAATTCAGCATCAATCACTGGTTCGTGACTACCAAAAGTCTCGAAGCCCACCTGGCGAAATTCACGATAACGACCGGCCTGAGGACGATCATGACGGAACATTGAACCCCAATACCAAACCTTGATTGGCTGCGGTAAATTCCACATACCGTTGCCAATAAAGGCGCGAACCACACTGGCGGTGCCCTCAGGACGTAGACAAACTTTAGTACCATCACGATCTTCAAAAGCATACATTTCTTTGTCCACCACATCCGTACCGCGACCGATTGAACGTACAAACAAACTCGCCTCTTCTAAAAGCGGGGTCTCCAAACGGCTAAATTGGAAACTTTCAGCCAAATTTTCAGCAATACGATATGACTTTTTCCAAAAACGTTCCTCGCGAGGTAAAATATCGTGCATACCACGTAGGGTGGAATAAGTTTTTTTGCCTTTTTCAGCAACACTCTTTTCCTCCGGTGCTTTTTCTTTCTTTACTGGCTTTACTACTTTCTTAATCACTGTCTTGGTGTTTTTATTTTTCATCATATCATTATCTTTTAAGAAAAATTAAAAAGTAAATTCGGGAGTAGAAAAAAACTGCATTTTACTAACTGGCCAACCTCGGAACCAAACACGACCAACGATCAGACCACGATCCACCGGACCAAAACGACGCGAATCAAAACTATTTGGACGATTGTCCCCCATTACAAAATATTGATCTTTGTTTAGAGTAATAATCTTCTCCCCTTCGGTCATTAAGTCTTTTGGCAAGTAAGATTCTTCCACTGCCGTACCTTCGGGATAACGATCGTTGTAAATGATCGCCTGGCCACCACTGATTTTTATTCTCTCACCTGGTAAACCGATTATTCGTTTTAAAAAGTATTCCTTTGGGTTTTCTGGATACTTGAAAACGATCACGTCCCCTCTTTGTGGTTCATTGAACCGATAGGTCACTTCGTCGATAATCAAATATTCATGATCTTCAAAATTTGGCTCCATCGAAGCACCTTTGACATAGAAAGGTTTAAACAAAAAATATCGAACCAAAGCGATGGTCACACCTGCCAACACCGCAATCTTAATGAATTCTAACAAAAAGAGACCGGCATTAGCCAGCCAGCGCATTACAGTTTTTAAAAACTTGTTTTCATCCATATATATTATATATATTTTCCTAATTATACCCCATTTTTTTCAAAAAAGCAACTTTTAAGATAATCTTAATTATTCCAATAATATAACCTTAAAACAGGAAGGTAAACCAGGTGCGTCATCTAACATGCCGTTATCTGGGGCCACATATCGGCAACCCTCACAACAAGACTCGTCTTTGTGGTCAAAATATGTGACTGAATTATCTTTAAAATTTAACACAAAACCACCTTTTTCATCATTGCAAAATTTTAAATTACCATCAACTATTCCATAGTTTCCAGCTCTTAGTTTATAAAGGGTTTCTTCGATTTTATAAGGTATTTTAATATCTATTTTTTTAATTTGTTTTTCAACCCAGCTGTATCGATAGACACCGTCTGCTGCCACGAAAACAATTTCATTGTAATTTGGATTATAAAATACCCGGTTAAATATTGGGTATTTCATCCCTTTGGTCATAATAGTGCTAGATGTCCACTTATCATAATTAAAGATGTAAAGATCTTTGAGTGTGTAAAAACTTAAACTGTCATAACCAAAATTATTCTCAGTATCTTCGTCAACTAATACAACATCTTCACCATTTTTAGTTTTACCAAGCGAGAATTCACCACTACCATAACTAGACACAAGCTCAAACTTACGACCAATTTTTTTTGTTATTGGATCAAACGACCGAACGTAACCACCCCAACTGCCTTTAATCCAATATCTCCCGTTGTCATCTTGTTGGATATAAGGACCCTCTTCTTTCGACAAAAAATTGAATTTACCAGAGCTAAAATTAGAAGATTTTATCCAGAAAATTCCAAAGCCGTAGTACAAATAAACATCATCTCCGATTGTTTTAATATTTATGTCGTGTATAGCGTTGGGCATAAAACCAATCTGATCGGAATGAAAAAAAAGCTTTTTTTCTTTGGTTTTAAGATCGTATGAATAAATTTTCTTATTATAATCACTTGAAAAATACAATTTATTGCCAAATACAAAGGCGGAGACATAATCAAATTCATAAAACTCCGCAATACTTTCCCATAACCCATTGTCTAATTTCCTTAACAATACTTTTTTAACTTGCAACTCTTCACCATTATTATTTTCATGATTAAGCTTTAACGTCGCCAACGACGTTTGATCAAATCTTTCAACAAGAATATCGTATTCTTTTAACAATTCCTGCTTATCTTTTGCGTTTAATTTATCCCAATCAATCACGGCTCCTTCGTATTTTTTCTTGTCCAGCTCTGATTTGAGCACCAACACATAATTTACGCCATCGTTTAACTTGTATTTTAAACTCTCTTTTTGTGTAGTACTAACAAATGCCATCACTGTAGAGGTGGGCAGATTTCTTGGTAAATTATACTCTGGATAATACGGTGTATAACCAGGCTGCTTAACACTGAGAACGTCTGTAAAAACAAAAAGATAAACGCCGATTGCGCTAACCAAAACAAGTAATGCGAGTAATATCGTTCTACGACTCAAATTTATCATATGACTATAGCGTCATAATGTTTTAATATTGCAACAAAAACGTTGATTTATCTACATTATCAACGACTTAAATAGAAACAAGCAGTGGGCGCGATAGGAATCGAACCTATGACCTCGTCATTATCAGTGACGCGCTCTAACCATCTGAGCTACGCGCCCGTTACTAGCGAAAAATATCTTACCAAATATCCGTAAAAAAATCAAGTTCTGGTGGGCGATACAGGACTCGAACCTGTCACCTCGGCAATGTCAATGCCGCGCTCTAACCAAGTGAGCTAATCGCCCAAATAAAGAAACAATAGCTCAGATTATATCATATCTAAACAATAAATCAAGTAAAAAAACTACAAACACAAACAAAACAAAAAACTAATTAAAAAATTCATTTTTAAGATTTTAGAGATTACCAATTCTATGTTAATTAAAAAGAAGCTATTCTTTTTCTAAGCTGGGCAGCCCTGGCACCATCTTGAACCGAAGATAATCTTACATCATCTGTTCCCCCAAAATTTCCAAAATCTTCTCCTTTGCTTAGGGGTATACGACCAGTTAAAGTAGTCTCTTTGTAACCAGCGATTTTTAAAGCTCTTATTCTATCTTCGCTCTCTGCTGTAATCCAAGGTTCTCCTTTGCTATCTACAAAAAGAATAGTTCCTTCTTTACCAACCTGGAACTGTTCGGTCATATTTTTTAAAGCTTCAGGTGAAAAAAATTGAGTTATCTGTGAATTTTTTTCTCCTGCCTGTCTTACCATTTTCTTACCACCTACATAAACTCGGTCTTGAGGTGGGATGGCTTCTGTAAATAGGGTCCGTTCTTCTGGTTTATCATAGTAAGGTACTACTTTTTCGCTGTGTGCACCAACTGGTTGAGGTGTTACTTCTCTCTCTGTTACAGGAGGCTTCCAAGAGGCATTTTCTAAAGAATTTCCTGACAAATTATCTACACTCATATTTTTAATATTAAACTAAGTTATAGCTAAATAATAGCAAATAATAAAAGTTTTTGCAATTTTATAATACCAAATATAACAATTTTGGCTAAAACAACAAAAAAACCACCAATTACGGTGGTTTCTTCTCAACAATATAAATATGGTAAAAACTCTGTTGCCTATTCCTGTTCTACCGAAGTAAAACATTCGACATGGATTAGCTGACTTTCATCAGCAATTCTCCAGAAAGGAGGTGATCCATCCCCAGCTTCCGCTAGGGATGCCTTGTTACGACTTCACCCCAGTCATTGACCCTGCCTTAATTCCTAATAAAAGAAACTTCGGGCATTGCCAACTTCCATGGTGTGACGGGCGGTGAGTACAAGACCCGAGAACGTATTCAACGCGCCGTGGCTGATACGCGTTTACTAGCGATTCCAACTTCATGCAGGCGAGTTGCAGCCTGCAATCTGAACTGGGGCCGGTTTTGATGGGATTAGCTCCGTCTCGCGACTTAGCAACCCATTGTACCGGCCATTGTATTATGTGTGTAGCCCTGGACGTAAGAGCCATGCTGATTTGACGTCGTCCACTCCTTCCTCCTACTTGCGCAGGCAGTCTCGCGTGTACATTTAACACACGACGTGGGTTGCGCTCGTTTCCCGACTTAACGGTACACCTCACGGCACGAGCTGACGGCAACCATGCAGCACCTATCTAGCACCCTCGAAGGCTAGGTCCATTTCTGGTCCTATGCAGCTAGTAGTTGAGCCCAGGTAAGGTTCTCTGCTTATCATCAAATTAAACCACATAATCCACCGCTTGTGCGGGTCCCCGTCTATTCCTTTGAGTTTTAGTCTTGCGACCGTACTTCCCAGGCGGCATACTTAACGCGTTAGCTTTTTTAAACGGCACTGGCAGGGTCGATACTGCCAATACCTAGTA
>CAZHYJ010000007.1:17048-48029 GCA_964536725.1 uncultured Gammaproteobacteria bacterium | reverse complement strand
TTATTACTCTCCCCTAAAATCTCTGCCTCCAACTGTGATTTGTATTCACCAGTTTGAGTTGAAGTAGAAGCGATTACCACCACGCCACTCTCTTTTTCTAAAGAGAACGACACCGCGTTAACACCTGTAGTGGTAAAAAGTGCCGCTGCTTTTATCTCTTTACTCACCTGACTAGTAGAAAAAGTTGCGGTGGTGGTAAAGCTCTTGGGAATAATCTGTGTATAGTCTGGATATTGTCCGTCAACCAAACGTGATACCAATTGAATGTTAGAATAGTTTAAAGTGATTTGATTGTTGTTTAAAAGAATACGTGCACCGGTTTCGTTTCCTTCGCTCACCGCTAAAGATAATATATGGATAATCTCTTGTGCGGTGCGCCCAGGAATAATGGCTTTAATTTCGTCGTCACCTTGATTTAATTTTATCTTTTTCTCTGCTAGACGATAACTATCGGTTGCTGCTAAAACCAAACCTTTGTTCTCGCCAACATTAAATCCACAAAACACACCAGATAGTTCTGGACGAATATCGTTGCGTGCTAACGCAGAAACAACTTGTGATAATCCGGTTTTTAATTCGTCGGCGGAAACAAGGTAACCACTCCCTTCACTCAAAGCCGGTACAACCGGAAAATCGTCTGCTGGTGAGCCTTTTATCTTCGTAGTGGATCGATCACAGGTGACGACCAACTCACTGCCTTGTAGCTCCATTTCTACGTTCACACCAGACAACAAATTTACAAAGTCGGTTAAGGTGCGCGCGGGAACAGTGAATGATCCTGGTTCATCTACTTTCGATCTTAAGGTGGCAACGATAGCTACTTCTAGGTTGGTAGAAATAATCTCTGTTTTTTGGTTATCTACGCGAATTAAAATATTACTCAAAATTGGCAAGTTAATATTCTTTCCCGCTACTCCTCCTACTAGACTCAACGTTTGTGAGAGGTTCTCTCTCGTACAGGTCAATTTCATAGAGTAAGTGTATATATATAAGTAATAATAATAGTAATGCGGTGGATAAGTTGGATAACTTCCTTTTTTGGCTAACTCTTCAGATAATCCGTGTGGATAACTTTTTAATAACTTTTTTCGTTTGTTCTTCTAATGGGGACAAGTTTACACTTTTACTGTTTTTGTTCCACCCCCTGTTTATATCCTGTTAGTAATAATTTTTTTATACACACGGTTGGCAACAAGTTATCAACATGCTTTGTGCATAACTTAGCGGAGATTTTTAACTATTTTATACTCCAGAAAAGTTATTAATGTAGATCTTTTGTTTGATTAATTCCACCTCTTGCTTCAATTTTATATCATTTTCGATCTCTTTTATGATCTTTTCACAGGCGTGCATGGCTGTAGTGTGGTCGCGACCCCCTAATTCGTCCCCAATTGAAGGATAGGACATTTTTAGCTCCTCGCGCAAGAGATACATTATTATTTGTCTAGGGAATGATAGCCTTTTTTCTCTATTCTTAGTTAAAATATCGTCTGGACTAATATTATAGAAATCAGCTACAGAATCAATGATTTGCTTGCTAGTTACGGATCGGCGGATGGCAGCGTTGCTTATTCCTGAAACAAGTGGTTTTACCGACTCAACCGTCGGTTCGATGTTTTTTAATTGATGATAAGCAATTATTTTGTTTAAAGCTCCTTCTAATTCACGTATATTGCTTTGTACCGAAGTGGCGACCAGGTTTAAGATGTTTTGATCAAGTGAAAAACTCTTTTCAGTACATTTTTTCTGCAAAATGGCGACGCGGGTTTCGTAGTCAGGGGGCGAGATGTCCACAATCATTCCCCACTCAAAACGTGATTTTAGGCGGTCTTCTAAAGCCGGAATAGCCTTTGGTGGGCGGTCAGAGGTGAGGATAACCTGTTTGTTTTGTTGGTGGAGTTCGTTAAAAGTGTGGAAAAAGGATTCTTGGGTGCGGTCTTTGCCGGCGATAAACTGAATATCATCGATTAAAAGTACGTCAATTAGGCGATAACGGTTCTGAAAGTCGCGGGCATTACCGTCTTTTACTGAGGAAATGAAGTCGTTGGAGAACTTCTCGGCACTAACATACAAAATATTAATATTTGGACGGTTTTTAAGGATTTCATTGCCCACCGCTTGGATTAAGTGGGTTTTGCCTAAACCGACGCCACCATAGATAAACAATGGGTTGTAGGCCTCTCCTGGGCGGTTAGCAACGGCTTGAGCGGCGGCAAAGGCTAATTCGGAACCACTACCAACAACAAAGCTGGAAAAGGTGTTTTTTGGATTGATTGGGAAACCGCCGGTGGTGGGTGTAAGGTGTTGGGTGGCCCCAAAGGAGGAGATAATAGCAGATTGGGCAGCCTGTTCTGTTTGAGCCGATTTTTCCTCCAGTATTGGTTGTTCTACAACGTTTTTAATACTTTCTATCCGGTATTCCATCTTTTTGATTGGTTTGCCGGTAACACGTTCAAGCGATTGAATGATTTGGTGATGGTACTTTTTCTCAATCCAGGCCTGGTTGAAGGTATTGGGGACACAAACAATTACCTGGCTGTCCTGAAACGAAGAAATACCGGTATTTTTAAACCAAGTATTGAAGTTTGCTTTAGAAATTGAAAGCTCGAGTTCTGCAAGGACGGCCTGCCAGGTTTCATTATTTGTCATACTTTACTATATGTTTTATATTTTTATGTTGGTAAAATCATTCTACCACACTTTGTTTTTACCTCAAACAGGCCAAAAAGTCCGGGGTGGACAAGGTGTGGATAACCTGTGGATTACGTCAAAATCTTGACGAAGTGTTATTTATATGGTATACTGTTTTTGTAGTTTTTAGAACTGCGCCGTGAAAGGCGATTTTAATATAATATTATATTTGCTAAAGCGATATATTCTCATTCGTTCGGAAATGAAAAATACATTTTTCATTTCTCTCACTCATTTCGAATATGGCAACTAAAAGAACATATCAACCAAACAAAAAGAAACGCGCTAAATCCCATGGTTTTAGAAAGCGTATGTCTACCAAACAAGGTGTGGAGGTTTTACGCCGCCGCCGTGCTAAGGGTAGAAAGAAATTGACAGTGTCGGATGAGAAGAAGGGTAAGCGTTTAAGAAAAACACGTTAAAACAAAATCCGCCACCTAGAAAAGGGGCGGATTTTTTGTTACAATATAGTTACTATGCTACAAGACGAAAATCGTTTAACCAAGGTACGAGACTTTAATCTCCTAATGGCAAAAGGTGGTTGGTTTAATTCAGTCAATTTTAGTTTGCGCGCGCTGGACTTAGAAAAGAACCAAAACGTTTTTCCACCCAAGGAAGACAAAGAAGCTTTTGCCAAACAATTGCGGGTTGGTTTTACGGTCGGATTAAAGTTGTCTAAAAGCGCAGTGAAACGCAATCGGGTAAAAAGACAGATGCGCGAAGTTGTCCGACTGTTGGTCAAAGAAGGAAAAATTAAACCTGGATATTATCTTCTCTTCGTCGCTAAGGCTGGAGCGATTAGTTTGGGGTACGCACAAATTGAAGCGCAGATTTTGGAATTATTAAACAAAACAAGATGTCTGTTGTAATGAAAATTTTTTTTAGAAAACTAATATATTTACCACGCGTACCATTTTTGTGGTTGATCAGAATATATCAAAAAACCATCTCTCCGGATCATGGTTTTTTTAAAACATTTTTTAGGCACGGATACTGTCGCTTTTATCCAAGCTGTAGTGAATATGGTCACCAAGTGATAAAAAAAAGAGGCCTGATTATTGGACTCTTTTTAACTACGTGGCGGATTTTGCGGTGTAATCCGTGGAACAAGGGTGGGGTTGATTTACCCTAATTATTAATATGCAAGAAATAACAACGAAAGAAAAAAGTAGAGCGGCCTCGTTTTATTATGGACAGGTAGGGTGGTTCCTGCTAAATATTTTTACTGCTGGGTTTGGCTCTGATATAGGTGTGCCAACATCCAAAGAAATGGATTCTGCCTTTTTAAAATTTCACTATCAGAAAGCAAACAAGTTGGTTTTTTTAGATGTGGGCTGTGTGATATTTTTAATTTTAGGGGTTGCCCTTAATAGGTTTTCAGGAAACATTATTTTTTTAGCTTTGCTTTTAGGTGTCCTACGCATTTTCTTAAGTTTGGTGGGCGCGTGGGAAGCAAAAACGGGAAAAACGAACAGTTGGTTTTAATAAATTATATTATGGAGTACTTAGAATCTGCACAACACAGAAATTTTCATTTTGATCCACCAAGTATTCGGGGTGAAGTAGTGGAAGGAAGTGTTTTTCCACCGATGAAATTTGAGGTGGCTGGGGAAGAAAAATTTGATATTGAGGATGTGGCAGTAGAGCTTTTTTATGAAATCCCTACACGAGACAATGTTTCGCCCGAAAAGTTCGCACAACTTGAGAAATATAAGCAGGTTGATAATTTTCGTGTTGTGAGGTCTTTAAAGTTAAGCAACAAGGATCGCAGCGTCGTATTAGATCTTAACGACCTCGTGCCTGTTGGGACAAACATGTTGATAGATGTAAACGCGCTAGGGGTTAGTAGGTTAAATAACTATAATTCGAAAAACAACACAATCACTGTTGGTAAAGATCTGAGGACGGCAGAAGGGTTGGTAACTTTGTTGCATGAAGTTGGTCATGCAAGAACGCAGCAGAACGGCGAGGGAGGTTTTACCAGAGAACAACTAGACGAAGCGACTTTTTATAGGCAGTTTTTGAGAAGCAATGATGACGCCAGTGAAATACCACAAGCAGTATTAGAAACTATTTTAAAAGACGAGCGGTTTGCGTGGGAATTTGCCATTAAAAGTCTGCGACCATTTTTAAACGCAGATAGTGGCTCTTCCTTTAACGAAGATTCCGTGAAGCACTATGCATCTGAATGGTTGTCTTCTTATTTTCGCAGAATCCCAGAACATAGCAGAACAGACACCACGAAATTAGTGTTTGACGCAAAATCACCGCATGAATAACATAGATTCATTCCACTATTTCAACCACTTTGTTTTTACTTGTCAGACCACTGGTGAGTTTTATTTTATTTTTCTTCACACCGTAGTGTTCAGCGAGTAGTTCGAGTAGTGCCTCGTTAGCCTTACCATCTACCGGAGGAGCGGTTAGTTTTACTTTTAGTATTCCGTCGGCCATTTCGCCGACTACTTCATTTTTAGAAGAGCGCGGCAATACGCGGATTTTTATCTTCATATATTTTTTACTTTCCCCGAATCTTTTTTAACAATTCTAGATCTTTAACCACACCCTCTGGATCAGTTTCTAAAATGAAATTAATATTTTTCATTGCGGGATGAGCAAGCAAACCCTCAAAACCTTTTTGGCCAATTAGTCCTGCGCCGATATTTTCGTGGCGGTCTTTGTGTGAACCAAGTTCTGTTTTTGAATCATTACAATGAGACAGTTTTAATTTTTCTAACCCAATTGTTTTATCAAATTTTTTCCAGGTAGCAGCAATGGTTTCAGGGGTGCGGATATCGTAGCCCGAAGCAAAGCCATGTTGAGTATCATAACAAACACCAATATCATATTTTTTTAATTTCGGGTGGTGGACAACCTCGGCAATTTCTTCAAAAGTATCGCCAATGATTTCGCCTGAACCAGCAGAAATCTCAATCAGGAATTGGGTTGTACTTTTGTAGTCAGCCAACATTTCATCAAGACCAGCAACCAACTGCTCTAGGCCAGCATCGTGTCCTAAGTCCTTGTAGCTTCCCAAATGGGTCATTAAATATTTAGCACCAAGCAGCGAAGCGCGCTCGAGCTCTTCGCGCACCACCGTGATTGAGGCGTGATAAATACGCTTGTTGGCGGAAGCGAAGTTAATAAAATACGGGGTGTGAACCACCCACTCTTTTTGATTATATTTTTTACACAATGACTTAAACACAGCAGCGATTTTTTCGTCTAACGGAGCAACAAAACCACCCTGTGGTGAACGGGTAAACATTTGAAAAACCTCGCAGCCAATATCAGCTGCGTTTTTTGGGGCGTTGGTTAAACCACCAGCAATTGATACGTGAGCGCCGAATAACATAGATAAAATTTACTTGTGTATTTTATCATTATTTTATCAAAAGTAAAACCCGCCTTGTTTGGCGGGTCTTGCTCCTAAGTAGTTTTTTTAGTTTTCTTTGGACTGGCTTTTTTCTTTTTTTCACACTCACATTTTCCGTCTTTGCAACAGTTGCCGTCCTCACACTTTCCTTCGCCACAACAGTCTTCGCCGTCGCACTCTTTATCTTTACAGCAATCATCGCCACCATGTTTGTGAACAACTTCTTTGCCCAAGATTTTTTCTTTTAAGAACTGTACCACCTTGCGATTTTGTACGGTCATTGCAAGGGTGTCCATAACCTCTGGGCGCTTTAGTGCTTCTTCTACCTTTGGATCATCTTTGTAAGTGGCACGGATCATGGCAACCTCGTTTTTGATCTCTTCTTCTTCAACCTTGATATCATTGTCCAAGGCAACCTGGCGAGAAATTAAAGCGGCTTTAACGCGAGTGGTGCCACGTTCAGTAAAGTCCTGGTAGATTTCGTCAGCGGTCTTTTTAATATCTTTCAGATATTTATCAAAATCAATACCTTTCTGTTCTAAATCGTGTTTCAATTCATTAAACATTTTTTGTTTTTCAGAGCGAAGCAATACTTCTGGAAGCTCGCTAAATTCTGCTTTGGCGATAATACTTTCCAAGATCTCTCCTTCAACACGCTGTTCTTCTTTGTGTTCGGCCTCGTGTGCTAAGTTGTTGTGTAAAATATCTTTCAAGGAGGTGAGATCTTTTTGGCCAAGCTTCTTGGCGAACTCGTCGTCCAAAGCAGGGAAGTCAAGGGCGAAAATATCTTTCACTTCAATTTCAAAATCCACATCTTTACCGGCCAAATGTTTTTGATAATGTTCGGCTGGGAATTTTAAAGTAAATTGTTTTTTGTCAGCTTTCTTTAAACCCAACAGCTGTTCGGCAAAACCAGGGATATAGTGGGGCTCATTTAAATACACTTGGTGACTAGGGGCTTGGCCGCCTTCGACTGGTACTTTGTCGATCAACATGTTCATGGACACCACCACCTTGTCTTCTTTGTCTGCTGGACCTTCCTTTGGCACTTCTTTGCCCTGCATCTTTTTTAATTCTTCTAAGACACCGCCCACTTCTTTTTCGCTGATGACTACAGGTTTTTTTGATATTTTAATAGTGGACAAGTCGGGTAATTTTACCGTTGGCATCAAAGCTACAACAGCCTTAAAAACAAAATCATTACCTGGTGCCATTTTTTCTAAAGTAATTTCTGGCATGCCAACAGTTTGTAGTTTTTCAGCAGTGACGGCAGCGAAGAAGTTTTTTTCTACAATAGTCTGCATTGCTTCTTCTAAAATCTTAATCTCGCCCAACTGTTGTTTTACAATATCATATGGGGCTTTGCCTGGGCGGAAGCCGTGGATGGCGGCACGTTCGGAAAGACGGGTGGCCGCTGCCTCCATGTCTTTGGTATATTCGGCCGGGGTAATGGTGATAACAAGTTCGGCCTGTGATTTTGGCAAAGTTTTTAGTGTGTGTTGCATATATTTACAGATAATTAATAACGCCCCTAAGTTTAATAGAAAAGGACGTTTTTGTCAATTTTCGGTAGAAAAAGCAATATATTGATTATGGTAACTTGTCTACCTTGACAAAACACTATTAATTTGGTAAACTGTAAGTAAGAATATACATAACTTGTAGTTCTCAATATGTTGAATAAATTGGCCAAAATATACCAAAATCCCAAAACAGTCTTTACCACCAATGATTTGGCAATGTTGTGGGGTGTCTCAGATAGTGGGCGCTTGAAGGCGCTGGTTGCTTATTATACAAAAACCGGCGGTTTACGTCGGATAAGACGCGGTGTTTATGTAAAAGAAGGTTACGAACCCAAAGAGGCGGCCACCAGTATTTTTACGCCGGCATATATCAGTTTTGAAACGGTTTTACGTGAGGGTGGGGTGATTTTTCAGTATTATGAAAGTATTTTCTTGGCCAGTTATTTATCGCGTGAAATTGTCTGTGATGGACAAAAAATAACCGTACGCAAATTAAAAGGTGAGATTTTGACGAACAGCGATGGTTTAATAAACAAAGGAGGGTATTGGGTCGCCACCACCGAGCGCGCTTTTTTAGATCGGTTATACTTAACGCCGGATTATTATTTTGACAACCTTAGGTCAATAAATTGGAAAGAATGTTTTCGGTTAGTGGATATTTATCAAAGCCGTAAATTGAAAAAAACCTTAAATAATTATTATCAAAAATATGCTCAACAAAAGTAAGCATCAATTTATCATGACCAATATTTTGAAAGACATATATTCTGTGCCGGAGTTGGCAGCGGTCTTGGGTTTTAAAGGAGGGACCTGTGCATATTTTTTTTACAACCTACCACGTTTTTCAGTCGATCTAGACTTCGATTTAATTTCAAACGAAGCTGTGCCTGAAGATATAAAAAAGAGAATAGAAAAAATTCTTTTGAAACACGGAGAAATTAAAGACATGTTTGTAAAACAAAATACAATATTTTTTCTGCTTTCCTACGGCAAAGAAGATCATAATATTAAAGTGGAAATTTCCTATCGGACATTGCCATATGATTTAACAAAAAAGTTTGAACTTAAAGAATATTTAGGGATAAGCATGTTGGTGGGCAAACCAGAATATATGTTTGCGGGGAAATTATGTGCGCTGCTTGGGCGATCAGATTTTGCTATGCGCGATATGTTTGATTTGAATTTTTTTGTCTCTCAAAATTGGAAAATAGATGACGAAGTGGTGCGGTGTTGGGCTGGGGAAAGTGTGGGCAAAGCTTTTGAAAAAGCAATTGGGAAAATCGAAGAAATAAAAGACAGCCAACTTTTAGCAGGTCTAGGTGAACTTTTAGATGATAAACAAAAAAGATGGGTAAAGAATAATCTGAGGCAAGAAACAGTATTTGCAATTAAGAATTATTTAGCAGCGAACCATTCTTAGGATTGTTTTAAAAAAATATTTTTTCTAAAATATAAAAAACAAAAAAGACACTCATTTTTCAGAGTGTCTTTTTAAATTCAGAAATTTTTTATCTCATCAATAACCCCACGATCAAAAGCGCGACAATGTTCGCTACTTTAATCATTGGATTGATAGCTGGACCGGCAGTGTCTTTGTATGGATCACCAACAGTGTCGCCAGTAACAGCGGCCTGGTGAGCAAAAGAACCCTTGCCTCCGTGATTGCCTTGTTCGATATATTTTTTGGCATTGTCCCAAGCACCACCACCAGTGGTCATCGAGATGGCGACAAACAAACCGGTGATAATCGTACCAAGCAATAATCCACCCAAAGCCTCAACACCAAGTAGCCAACCAACTAAAATTGGGGCAAGTACTGGGATGATGGCTGGTAAAATCATTTGATTTATTGCGCCTTTGGTAACGATATCCACTGCTTTTCCATAATCTGGTTTAGCAGTGCGCTCCATAATGCCGGCGATTTCTTTAAATTGTCGACGTACTTCTTCTACCACTTGGCCAGCAACTTTTCCAACTGATTCCATCAACATTGCGCCAAACAAATATGGTAGCAAACCGCCGATAAACAAACCGGCTAATACGCGTGGATCATTAATTAAAAATTGTACTGAGTCTGGTAATTTGTGAGTAAAGTCGGCGAACAATACGAGTGATGCAAGGGCAGCGGAGGCGATAGCATAACCTTTTGTTACGGCTTTGGTAGTGTTTCCAACTGCATCCAATGGATCGGTAATATCACGGACACTTTGTGACAATTCAGCCATTTCAGCAATACCACCAGCGTTGTCAGTGATTGGACCATAGGCATCGATTGTTACAATGATACCAGTCATGGACAACATACTCATAGCGGCGATTGCTACACCATAGATGCCAGCCAACCAATATGACACTAAAATAGCAGCGACGATAAACAACACTGGCAGTGCAGTAGATTTCATTGAAACAGCTAAGCCAGCGATAACGTTGGTGCCGTGGCCAGTCTCAGAAGCCTTAGCAATTTTCTTTACGGGAGCGTACTTTGTTGCGGTGTAATATTCAGTAATCCAAACCATCAAAGCGGTAAGAATTAAACCAACGATTGATGCCAAATAAATATTGGTAACACTGTAGCCAACCAAATCACTCATCAACCATTTGGTGACAGGGTAGAAAGCAATCAAAGCGATAACGGCCGAAGCGGCCAATCCTTTGTAAAGTGCATTCATCACATTTTGTGTTTTTCCTAAACGGATAAAGAAGGAGCCAAGGATGGAAGCAATAATAGAGATGCCGCCTAACACCAATGGATAGATGATTACTTTTTCGTTGCCCACAAACATTAAACCACCCAACACCATGGCAGCCATAGCGGTCACAACGTAAGTTTCAAACAAATCAGCGGCCATACCAGCGCAGTCACCAACATTGTCACCAACATTGTCAGCGATCACTGCTGGGTTGCGTGGATCATCTTCTGGAATACCTTTTTCTACTTTACCTACCAGGTCAGCACCCACATCAGCAGCTTTGGTATAGATACCACCACCGATACGAGCAAAAATTGAAATTAAACTGCCGCCAAAACCTAAACCGATCAAAGCGGACAGATCCTTTGTTAAAAGATAAAAACCAGAAACACCCAAAAGACCTAAACCAACCACAAGTAAGCCAGTGATTGTACCACCGCGAACGGCGACATTCATTGCTTCTTTAAAACCAGTTTTGGCTGCCTCAGCAGTGCGCACATTGGCGCGAACAGAAACGTTCATACCAACCATACCGGCGATACCAGACAAAACAGCGCCCACTACAAAACCTAAACCAGTAATCCAATCAAGAGTGAGACCGATAACCAAAAAAACCACAACCGCAACCATAGCGATTGTTTTATATTGTCTTCCTAAATATGCTTTAGCACCATCTTGGATGGCACGAGCGATTGCCTGCATGCGTTCATCACCAGGACTTAACTTGTTGATCCAATAAATCAATACCGCGCCATATATAATGGCGATGACTGCTGGTAAAAGAGCAGTTAAAGCTATGATCATAGCTAATACACTTTAAGAATAAAAACCTGAAGCCGGTTTGCTTCGTCTCATATGATATGCTAGAATAGGCATTGAGTCAAGTTATGAAACCAAAACTTTTATTGGCCTTTTTAAGGTTTTTAATGTATTTTAAGCGATTTTTGTGGTGGATAGGTAGCCGCCTGTTTTTTGTTATCAGCAGGGTTTTTCGGCCAATATTTAGAGGAATGCTGTTTTTAAACTATAAAATAAGCTTTTTGTTAAAGAAATTAGGGGTAAATGACGGTAGTGGGTTTTTGTTTAAAAGAGAGTTTTTACAGCTAGTCTTGTTTTTGGCAGCGTTTTTAATAGCTATTCCACAAACAAGCTTTGCTTCAAAAGACCATAGTTTGTTGATTGGTCAGAAGACTATTGCCTACGCTATTTCCGGGCCAGACGAGAACTATAGTTTGGAAGAAGTGGTGGCAGTAGAGTCAACCATGCAAACACCTGTAGAAAATCGTTTGGGTGGAGCTGTGGGCAGCAGTAATTTTGGAGCTGTTATTTATGGTGGTGTACCCAACCAAGACTTATCAGGAATAATGGCTGGTGGTTCAGCTTTTTCAAAACCAACCTTGTTGCCAGGGGCTGTTATTGGCACTGCACGCACCCAGCCAGTAGAATATATTGTTGAAGCGGGCGATTCTTTAAGTGGCATCGCTTATCAATTTGGTGTGAGTGTGGCGACTATTATGTGGGAAAACAAACTTGGTTTGCGGTCGGTCTTGGGTTTAGGTGACAAATTAATCATTCCGCCGATTACTGGTGTTACCCATACTATTAAGAAGGGTGATAATTTGAAAAAGATTGCAACGCTGTATGGAGCCAAGGCCGAGGACATTGTTAGTTTTAACAAATTAAAAGAAGATGGAACGGATTTGATAATTGGTGAAAAAATTATGGTTCCAGGCGGTGTTCAACCAACTGCCCCTTCTTTAGCTGTTGCCGCACGTACCACTCAAAGCACCAAAGTTATTGCTAGACCAGCATCTTCACGTCAAGCACCAACCGCTTCAGGTTATGTTTGGCCGGCGGGGTCACGTTTGATTACTCAGTATTATGGTTTGCGCCACCGTGCTATTGATGTGGCAGGTGGGCCAATGGGTACACCAATTTATGCGGTGCGTGCCGGTAGAGTTACGATATCGCAATGTGGTTGGAATGGTGGTTATGGTTGTTATGTGATGTTAGATCATGATAATGGTGTAAAGACATTATATGCGCACAATTCACGATTGCTTGTAAGTGTTGGTGATGAGGTTGACCAAGGCCAAACTGTCGCTTTGATGGGCAATACAGGTAATGTGCGTGGTATTACCGGTATCCATTTACATTTTGAAGTCCGGGTGAATGGTGTATTGGTGAATCCGTTGGGGTATGTGAGATAGGGTTGAAAAAATATTTTGTTTGTGATATTCTTGTGTTTGCATTTGGTACCGTAGCCAAGCAGTAAGGCAGAGGTCTGCAAAACCTCTATGCGTGGGTGCGATTCCCACCGGTACCTCAGAACCGTCTTTATAGGCGGTTTTTTGTTTGCCAAAAACAATTAAACAGCGTAAAATATTGGTATATTAAACTAAAAATATGTCTCGTTTTGTTATCATCGACGGCAACGCCATCGTTCACCGTGCCTATCACGCTCTTCCACCACTAACCACCAAAGATGGGATAATGGTGAATGCGGTGTATGGCTTCACTTCGATGTTGCTGAAAGTATTAAAAGATTTAAAACCTACCCACCTGGCAGTTTCTTTTGATGTGGCCGGCGGAACTTTTCGTAATGTAAAATATGAAAAATACAAAGCGACACGGGTTAAAGCCGACCAAGAGTTGTATGATCAAATTCCGCTAGTACATGAAGTGGTGACGGTGCTGGACATCCCGATTTATGAAAAGAAAGGATTTGAAGCAGATGATGTGATTGGCACGGTAGTAAATATCGCCAAGAAAAAAGTGGATGAGGTTTTTATCGTTACCGGTGATATGGACACAGTGCAGTTGGTGGACGACAAAGTGCGCGTGTATACTTTGCGCAAGGGTATGAATGATATTGTGATATATACCCCGGAAGAAGTACAAAAGCGTTTTGGATTTGGACCGGAGATGTTGGTGGATTACAAAGCATTGCGAGGCGACACCTCAGATAATATTCCGGGAGTGTCAGGTATTGGCGAAAAGACAGCGAGCGAGTTAATCGAAAAAGTTGGCGGAATTACAGAGATATATAGGAATATTGATAAGCTAAAGGAAAAAGGGATAAAAGAATCGGTGATAAAAAAACTGGTGGATGATGAAGAGGGAGCGAAGATTAGTTTTGAGTTGGCGACGATTGACTGTAATGTGCCCGATTTAAATTTTGATTTAGAAAATTGTTTTGTACGAGAGTTGGACCGCGATAAGATCGCGGCGTTGTTTCAAAAATTTGAGTTTATCTCTCTGTTAAAAAGATTGCCCGGTGGTCCGGTAGAAGAAAAAAAACCCGCCGTCGCTAAAGCTATGGCGAGGCGAGGGAAAATGGAGTTTAAAGAATTAAATAACGTTGCCGAAGCAAAAGAACTGGTAAAAAATATTTTAGTAGAGAAGATATTCGCCTGTCGCGAAGTCGCGAGTGGCAAAGAGGTGTATGGTACTGAGTTGTTGGGTTTGGGAATAGTCGTTGGGCCAGTCGGGTATTATTTACCCACCAGTTTATTGCCAGAACTTGTCCCAATATTTTCTGACGAAAAAATAGAATTGATTGGCCATGATTTAAAACAGTTGGTTAAGTTTTTGGCAGTAAAGAAAATAAAAATAAAAAACAAATTGTTTGATGTGATGATCGCCTCGTACTTGTTAAATTCCGGAAGTCGGGCGCATGATGTGGCGAGTGTAATTTTGAAAACATTAGGAGAAGAATTAAAAGTAGGCGCCGGACAAGATAGTTTGTTTGGGGTTAATAAACAAGTGGAATGCGAGGAATTATATTTAATATCCCGCGCGGCTGATAAGTTAAAAGTTGATCTAAAAAAGACTGATGACTTGGGTTTGATGGAAAAATTGGAGATGCCAGTAATTTTTGCTTTGGCCGATATGGAGTTAAATGGTATTGCGATCGACACAGATCTGTTAAAAAAACTTTCGGTTGAAGTGACAGAGGAAATAAAAAATATTAGTGAGCGAATATATAAAATGGCTGGAACCGAATTTAATATTTCTTCGCCAACGCAGTTACGTGAAGTGCTGTTTGAAAAGATGAAAATTTCAGTGGAGGGAATTAAAAAAGGCAAGACGGGACTTTCCACTGCAGCGGAACAATTAGAAAAACTACGCGACGCCCATCCGATTATTCCTGAAATTGAAAACTATCGTGAATTGGAAAAATTACGCAATACATATATTGATGTATTACCAACTTTGATTAACAAAAAAACCGGCCGGATTCATACTACTTTTAATCAGGCAGTAACGGCCACTGGAAGGTTGTCTAGTTCTGATCCGAATTTACAAAACATACCAATCCGTACCGAGTTAGGGCGTGGTGTGCGCAAGGCTTTCGTGGCGAGTGAAGGAAATATTTTAGTTAGTGCAGATTATTCGCAAATCGAATTGCGGGTAGTAGCGTCTTTGGCGGAGGATAAAAAAATGATGGAGATTTTTGAGAATGATGAGGACATCCACAAAGCAACGGCGGCAGCGATTAACAATGTGCCACTTGACGAAGTGACCAAAGAGATGCGTCGAGCAGCCAAAGAAATTAACTTTGGTGTGTTGTATGGAATGGGAACATATGGCTTGAGTTGGCGCGCGGAAATTCCTGTGTGGCAGGCGAAGCAGTTTATTGAAAAATATTTTCACGAATTTAGTGGAGTAAAAAAATATCTTGACCGCACACTTAAATTTACCAAAGAAGAAGGGTATTGTGAAACCCTGTTTGGTCGGCGTCGCTATCTGCCCGAATTGCATGCGCAGAATTTTCAGTTGCGTAGTGCGGCCGAGCGGATGGCAATTAATCACCCTATTCAAGGTACGGCGGCAGATTTAATTAAGATGGCAATGATCGAAGTAGAAAAGGCGTTAGAAGAGTGGCCGACTGCTAAAATGATTTTGCAGGTACACGATGAGTTGGTATTTGAAGTAAAGAAAGGAAAAGAAAAAGAGTTTGGGGCAATGTTGAAGGAAGTGATGGAGGGTGTGGTGAAGTTGCGGGTGCCAATTAAGGTGGAAGTGAGTTACAATCATAGCTGGGGGGAGATGAAGTAAGATGTTTTTAGCTAAAAATCGGCCATTTGGTCGGTTTTTTGTTTACAAGCAGTTGACAACTTTGTTATGTACGCTAATTATTACAATTGTCAACAAATCGTAAACAAAAAACCAGCGGAATAATACGTTGGTTTTTTAATTTCTTCTTAAATCCAATGATTTGAATTGAAAAAGGAACATGCGCACTTGGAAGAAAGTGGTGCGCGGCACTTTTTCGAGGCGTTCCCACCCTCAGAAGGCATAGGAGACGCTCGGGTTGGAGAGCGTGGAGACCGACACCTTGGGGGCGGCCGGGTTGGACACATATACTGGCACCCCCCCCAGATTTGTCAATACAAGTTAAAAGTATTACAATGTCTACGTTATGATTATCTATATCCACGGCGACGATACCTTTCGAAGCCGACAATATTTGAAAGAACAGGTGGAAAAGTTTAAAATCGCACGTGACCCCCAAGGTTACAACGTGATATTTTTGGATGCGTCCAAAGTTGAGCCGAGTCGAGTTTTGTCGGAGATTATGTCTGTGCCATTTTTGGCAGAAAAAAGGATGGTTGTAATAGAAAATATTTTATCTGGCAGCGACGAACTATTGAACGAACTAAAAAGTCGCATCGAAGGTAAAAAAACACCAGAATCAAACGTGGTGATTTTTTGGCAAGGAGAGAAGGTACCGACAAAGGGCAGACAAAAGAAAAATGTTGTCGCTGAGGAGCTGGAACAAGTTTTATTAAAAGAAAAATATGTCCAAGATTTTTCCAAACTAGCGGAAGACAAATTGTTGGTTTGGATTAATCAAGAGTTAAAAAAAACGAACAGCAAGATTAGTCACCCTGCAGCATTATTTTTAGCACACAATGTTGGTGATGATATGTGGGCGCTGTCTGGTTTGTTGGAGCAACTTTCTCTGTATGCAAAAAGTAAAGAGATTGGATTATCTGATGTGCAGTTGTTCCTGGGAGAAAAAGCAGATGATAACGCCTTTAATTTGGTGGAGGCAATTGTTTCTGGGAACCATAAATTAGCATTTAAGCTAATGTCAGACCAAGAAAGTTTAGGCGAAGATAAGTTTAAAATTTTCGGTTTAATTGTCTGGCAGTTTAGATTGTTATTGCAGATGCGGTCGTTATTTGATAGTGAGGATGGTTTGACGAGCGACAAGGCAGCAGCGAAATTAAAAATTCATCCGTTCGTGGCCAGAAAAAACTGGACAGTAATCAAAAAATATCCTTTAGCGACATTAAAAGAAATTTATAATCAACTCTTAGAAATCGACATCAAAACAAAAACTGGTCAAGGTGACCAGTCAATGTTATTGGATTTATTTGTGGGAAAGAATTAATCTTTTATTTATTTTTCTCCTTCTTCTAAAGCGGTTCTTATTAATTCTGCAATCTTTTCTTTGATATTAGTATTGGGCAAAACCAGTCCTGTTGCTATTAGTTCATCTATTGGGCGATTGCACCCACCAACAGCATCCATGTAAGCTCGCTCTTTTTTGGAGAAGCGTTCTCCGATTTCCTTTGTTTCGGCGAAATCAACTACTCTTCCTGGTCCAGGCAAACGATGTCCGGTTTTTATTGATAAATTTTTTAACATTTTCGAACATTTTTGACCTTCGTCGGCTTTTTGGGAAAAATCAGAATATGCTCCATGAGAATCGTGGCGCACAATTACGTAACCAGTACTAACTTGCTGCTCTCCATCAGCGAAAACAGTGTCGGCAGTTAGGTCTTCAGGAAACGTACCCTCTTCTGCCTCTTCCTTGGCCTTTTTAATAAGTTTTTCTAATGTTTCAGGAGTTTTTTTCTGGACACGATCAACCACTTCTGAAACAATTTTCTTAATAGCACTGCTTTCATCTGTTTGTTTTGTGTTTGGTGGTAATTCGACTATTAAAATGCCACCGTATTCATCACCGCTAAAATGCGAGCCGACATCGGTTGAGCGCAATATCTCAAATAATGAAATTCCAACTGCTTTAAGTATGAGGTCGCCGACAATATGTCCGTACCTGTCATTTTTTGGCTTAAAATCATCTAAATCAAAATTGAACAAAACCATCAGTTTCTTTTTGCCACCCTCTCCCTCTCCACCAGCTTTTTTTAGTTGGTTAAAATAATTATTAAAATCCAACTCCGTCTTTGTCTTACCAGCCAGCTCAGGGCAAAGACGTTTTTCTGATTTTTTACTGTCTGAGAGTTTTTCTCGATCGATTATAAGCTGGTCAATCTGACTTTGCGCTTCAGATAAAGCCCAGTTTATTAAGCCACGATCAAAGTATCCGCCGCTTTCTCCGGCTTGTGCGCGGTGTGATATGGCACGTTCTGCTTTGGTCATGAAACTATCTATCACCAATCTTTTTTCTGCTGGTGTTAGGTCTGCGGCATTCAAAGAATTGTTAAATATGTTTTTTAGCCGGTCTCTTAGTGTGCCTCCTTCGATTTCTTGCTCCCCTACCAATAACATAGGTGATTTATCCTCTATTCCCATATATTTTAAATTAAAAATCCCAAGTGGATTACTTGGGATTTATTATATTCTTGTTTGCTTGCTTAAGCAAGTTTATTCACTTTTTTCATCAAGCGAGAAATGCGGCGAGCAGCAGTATTTTTCTTGATGGTGCCATGTTTAGCAGCTTTATCAAGTGCTTTTTGAGCCAAGCGGGCAGATTTTAACGCCTCAGTCTTACTGGTGGCCTTGGTTGTATCCTTAATTGCTTTTTTGAAAGCGATCTTTTTTGCCAAGTTTAGAGCAGTGCGTTTTGTAGTTTGGCGCATTGCCTTTTTGGCATTTTGTTTGTTAGGCATATTGTATATTAAATAAGTATTGAGCGATGGTGCTCAGTATACTTTAATTTTGTTAAAATGTCAAGTTGACAACGGATTATTAATCCCAGTTCTCTGTTGTAGGTTTTTCTATTTGTAACAACTCCGTTTGTTTTTCCGCGCCGGTGATACGCACAACGTCTTTGTCGATTTTATTAAATTCTTTAGCAGTGAGGTTGTAACTGTTCACGGTGGTGGATAAATTGTTACCTAATTTTTTTAAGTATTCATCGTAGGCTAATAAGTGTCTCCCCAATTCCTCTACTCGTCCGCGAATTTCTTTGGCAGACTCTTCGATTTGCAAAGCGCGTAAGCCTTGTAAAACTGTTTGTAGGTAGGCAAAAAATGATGTGGGCGAAACAATTATAACATGTTTTTCATTAAAAGCATATTCGATTAAGTCGTGGGTGTTTGACTTAATCGCCCCGATTTTATTGACTAAAAGGTCATAATAGATGCCCTCGGCCGGAATGAACATAAAAGCAAAGTCCATTGTCCCTTCTTTGGGTCGAATATACTTACTGGTCTCATCAATGCGATTTTTTAAGTCTGTTTTGAACTTAGTTTCTAAGACTGCGCGCTGTTCCGGATCGCGTTCTTCAACAATGCGATTGTAGTTCTCTAAACTGAATTTGGAGTCAATTGGTATGATTTGCGATTTTACAAATACTACCGCATCCACAATCTCGCCATTACTAAATTTATATTGCATCTGATAGTTGCTGGGCGGTAAAACATTTTTTAAAACTGTCTCCAAAAAGTACTCGCCCAAAATACCGCGATGCTTGGGATTTTGTAAGGTATCTTGTAAAGTTTGGAGTTGTCCAGCAAAGCCGACCACTTGGCGGTTGGTTTCGTCTAGTTTGGTAAGGCGTTCAGTAACGTCGGTTATTATCTTTATACTGTGTCCAAATTGGGTCTGGATAGTTTGGTTGAGGTTGGACTGGCTCTCGTTGACCATTTTATGGGTGTCGGTCATTTTTTGGTCCACCATGCGTGCTAAGTCTTGGATTTGGTTCTGTAGCAGTAGGATTATATCGTTTGATCCGGTTTGTTTTGGTTTATTGACCAAAAGGACGACGGCGACAACTAACCCTATTAGCAAAAAGGCAATAATTATATAGATAGCAGTCATAAATTGTTTATTATTCACCTATTTTACCTGTTTTTTGGCCAGCTGGCAAGTTTTAATGGACTTAGTCATGCTAGAAATTAGGCGGCCGGTATTTTTTGAGCGGGTTATGAGGCCAAGGCCTCATCCCTGAGGCTTCGCAGCCGAGGAAAGCGAAAAAACTACCGGCCGCCCAATTTCGGGAATATGTAGCGGGCTTGATTTATTTAAATTATCTGGTAAAATAGCAAAGTTAAGTTTTGCCCCCATAGTTCAACGGATAGAACAGGCCCGTCCTAAGGGCAAAATGCGTGTTCAATTCATACTGGGGGCACTCCGGGCTTATGGTTCAGTGGTAGAACGCGGCATTCGCATTGCTGAGACGGCAGTTCGATTCTGCCTAAGTCCACAAAAGCAGGTAAATTACCTGTTTTTTTGTTTGTTGTGAAATGTTTCACGTGAAACATTTTGGACAAAACCGGAAAGCTTACAGTTTTTGGAACGATACAACCAACATCTTGCCGTATTTTTGATGTGTATCAGTAGTCTGCTGGTTAAAACAAGGGTGTTGTATAGGTGGATAACTGTGGATAACACTGTGTATAAGTAGGTCAGAAAGTGCGTATTTGTATACACTAGTGTATACAAACTTGCTAAATAGTCTATAAACAGGACAGTATCTGGCGAACCTGTATGTTTTATAAAAATGTTTCACGTGAAACATTTTATTGGTGAACTGCTTCATTAAAAACAAAATCAAGATATCGTCAGATATCGCATTATTGATGCGTATTGTTGTTTTTATGCTGTCCTACGTCCAAGATGTTATAAATTCCAGGGATTTTATGAAGATTATTTTTTGAATGGGTCATGTGCCGACGTGAATCCATAATTATAAGGGTGGGATGTAAAAAACACAAAAATATCAGAATGCAATCTATGGTCGGTGGTGTTACCAGGTTGCTATTAGCCCAGCTCTTAAAGAGGCTACGGTTAGTCGGCATTGTCCGGAAGATCATCTGATACCTGCCAAGCAAAATGTTTCACGTGAAACATTTTTACCATTCGTACCAAGAGTGTGTTTTTATGGATGTGCCATCTTATAATATACTACTTATACACATAGTCTAAAGAATAAAAATTTGATATAATAGCAAAGACAATTAATAAAAATAGTTTTTATGCACAATGAGCGCTTGGCAAAAGTGATTGATGTTGTTTCTTTTGTTTTTGTAATTATTTCAATTTTGCTACTACCTCTTTTTTTGGATCACTCCCTGATCAATACTTATATCATACCAAAACAGTATGCATTAGGGGCGGTGGCTTTGGGGATGTCTTTGTTATGGGTAATTAGATTGGTGCTAACACGCAAACTTACTTATCGAAAAAGTATTTTGGATTGGTCATTAATATCTTTATTGGGAGTTGGTCTGGTTACCGCTGTTTTTTCTGTTAATATTTATGATAGTTTTTGGGGGCGTAGCGAGTATTTTGTTTTTAACTTTATCTTTTTATTTTTTTCTGTACTTTATTATTTTCTTTTAGTTAATCAAATAAATTCGCGTGTTCGTTGGCAGTGGGTACTAAACTTTTTACTACTAGCTGGTGGTATTAGTGTTTCTTTGTTTTTGTTTAAATCATTTTTTAATCCAAGCTGGCTTGATAGTTGGTGGGGTATTTCTACTTGGAATCCAATTGATTCTTCAAACAGTGTCTTTGGTCTGTGGGTTGTAGTGATTTTTGTTTTATCTGCCGGTCGATTGATTAAAAAAGATTTATCGATTAGTTTTTTTGTTTTTAATTTTTTAATTGCACTCCTTTCTTTGATCGGAATAATATTTCTTGGGTTTAGCTTTTTGTGGTGGATAATGTTATTTGGAATAGTATTATTATTATTCTTAGGAGTTAACTTCATCAAAGAAGCACGGTTGTGGTGGTTATCAGCGTTGTTTGCTGTTTTGGTGATGACGGTGATATTTATTGTTTTTGGACAACCAAAATTACTACAGGCAAATTTACCAACAGAAGTTTCTTTGGGAATGAAAGCTTCCTGGAATTTTACTTCCGCGACAACACTTTCAAATGTTAAAAACTTTTTAGTAGGCACTGGTTTGGGCACATTTAATTATGATTTCTCTCGTTTTCGTACGGTTGATTTTAATATGGATAAAGTGGCTTGGTCACTGCGATTTAGCCAGCCATTTAATTCATTTTTTGCGCTTCTTGCTGAAGGGGGCGTCTTATTAACATTGTTTTTTGTTTTTATATTTTTATTTGTCTTGGGGCATGTGTTCTTTGTCTGGTATAAGATGCGGTTAGATGGAATGTTGCGCAGTCTTACTCTGGATTTAGTTTGGAAAAAGAACGATACTCGTCTAGAGACTTTTTTAATTATGGTCGCTTGGGCGATCTTGAGTGTTGGTTTGTTTACGTCGTTTTATGGTCCGGTAATGTGGTGGCTGTGGTGGTTGTTGTTGGCGTTGTTAATTAGTGGTGTTTCTTTTATCAATCCTAATATTATTTCAACTAGGGAGTGGGAGCTGGAGGATGTGCCACAATATAATTTGTCTTTTTCTTTTTTAATGATTGTAGTGGTGGCGGCAGTCATTATGTCTGCGGTTTGGGGTGCGCGCCTATATTCGGCAGAGAGTTATTATGCTGCAGCTGTGCACAGTAGTGATGCTGGGGTGGCAGAACAAAAACTCAAAGAGGCAATCAGTCGTCACGAAAGTGTTGATATATTTCACGTGCTATTAGCGCAGGTGTATTTACTGCAAGCAAGTGATTTGAGTAAAACAGAAAAACCAGACGTGCAGGTGGTAAACACATTGGTTGCACAGGCAGTTAATTCTGCTAAGCGTGCCACCGATATTTCTCCTAATTCGGTAGTAGTTTGGGAAAATTTGATAACGATGTATGAAAATGCAGCAACACTCGTGCCAGAGGCGCGTGACTGGGCGATTAAAAGTTTGCTTAAAGCAAAAGAATTGGAGCCGAGCAACCCGACGTTGGCTTGGCGTTTAGGCAACAACTATAGCGCTTTGGGCAAATGGGAAGAAGCTTCAAAAAGTTATCAAGAAGCGATTGGTTTGAAAGCGGACTATGTTGGGGCGTATATTGGTTTGGCAAATGTTTTTGAGCAGAACAAGCAGTTTGATAAAGCGATTGATTTGTATAAAAAAATATTACCAAATGTGGGTGGGCAAATTGATGTTTTATATAATCTCGGGAGATTGCTTTACAATCGTAATAGTGTTGGTGATCGTGCGGAAGCGGAAAGGCTTTGGTTGCGGGCGGTGGAACTGGGTCCAAATTATTCAAATGCACTTTATAGCCTAGGTTTGTTGTATGAAAACAAGGGTGATCGCACCAAGGCGTTGCAGTATTATTATCGAGCTAGAGATTTGAACCCCACCAACAAAGATCTTATTGCTAAAATAAAATCACTGGTTGGTGCTGTTGCAGAAACAAAAAAGAAATAGTTAATTTGTAAACAAAGTTTGGGAATTATGAAGCGAGCATTAGTTTTTATATTATTAATTGTTTTCACTTTTTTTGCGCAACGTTCTTGGGGTGCGATGTCTTCTACTAATTATTATATTTATGCCGACGTCATTAGTGTTGGTGGTATTTTGAGCACCAGCAGTGCTTATAGTTTACAAGATACTATTGGGGAGTCGATTGTTGGTTCTGTTACCAGTAGTAGTTATATTATTAAAGGTGGTTATCAAGCGATGGATAACAGCACGGTGTTGTCTTTAGTGATTAGCGACGCAGCGTTATCCCTCGGCTCGTTGGTTGATTACACTGCTTCTAGTGCTGTCTCAACGACTGTTTCTGTCGGTAGTACGGCGGGTGGTTTTTCTCTTTCCATTAGTGATGTAACAGGAAGTGTTTTGTCTAATGTGGATGATGGTGCAGTTGATGGTGATGGTGGCTCGGAGGAATATGGTATCAGTGTGACGGGTGCCAATGCGGCCTTTGCTACTGATCAGTCGGTTGTTGCTGGTCGAGTTTTAGCATCTTCAACTTCAGCTCTCAGTAGCGATACAATTTTAACATTTAAAGCAATTAGAAATGCCGGTACTACCCCAAACACCTATAGTCAAAGCCTTACTTTAGTTGCTTCGGCTAATTTTTGAAACAGATGAAAAAACTTTTTTTATTATTAGCGCTCATCCTTTTCAGCCCGACAATGGTCAGTGCTTTTTCTTTGTCACCGGCTAAAATTAGTTTAACTATTGATCCGGGTGATACACAGATTTTGGAAATTAAAATAAAAAACAACGATGCGATTGAACAAAGTTTTAGACCGGTGGTTATGGGAGTTGAGCAAACCAAAGAAGGGACGCCGAGATTCGTGTCGGGGGTTAGTGTGGTGGAAAGTTGGGCGGCGACCAAAATAGAAAAAATTACTTTGTTGTCGGGAGAAGAAAAAAGTATCCAGTTTTTTGTTGATGTGCCCAGTGGTTCTTATCCCGGATCGTATTATCTTGGTTTGGGCGTGGAACAGTCTGGTGGACCAGAAGGCAATGTTGCTTTGTTGGGCAGGGTGTTATCACTTGTTAACATTAAAGTTGCTGGTACGGCGAACGAAGAAATTAAGCTTAACGAGTGGCAGAGTATAAAAAAAGTTTGGTTTAGTCCGGATTGGCAATTTTCTGCTGAGGTGGTTAATAAGGGCAATGTCGAGCTTCCACTAAAAGGTGAATTGATTGTATATGATTTTTTTGGAAGAAAGATGGCTGGCAAAGAATTGTCTCTAGGCAACAAGCTGATTCCAGGAACAACACGAAGTTTTGCTGCCGACTACTCATTGTCTGGTAGTCAACGGTTTATACCAGGAATTTACCAAACAGACTTTGTTTTACATTATGGACTGACAAATCAAAAAATGATTATGTCTACGAAATTGTGGTATTTTTATCCGCCAACTATATTTTTGTTTGGAGCGTTAGTATTTTTGCCAATTCTGGTTTATTTAATACGAAAAATATTTTTTTCTAAAAAGAGATGAAAAAGCTTTTTGTTGCAATTTCTGTTTTATCTTTTCTTGCTTTGGTAGCGGGCGCTTCTTTGTTTTTTCCCGCCCACGGAAGAGCGGCTGATCAAGGTGGGGTGAGTGTGGGGGTGACGGTTACAAATTGTGGTAATGGGATAATTGATGCAGGTGAGACATGTGATAATGGTGGAAGCAATGGGGCGTGTGGGGCTGCCTGCTCTACTTCATGTACGATTAATTCGGGTCCTACAACAGGCGACACCTCTGGTCCGGCGATTGCGCTGGTGGCATCATCGGTTTCTGGTAATACGTTTTTTATTAAATGGTCGCTATCTGATTCTTCTGATGTCAGAACCACATCTTTTAGTTATGGGGTTGGTAATTATAGTTCTTCAACTGTAGCAACTGCTTTAGGTAGTGATATTTATGAAGTGAACCTAGCTGGTTTAGTTGCTAATACAAATTATCAATATAAGATTGCCGCCGAGGATTCACTCTCTAACGCCAGTTCTTTAACTGGGGTATTTAGCACTGCTAATATTGCCGCTGATACACCACCACAAATTTTAGCAATTAATTCTGTGGTTGGTTTTACCACCACCACCATATCTTGGAGCGCTACGGACGACAACTCTATTTCAGTGGTTAATTTTATGTATGGGACTAGTGGCAGCTATGGATCAGTTGGTGCTGTTGTTGGTAGTTATGACGTGAATTTGTCTGGTTTGTCGATGAGCACAATTTATTATTATAAAATATCAGTAACAGACGGTATTGGTCAGACTACAAGTAGTACAGGTAGTTTTACCACTTTGGGTGCTGATTTGATCCCTCCGGCTATCAGTAATGTTTCTTCTGCTCCTGGGGTGACAACAGCAGAAATTACTTTTAATACTAACGAGTTGGCAACTGTCGAGGTGCTGTATGGTTCGACCAATAGTTATGGTAGTACTTTTACAGGAGGCACACCTGCCGGCATGACGCACAGTGTGATTTTGCCGAATTTGTTACCCAACCATACATATTATTTTAAAATCGTCGCCACGGACAACTCCAACAACAGCGGCTCAACTGATGATCTTACTTTCAAGACACTGTCCGACGTGGTACCACCACCAAATGTTTTAAATTTTCAACTAACCACCACCTCTAATTCGATTATCTTAAATTGGGTCAACCCAAGCTTGTTGGTTGCACCAGATTTTAGTGGGGTGAAAATAGTGCGGGGCACAAATAGTCAGACGACCGGGCCGAACGATCCGGTGGCGAGTTTGACGCATACCACCAGCGGACAAACTTTTACCGATACCAACATAGTGTTTGATACCAATTATTATTACACTATATATAGCTTTGATACTTCCAATAATTACAGTAGTGGCTCTGATTACAAAGTAGGAAGAATTTTTTCAGTGTTACCCACACCGGCAGAAATTTGTGGAAACAATATCGACGATGATCGCGACAGTAAGATTGACTGTGCCGACCCAGATTGTAGTGTCCAGTGTCAACCAGTAGCTGTTGAGATTTGTGGAAATAATTTAGATGATGATAGTGATGGCAAGGCAGATTGTTTGGATTCAGACTGTGTTGCTTTTCCAGAGTGTATTAATGTTCCGGGAGCGGTAGCGGTTTGTAATAACGGACTCGATGATGATAGTGATGGAAAAATAGATTTTCCCAATGATTCGGGTTGTTCAAGTCTAGAGGACAACGATGAATACAACCCACCAGAAACAACCATCCCTGAATTTGCTAAAATAGATTTTAGTAAATTAATCTTCTCTGTCGGAAATCGTCAAATTAACTTGATTCCTAGAGATAAGATTGTTACCAGTTTGGTAGGAAGCGGAGTGTCTGTCGGTGTGCCGCTAGCAGCTTTAAACGGTCGTCCACAAAGTTTATTGTTGCGAGTCGGTGGACAAAATTATCAGTTTTCTTTTTCGTCTTCAAGTGAAACATATTTTTCGGATTTTACTGTTTCGGCAACTGGTAAAAACGAGGCTTATTTAGAAATCGATTATGGTCTTGAACAAAAAGAGTCCATTTTGTTTTATTTAACTGGCTTAGCCAAGGGCACAGTCACAGGCGGCGGAGATTTTTTGTTTGGAGCTGAGGTTAGTTTGTTGGAAGAAGGGGGAAATAAAATATACCTCGGAGTTTACGGAGAGCAAAACCCTTTATTAACCGACCAGAACGGTATTTATGGTTGGGTGGTGCAGAATGGAAAATATTATTTAACAGCCAAGAAAGAAGGTTTTTATGAACGCATCACTCCGGTTTTTACGGTTGATAATAATGTTGTCAATATTAATATTGATTTAATTAAGCAGCCACTAAAATTATTAGAGGTAATTGATGCGAATTTATCGGTGGGAGAAAATACTATTCGTGTTGCAAAGAACTTGCTTGATAAAACTAGCGCAATCTCACAAGTTTCTATTCAAAAAATAAATGATGTCGCTGATAATCCAGTGGTGGAAAAAACAGCTACCGAAATTGTGGCCCCGACTGTGGTTGGTGTGGCGGCGGTGGGGACAGTGGCGGTAGTTTCTTGGGTTGAGATGTTATCGTTGTTGCGCTTCTTGTTTTTGCAACCACTGTTGTTGTTGGGAAAAAGAAAGAGAGAAAAATGGGGTTCTGTTTACAATTCTTTAACAAAGTTACCGATAGATTTGGCAATTGTGCGTTTGTTTAATGCTGAAACCAACCGTTTGGTACAAACCAAGGTTACTGATGGGAAAGGGCGCTACGCTTTTATTGTTGATAAAGGAAAATATCGCTTGGAGGCACAGAAGGCAAACTTAATTTTCCCTTCGATGCTTTTAAAAGGATTTAAAGATGATGGTGAGACAACTGATATTTACCACGGTGAGGTGATAGAAGTGACAGAAAAAAATTCTTTAATTACTGCTAACATACCGCTTGATCCAGCGGGCGAGACAAGAACACCAGCACGTATTAGGCGTGAGAAGGCCTGGCGACGACTACAAACTGGTTTATCAGGACTTGGGTTTTTGGTCACGGTTGTTTCTTTGTATATATCACCGGTTTGGTATATGTGGGTTTTGTTAGCTGTCCATTTGTTCTTTTTGGTTGTGTTTAGACGTATAACTAAACCAAAAAGAGCAAAAGGTTGGGGTATTGTGTATGATTCGGTTGCCAACACACCTGTTTCGCGGGTGGTGGCACGTTTATTTGATTCGCAGTTTAATAAATTGGTGGCGACTGAGTTTACTGACAGGAATGGTAGATATCACTTTTTGGCGGGTGGAAATAAGTATTATGTCACTTATGAACACAAGGATTATGAGCCGACTAAACTTGAAATTAGCGGATCTACCAAAAAAGATAGCGGTGCGATTACTGTGGATGTAAAAATTAAGAAAAAAGGTGGAAATGTGGTATAATATTAAAGTACAATTGATAAGTTATGGAGGAAGAAGGAAGTAAAAAAACTGGTAAGCAAAAAGTCCACAAATTTTTGGTGTTTGGGCTAGTTTTTGTTATGTTTTTAGCGGGAACGGTTGCTTTGTTTTCTGTTAATGCGGCGACTGCTCCAACTATTGTAACTTACCAAGGAAAAGTATTGGTAGGTGGTTCAGCGGCGACCACGACGTTGAGCATGAAATTTGTTCTGTATAACACCTTAGATGTTGGCACTGGTACGGCACTTTATTCTGTTGCTGGCGCGACCAGCTCTCCGTCGGCTATCAGTGTCACTCCTTCTAGTGGTTTGTTCTCGATTGATTTGGGTGGCACGGGCTACAACGCGCTTGATCCGGAAATATTTAAAAGTTATGGTTCGGTTTATTTAGAAATTACAATTGGAGCAGAAACTCTATCGCCAAGAAAACAAATCGGTGCTTCGCCCTATGCGTTTAATGCTAAATATCTAGATGGTGTGGCGGCTAGCTCCACTTCGCCAGCCTCCCAACATATTGTACAAACCGATTCGAGTGGAAATGTTGATCTTAATAATGTTACCTCAACATTATTAAGTGTTATTGGTAATATGTCTGCTACCGGAGATTTTGTAATATCGGGAACATCTACTTTGGCAACAACTACAATTTCACAACTTACCGTTTCTGACCTGGCTTCGGGAAATTTAGTTTTTTCTGGTGCGAGCGGTCTTTTAAGTGGTACAAGTAGTTTGTTTTGGGATAATACTACTGGCAGATTGGGTATCGCCACCTCTACCCCATCATACACACTTGATGTTAATGGTACCTTTAGGGCGTTGGGTGTGGCGGTTCTTGGTTCTGATTTATCGGTTGCTGGGACAACAACATTAAATAATTTATCAGTGACCGGTAATTTTGCTTTGACCACCACCACCGTTACTCAATTGGGGGTGGGAACATCGACCCCAGCAGAAAAAGTTCATGTTAATGGAGGAAACATCTTGCATACCGCTTCGGGGAACCCGACTTTGGAAGGGAGTTATGCGACACCAGATGTTAGTGTGCGGGATGTTTATGTTTCTGGTAAATATGCATATATAGCGGACAACACTGCTGGCTTATTAATATTTGACATCACTATTCCATCTAATCCGGTATTAGTGGGATCTTATGACACTCCGAGTATATCAAGCGGTATTCATGTTTCTGGAAAATACGCCTATCTTGCAGATGGTGCTTCTGGTTTGTATATAATCGATATTACAAATCCAACAAATCCAACATTAATTGGTTCTTATGCTGGTAGTATGGACGCCAAAGATGTTCATGTTTTGGGGAAATATGCATATATAGCCGATGCAAATTTTGGTTTGAGAGTGGTTGATGTTTCTAATCCAACAACACCTGTTTTAGTTGGTAGTTATAGTGCTGCCGGTACTACCTGGGGCGTGCGAGTTTCTGGAAAATATGCATATCTTGCTGATGGGGCTTCTGGTTTACAAATAATAAATATTTCTAACCCAAGTGCTCCAACCTTAGCCTCTGTCTATAACACTACTGGCACTGCCCTTGATGTTTATATATCTGGAAAGTATGCCTACGTAGGTGATGGTGCTTCTGGTTTACAAATAATCAATATTGCTAGTTCCACTAATCCAGTTTTAGTTGGGACATATGATACTTCAGGTGACAACGCATGGGGAGTTAATGTTTCTGGAAATTATGCCTATGTTGGAGATGGTACTTCTGGTTTACATGTCGTCAATATTTCTAGCTCTACCAACCCAACTTTGGTTGGTACGTATGATACAGTCGGGCAACCAGTTGGCATTTATGTTTCAGGAAAATATGTATATGTGGCTGATTATGGTAATGGCTTTGTTATTTTGGATATTAACGGAGTTGATACTCCCGCTATGAATGTTGGAAACATCCAAACTAATGCCATTACCATTACTGAGAGTGTGGATATTTGGGATAATCTTTCTGTTCGTGGCGGTTTAAATGTGGGAGAAAATGGCATAATGATCAACGGTGATTTTGGTATGTCGGGATTGGTTACCAATACTTTAAGTTTTTCTACAACCACTTTGTTTAAAACGGCTGTTCCTGCTACCGCGGTTAATGCTTTCATATTTGACACTTACAATTCAATTACTTCAAGCACAAGTAATTATTTACTGTCAGTGCGTAATGGTGGTGTGTCTAAATTTTCTGTATCTACCAATGGGGATGTCAGCGCTCTCGGCACATTATATGCTGTCAGTGCTACTGTTGGCACTCCAGGTGCACCGGGCGACTTGGCAGAAAGAGTAGATGTCCTACCAGGTGAAAACGTAGAACCAGGTGATGTGGTAATGGTAGATTCTGACAACATAGACACCTATCGCAAGACTAGGGTTTCATATGAACAAGCGGTGGCTGGTGTAATTTCCACCAACCCAACAATAGTCGTCGGTTCTGGTAAAACTGAGTACACCGCAGTGATGGCGATGATCGGACGTGTGCCAGTAAAGGTATCAGGAGAAAATGGAGTGATTAGTCGTGGTGATTTGTTGGTGTCGGCCTCTATCCCTGGTTATGCAATGAAATATGATCAAACAAAAGACGACGGCCAGAAGGTGGTTGGTATTATCGGTGTAGCATTAGATAATTTTAATGGTACTACCGGTAAGATTATGTCTTTAGTACGAACCGGTTGGGTGAACAATCGTTTGCAGTCCATCAATCAAATACAACAAAATATTCAAGAGTTGGCTTCGGCACAAGGAATTAGTTTAAGTAATAACGCCGCTAGTTTAAATGTTGAAAATAGCGATGGACAGTTGGTTTACAACGGGGGAAATTTGGATTTGCAAGGTAATATGATTTTGAATGTAGCCGGAGTTATTGGCAAAGACAACAAATGGTCAATCGATAATAACGGAAATTTCATTGTTCGATTAAAAACAACAGCTGGCGAAAAAGAAATGTATGGAATGCAGTCGCCGACCTCGGAATTTGTTTTTTCTAGTTCATCACAACTAGTATCTGGAGAAGCTAGAATTGTTTTTGAATCGGGAATTCAAGAAATTATCGATCCGAATGTTGTTTTGAAAATTAGTGTTACTCTAACTTCGGGCGAAGCGAGCGGTATTTATGTAAGCGAAAAAAGTGCGGGTGGTTTTGTGGTAAAAGAATTAAGCGGTGGGCATAGTAATGCAACGTTTGACTGGATGGTAGTAGCGAAGAGAGGGAATGGTAGTGGTGCGGTGGTGCCAGTTGTTGAGCCGGTTCCAGCTCCAGAACC
>CAZHYJ010000007.1:0-16948 GCA_964536725.1 uncultured Gammaproteobacteria bacterium | reverse complement strand
GGAATGGTAGTGGTGCGGTGGTGCCAGTTGTTGAGCCGGTTCCAGCTCCAGAACCGACCCCAACTCCAACTCCAGAACCGACCCCAACTCCTATACCACCTGTCGAACCCCCACCACCTCCAACCGAACCAGTCGCCCCTGTTGTTGTTCCAGAAGTAACACCAGCACCACCCGTTGTTGAGCCAATTTCAACTCCAGAACCAACACCGGCTCCTATGCCAACAGCAGAACTCACACCACTTCCAACTGAGCCAACTGCCCCTGTTGTTGTTCCTGAAGTAACACCAGCACCATCCGTTGTTGAACAGCCTGCGCCCCCAGCCGAGCCGACTTCTTGACGAGAGGACGTGGTTGTTATATAATCTTTTTGTTTTGGGCCGTTAGCTCAGCTGGCTAGAGCGCTTCCATGGCATGGAAGAGGCCAAGGGTTCAAATCCCTTACGGTCCACAAAACAAAGACGCGGTTTCCCCGTGTTTTTTGTTTAGAATAATGATATACTTGTATTGTTATAATTAGTTTTTTTCACTATGTCCATCACTAAAAACATTCCCGTCATGATCCTTGGAGCGATATTGTTGGGGTTTGTCTGGCCAATGCCCGGTCTGTGGCTAAAGCCATACTTGATTTACTTGCTAATGGTCATGATGTTTTTTAGTTGTTTGAAGATTGATGTTAAAGAGCTGAAAGAAGTCCCCAAAAACTGGTGGCGGTATTTGGTTTTACTCGTGTTAATATTTTTCGTTCCCTCGTTTATCATTTTCCTAGCACGTCCTTGGTTAAACGACATGATTTTTGTTGGGCTGATCATCGCCGCTGCTATGCCAGCAGGGATTTCGATTGTTTTCCTGGCCGATTTAATGGGTGGGGAACCTTTGAAAGCCCTGGTTCTGACCACCGCCACTCATATCTTGAGTCCGATAGTTACTCCAATGGTCGTCTGGTTATTTGCGCACGAGATTGTGAATATTGAATTTGGAGCGATGATAATCTTAATTGGTAAATTAGTTATCATCCCCTTGGTTTTAGCGCAAATCGTTCGGCAGTTTAAGAATTACGAAAAAGTTGCAAAAGTTGGCAGTAACTTTAATTTAGTCTTGTTATTCCTCTTGGTCTGGAGTTCAATCGCTTTGGCACGAGCACCAATTTTGGCTAATGTCAGCCAGTTTATCTTAGCCTCGGCGATTGTTTTAATGCTGCTGGTGGTAACAGTAATTTTCAGCGTTTGGTTTGGTAGGAATCGAGCCGAAGATATCACCTGGGCGGTTTCGGGTACTTACAAGAATTTTACTCTGGCCTCAGTCGTTGCTCTGACCATGTTTGGTCCAGTTGCAATGGTGGGCGCAGCCGTGTATGATGTACTGGACAATGTCCTCCTTATTCCTATAAAATGGTGGGCAACGAAAACTAATCATAAAAAATAACTAATATGTCTTTTTCTATCGGAATTGTTGGTTTGCCAAATGTTGGAAAATCTACTTTGTTTAATGCTTTGACTAGAAGCAAACAGGCTGATGCGCAAAACTATCCTTTTTGTACAATCGATCCCAATGTGGGAGTGGTTGAAGTACCAGACGAACGTTTACAAAAATTGGCAGAAGTTTCAAAATCTAAAAAAATTATTCCAACCGCAATCGAGTTTGTTGATATCGCTGGTTTGGTTAAGGGTGCTTCGGAAGGAGCGGGTTTGGGAAATAAATTTTTGTCACATATTCGTGAAGTCGATGCAATCGCCCAAGTAGTGCGTGATTTTTCTGATGCCAATGTGATCCACGTCAATAATAAAGTTGATCCAGTTGATGATGCTGATGTGATTAATTTGGAACTAGTTTTGGCTGATTTGCAAACTGTTACCAAGCGGTTGCAAAATGTAAATAAATCAGCGAAGGGTGTAGCGGCAAAAGATTTTGAAAAACAAATTGAACTTTTAGAAAGAGTTAAGGCACATTTGGGGTTGGGTGCACCGGCGAGAGAATTAGAGTACAATGAAGATGAAATGGTTTGGATGAAAGAAATGTGTTTGTTGTCAATGAAGCCAATGTTGTATGTAGTCAATGTGGATGAAGTACCCAATCATGAAATTCCTAAGTTAAACAAACTTGGAACGGAGCAGATTGTGGTTAGTGCCAAGTTAGAAGCGGAGTTGGCAGAATTAAACGAAACGGAAGCGCGTGAATATTTACATTCTGCCGGGATAGAACAAACCGGTTTGGACAAATTAGTTACCGCGGGTTATAAGCTATTAAACTTAGTAACATTTTTAACAAGTGGCGAACCAGAAACACGAGCGTGGACTGTTAAAGCAGGCGCAAAAGCACCCGAGGCTGCCGGCGTCATTCATACGGATTTTATTAAAGGGTTTGTAAAAGCGGACGTTTGTGACTGGAAAGATTTTGTGGCACTGGGTGGTTGGGGACATCTGAAGGAAAGCGGTAAACTCCGTCTAGAAGGAAAAGAATATATTGTTAAGGATGGAGATGTGGTATATTTTCATATTAGTGCATAGTGCCAGAGGAAAAATAAAATAGACCTAGTTACCGCGCTGCGTTTTGAAAAAAATAATAAGTTTTTTTACGTAAAATATCATAACTCGGCCGCGAGGCCTCAGACAATGATATTTTACTAAAAACTTATTATTTTTTTGGCAAAACTTCGCTAGGTAACTAGGTCTATTTTATTTTTCCTCTTAATTCTTTTTGAATCTCCAAATTTCTCTCCCCACCCTTTGTCCCGGGCGTTCGTATAGAAGATGGTTTTTATCATCAAATGGTAGCAGTTTAAAGCCTAACTTTTCTACCTCTTGTGTTTGGCTCGTGGTAATCACCTTATCTCCCTTTTGGTAATGTGGAAAGATAAAAACCACTACCCCTCCTGGTTTTAATATATTCTTAAATGCTTCAAATGCATCTAAGTACAGATGTTTTAATGTTCGGCTTTGCTCGGCTAGTTCGTCGTAGTGTTCTTGTCCATTCAGTGGTTTGCCTAAATATGGTTCGGCGACTATCTTGTCGATACTCGCGGGATTAATCTTTTCTCCAAGATCTTTGACGTCTAAATTATACAAAGAAATTTCTGGGCAAGAAACATTTAGATTTTCTTTTATCCACGCAATGTTTATCTGGGTATCGTTAACTGCCTTGGCAGAGATATCGGAACCGATCAATTTGGTGTATCCCATAATCATCGCCTCGGTGATGATTGTGCCGGAGCCACAGAAAGGATCGAGGATTATGTCGTCTTTCTTTGGGTCGGATAAGTTGATCATCATCATGGCAAGTTTGGGTGGTAACATGCCACTTTTGTCATCACGTCCCGGACGATCAAAATCGCGTTTGGAAAATTCGGCGTAGGGTTGTAGTGCGGTTGTCTGGGCAAGGGAGAATTTTTGTGCAGATTCATAAATAATAAACTCTGAACCTTTGCCAATTAGATGGTTGTAATCAACGGTGGCGGAAGACAATGTCTTTTCTCTGTTCGGGATAAAGCGAACTGATAGACCATCATTTTTTAAATTGTTTTTTATTTCCTTACCTAAGCGGGTTAACTCAGTCGTATCGACATTTCCATAAGCACTCAAACCGAAGATAATTTTGCCAGTTTTACTTCTTAAAGTGTCTTGGATAGTTTTGATAAGTTCCGGGCGGGTAAGTTCGGTTTTGATCTCTATGGCAATTTTGATTGTTCCGCCCAGTCTTTTGATTAGTTTGGCACCATCTGTTTTAATCGGTGGAACACAAAAAAATAGTGGTTCATTTTTTGCAACACTAAATTCTTCTGGTTTGATATGTAAAACCGCGACTATTTCTGCCGCGGATAGCTCTTTTTCTCTGCCTAAGATAAACCAGTGCTTAGCGGGTTGTAGAACTTGTTGAACTAGAGGTGTTTTCATAATTAAAGATAACGCGTAAGTCCTTTGGCCAGGCAAACACCGTGGCCTTCTCCTTTTTCTTTGCTTCTGCCAAATTATAGTTTTTTATATCAACGGCGTCAACCACCAAGCTAGAGGACAGCACGATAATAGTGTTAGCATTAGCTAGGGTGGTATAGATGTTCTTGTAGATGAAATTAGTGGTATAAAATGCGCTGCCGATCATTATTCCAACAATTAAAATACTAATAATACGCCAGCGATTATATTTTCCTGGTTTGCTAAATATTTGGATGGTGCCCGAATTTTTACTGATTAACATATAAGCTAAAACCTAGATAAAGATTGGTTGGTGTCGAGCTGGCATTTTCTCCGGGTTTAAGCCCGGCGCTGGTTAGTTGAAGTTTCTCTACATTAATAAAGTAATTCAATTTTTCTAGATCAGATAAATATTTGAGAGTGTTTTCATACCGTCCGTTCACAGAAAGAGAGACTCTTACTAGGTCTGTAGCTTTTTGATCTAAGTTGGAGTTTTCAATTTTTTGGGCAACCTTATTTTTGGTTGCAATATTTTCTAAAGCGGTGATTAGAGATAATTCATCGCCATGTTTAAAGAAATATTGTGGATACTCATTGACAACTTGTTTAATCTCTTCAATTTGTTTTATTGAGGAGCGTAGATGAGTGGTGTTTTCGTATTTTCTCTCTAAATAATCCTTTAGATCGGTAGTTTCGTTGTTTAGGCGCGTGATATATCGGGCGGTGGGAATAATTACTCCAAGTACAATCAAAAGAATTATTCCAGCAAAGATGCCGACGGTAACAGTTGTTTGTTTTTCGATATTAAGACGCATATATTTTATTCCTCACTTTGATTCGTACTTCTTGTTTTTTCTGTTGGGGACAAACTTGGAAAACCATTTATTTTTGCCTTTACTTCAAAATTGATATTCTCTTTTTGGAACAACTGCGAGGTGGGTGTCTCAATGTTCTCTAACCAGGTAATTTGTTTTAATATTTTTTGGTAGTTTAATAGAGCGTCGCGCGTTAGGGCTGTTCCAGAAAGAGTCATTTTATTTAAAGCGCGATCTATTTCAAACGAACCAATTTTAATATCTTTTGGCAATGCTTCGATTATTTCAGCTAGTTTAGGAGAAAGTGGGGTATAATATTTGGCCACTTGATTGAAATTTCTGATTTCTCCATTTACTTGTTTTATCTCCTGGTTGTATTTTGAGTATTCGCGATTAACCAAAACAGAACTTTCGGCTAGGCTGTTAAAATTTTCTTGCAAAACCAACCAACTCCAAAGTAAGGTAATTGCCAAAATCGTGTAGACCAAAAGAATGATTTCTAAAATATCACGGACAAAAATAAATTTTGTTAGGTGATCAAGTCGCCCGCGTTTTTCTTTGGATAGTAGATTAATTGTGGTATTTAAAAGCATATTACCAAGGTTTTTGAGCAGCACGCAGTGCTAAGCCGACAGCAGAAGAGTAAGTCATGCCTGCATCTTTTAAATTATTATTAACTTCTTTTAATCTTAAATTTTTCCAAGTATTACCTGGGCCGGCAGAAATTTTTAATTTACGCGAGACTGTTTCGCCTAGATTTTTTAGGTTGGCAACACCTCCGGTCATGGTGATATGAGTTATTGGGCTGGGTTCAGGAAAGTGCTCTTGATAAAAAACAACAGCAGCCTTAATTTCGTCAATCAACTTATCTGTTAATTTTGTAATAGTTTTTAAATATCCAGGTTTTTCTTTAAAATAGGTCAAACCATTTTCAATCTTCATCTTTTCAGCAACAGCGTAATCGATCTTCAGTGCTTGCATTATTGCAGTTGTGGCGATCTCGCCAGAGAAATTGATGTTTGTGCTGAATTGAATAGTGTTGTGGTCGTAAATAATCAAACTGGAGCGTGTTGCCCCCAAATCCAAAATTGCACGGGCCTCATTGGTGTAATCTTTTTCTGCAGTCACCAAAGCGCGGGCTATTGAAGCTGCTTCGATTTCTAAAGCGATTGGTTGTAAATCCGCACTTTCTAAAAGATAAGTATAAGAATCAGCCACTATCTTGGATGTTGCGCCGATAATTATTTTACTATTTTTTTCGGCTGTTCCAGCATTGGTAATTTGCCAATCAAGATAAGCTTCGTTTAGATCAAAAGGTAAATGTTTGCGTGCTTGGTAGATAATATCCTCTTCGTTTAGTTCTTCTGGCCCGGTCTCAACGGTAATAGTTTTTAAAAATGTTTGTGGTTCTGGCAGATCGGCTATCACCCAAGGTGTTTTAATCGGCTTGAACTTCCCTCCATCTTTACCAAGAAGTTGGAGAATTTTTTTGCGCACCATCTCTGGTTGTTGGATTTCACCATCAACAATATATCCCGGCGGCAAACCAATTGTGCGCATTTCTTCGATAATATAACTGGCCGCCTGCCTGGGTAGGTGATGTCTTTTTAATTTGACGAGTTTTATTGATAAATCGCCGATATCTAAGCCGAATGCTCCGGCGAAAGGATTGCGCAAAAACATATTAGAAATTTTGTGCCAAACTATACATTGGCATAACTACAGCAACGGCGATGCCCGCCACCATTAAACCCAAAACAACAATTACTACAGGTTCGATGATGGTGGAAAAATTTTTCATTGTCGCGTCGACTTCGCCAGTATAATATTCGGCTAATTCGCTTAACATTTTTTCTACCTGTCCAGATTGTTCGCCGACCATAATCATTTCATCTACCATAGGTGGAAATGTTAACGGGTAGCGTCTCAAAACTGCTGAAAGATTTTCTCCTTTTTTAAGTGCCTCAGCAACAATCAAAAGATTATCGCGGTAGGTTACGTTACTCATTACACTGGAAGTTATTCGCACTGCCTCGATAATTGGAATAGTACTTTCAAGTAGCGACGATAGGGTCAGGGTAAAACGTGCTAAATTAATTTTTTTTATTATTCCACCGAATATTGGCAAGTGTAAATTAAATTTATGTACTCTTTTTTTAATTGCCGGTTTGCGCAACAACCACAATGTAGTTATTACCAAAATAATTAAAACTATCAAAGTAGCTAGGCCATAGTTTTGGAAAAAATCAACTGTTGCAACTAGAACGCGAGTTGCAAGTGGTAGTTGAGCGTCGAAGTCTTTGAACATTACCATAATTTTTGGCAAAACAAAGACGACCATTTCTAGAGCGATGCCCAACATAGCAGTAAAAACAACTGCTGGATAGATCATGGCACCGCGGATTGTCGCGGTTAGTTCGTGGCTTTTTTTCATTTGATTGCTTACCTGGGACAAAGCATCTTCAAGTTTACCAGCCGTTTCACCAGATGCGATCATACTAACATAAATTGGCGGGAAAACTTTGGGGAAATTTGATAGCGCTTCGCTCAGTTGTTTGCCTGTCTCAACCTCGTTTTTTATTTCACCAATAATTTTACGCAGTTTTTTGTTTTCTGTTTCTTCGCTCAACACTTTCAAAGCATTAACAATTGAAAGCCCGGCTTTTACCATTGTTTTTAAATGATAAACAAATAGCATCTTTTCAACAAAAGATATGCGGCTCAGGTGAGTTTCGATAAAGAGGTTCATTTTTACCTCAAATGATGATAGTTTTTTCTCCTTTGGTGCCATATTATTCTTTGGTAACACGTAGAACTTCGCTGATGCTAGTTATGCCCATTTTTGCTTTAACTAAGCCGTCTTCTAACATCGTGGACATTCCCTTGTCGCGGGCGTATTCTTTGATGTCATTGGCAGTTGCGCGTTCATTAATTTTTTTAGTCAATTCTTCGTCAATTTCTAAAACTTCATAAATACCCTGACGTCCTTTGTAACCAGTTTGTCCGCAACGGCGGCAACCTTCACCGCGATAAAAAGTTAAGATGTCGCCTTTTTTCTCTTTGGGAAGATTTTCTTTGTATAATTTATCTAATTTTTTAATATCAAACGCCTTGGCCAGCTCGCTCTCTGCGGCCTTGTCTAGTTTGTATTCTTTCTTACAGAAAGTGCAAATTTTTCGGACCAAACGTTGGGCGACGATAATGTTGGCGGTATAGGCAACCAAAAATGGTGGTACGCCCATATCAATCAAACGGGGAAGAGTGGTAGGGGCGTCGTTGGTATGGAGGGTGGATAGCACCAAATGGCCAGTCATAGCGGCATTGATAGCAATTTCGGCGGTTTCTTGGTCGCGGATTTCTCCGACCATGATGATATTGGGGTCCTGGCGGAGTAGGGAGCGTAAACCGGAGGCAAAGGTAAAACCGACTTTGGCGTTGGTTTGGCTTTGATTAACACCTGGCATACGATACTCGATTGGATCCTCAACAGTAGAGATATTTACGCCCGGTTGGTTTAATATACCAAGGATAGAATAGAGGGTGGTGGTTTTACCTGAGCCAGTTGGACCGGTAACTAGGATCATGCCGTGTGGTTTTTTGATGGCACGTTCGATTTTTTCTTTGGTTTTGTCCAAAAAGCCGAGTTGGTCCAATGTAAGCGCCTTAACTCCCTCGTGCAAAAGACGCATAACAATCTTTTCACCATCATATACTGGTAAAATGGAAACACGGAAAGCGAGTTTTTCGTCCTGTACTTGAATCTTGAAGCGGCCATCTTGCGGAATCATGTGTTCATCGAGTTTTAGGTTCGACAAAATTTTAATTCTGGCGATGAGACCATTTTGAATTAATTTTGGTAGCGTCATGATTGGTTTCAAGATGCCGTCAATGCGGTAACGGATCACCACTTCCTTTTCTCCTGGTTCGATGTGGATATCGGATGCGCCTTCGTAGACTGCATGTTCGAGAACGCTGTTGATAATATTAATAACCGGCAATTCTTCGGCTGCTTTTTTTAGATCACCGGCGCCAGCTTCAACACCAGAAGCGTCTTGAACGACACGCAAATCTTCCTCTAATTCAGCATGATAGCCGCGTAAAATTTCACGTAAGTCGCCTGGAGTAGTAATGTAAACCTTGGGTTCGAGGCCGGTTTTACGGCGTAAAAACTCGATTGTCTGGATATCGGTCGGGTCAACCATCGCCAATTTTACCGTGTCCTTATCTTTTTCAAAGGCAACCACTTGATGAGTGCCGGCCACTGGTGCGGGAATTAGGTTTAGCACCTCTTTTTTAACCTCGCGTCCCTTTAGACCAACCAAAGGAAAGCCAAGAATCTTTCCAGCCGTTTCATAAATTTCATTTTCGTCCAACAAATTTTCAGAGATTAAAACTTCTTCCAATTGCTTGTTTGTTTTTCCCGCCTTTAATTGTGCAGCGCGCACATCTTTGGCCGCGATCTTGTCTTTTAGTTTTTTTATTACCTTCTTTAAGGTTTTTTCAGATAACATAAATATTGAGCGCAAGCTTAGTTGGAGTAATTTAAATTTTACCTAAATGTATTTTAGCATATTTTGGTTTTTTTGCCTATTGTTTTGTGGGTAATTTTTGAGAATGGCTAGTTTGGGATGGGGTTGGGACGGTAATAGCGGCAGATATTGACTTTTTTTAGCTTTATTGTTATTATATGTCTGCCTTAAGTTGGTATCTTTTTTTAACTTAAAAAATGGAAACAAAATTTTTATGAAAAAATACGAATTATTATTAGTTTTACCAGGTACTTTGGACGAGAAAGAAGCGGAAGTTAAATCCAGCGAAGTGTTGGCTATTGTTAAAGAAAAAGATGAAGCCGCTGAGTTGGTTAATTTAGGCAAGACTCGTTTGGCCTACCCAATCAAGCAGATTCGCTATGGGTATTTTTATACCATCGTGTTTAGTGCTGAGACCGACAATCTTAAAGTGTTGCAAGATAAATTACGCCTAACTGCAAATTTGTTACGCGCCATGATTACCGAGTACAATGAAAAATTCTCTGCTAGTCAGAAATTATCATATGTTACCAATGAAGCCGGCGTAACAATGGCAACATCCCCTGATGATGTTGTAGAAGAGAAAGAAGAAAAAGTTCACGAGCCAGTAGTCATCAAAAAAGCAGAGGAAAAAGTTTCCATGCAGGACATTGACAAGAAATTGGATGAGATATTAGCCGGCGATGTGATTCCGGGTGTATAATACAGGTTAATTGATTAATTAACTTCAATCATATGGATTTAAATCGCTGTACGATCATTGGTCGTTTGACTCGTGACCCAGAAGTAAAAAGTATTCCTAGTGGCAAGTCAGTTTGTACTGTTGCAGTTGCGACTGGTCGTGTTTGGACCGATGCTGCTGGTCAGAAACAAAAAGAATCAGAGTTCCACAATGTGGTTTTGTGGGGTAAATTAGCGGAAATTGCCGGTCAGTATATGCGTAAAGGTGCGCGCGTATATATGGAAGGACGCCTCCGAACTCGTGAATGGACTGGTCAAGATGGTATTAAGCGTTATCGCACCGAGATTGTCGGTGAGAATATGATAATGTTGGATGGACCAAAATCTGGCGAAGCCGGGGCGACAATGCGTGATTCTGCTCCAGCCAACCAAAGTTTTTCTGCTAGCGAACCAGTTCCAGAAGTGGCAGAAGAAGAGATCAAAGTTGAAGATATTCCTTTTTAAAAAATATTTAAAGTTAAATTATGCCGTTTGCTAATAAAGATACTCGCGAGAAAAAATGTTTTTACTGCACCAATCCTCGATTGGTAGTAGACTACAAAGATGCCGGAAGTTTGCGTCGTTTTGTGTCTTCATATATGAAGATCGCTCCTCGTCGCCGCAGTGGTTTATGCGCTCATCACCAACGTCAGGTGGCTAATGCCATCAAGCGCGCTCGCCAAGCCTCACTCATGGCTTTTACTGCTCGTTAATTTCCGTTTTAAGTTAAGTTTTTATGGCTTCTACTTCTGAAATCAGAAAAGGTGTTGTAATTAAAAACCAAAACGATTTATTCGTGGTGGTTGATTTTCAACATATTAATCCGGGCAAAGGCGCGGCTTTTGTGCGTACCCGCATGAAGAGTTTGGGCACCGGCAAAGTCATTGAAACTACTTACAAGACCAGTGAAACCGTGGATGTGGTACAGGTACAGTTTCAGAATATGCAGTATCTTTATAAGACTGAGGGTCGCTATGCCTTCATGGACAACAAGAGTTTCGAACAGGTTGAAATGGACGCTGATTTGATCGGTAGCGAAGCAAAATACTTAAAAGAGGGTGTAGAATGTGTGGTAGGGATGTATCAGGATAATCCCGTAAGTATTCTTTTGCCAAAGAAAATTAAATACACCGTAGTGGAAGCTCCACCAGCAGTGCGGGGTGATAGTGCGGGGGGAAATGTGACTAAAGAAATTGTTTTGGATAATGGTTTGACCGTGCAGGCACCGATATTTATTAAAGAAGGCGAAGAGATTTTAGTGAATACAGAGACGGGGTTGTATTGCGAACGGGCTTAAAGAAATATTTAAATAAAATCCTGAGTTTGCTCGGGATTTTTTTGACCTTGATTTTTTTGTATATTATGGTAAAATGTGGTTTGTTTTTGCCGACGTGGTGGAATTGGTATACACGTATGCCTTAGAAGCATATTCCCAAAAGGATTAAGAGTTCGAGTCTCTTCGTCGGCACATAAAACAAAAATCCGCTTCAAGCGGATTTTTGTGTAGGCCAAACATGCAAGGTGTACATTGTTAACTTCAACTAAGTTTGATAAAATAATATATATCAACTTAACATACAAACATATGGAGGGTACAAAAATAGTCTTGTTTAAAAGCAAAAAAATTCGGAAAACTTTTTTCAACAAAGAATGGTGGTTTGTGATTGTGGATGTAATTGAAGCGCTAACAGATTCGGTTCAGCCAGATGGCTATATTAAGGATATGCGTCGTCGTGATGAAGAATTAAACAAAGGGTGGGGGCAAATTGCCACCCCCCTTTCTATCAAGACACTCGGTGGTGCGCAAATGATAAACTGTGCCACAACCGAAGGTATTTTCCGCATCATCCAATCCATCCCATCGCCCAAGGCCGAACCCTTTAAACGTTGGTTAGCGAAGGTTGGTTATGAACGCGTGCAAGAAATTGAAAATCCGGAATTGGCGACCAAGCGAACAAGGATGCTATACAAATTAAAAGGTTATCCCGAAGATTGGATTGAAAAAAGAATGCGTGGAATTGTAATTCGCGAAGAATTAACTGAAGAGTGGAAAAAGCGTGGTGCAGAGACTGATCATAATTATGAAATTTTAACAGCGGAAATTGCTAAGGCCACCTTTGGTCTGACGCCTAGTCAGCACAAAAAATATAAAGGTTTAAAACGGGAAAATCTACGTGATCATATGGACGATTTTGAGCTGATCTTTTCTATGTTAGGCGAGAGGTCTACCACAGAAATTCACCGACAAGAAAATTCTAGTGGTGTGCCAAAATTAAAACACGACGCCGGTCGTGGTGGAAAGATTGCTGGTAATGCCAGAAAGGCGTTGGAAAAAGAATTGGGTCGGTCAGTGGTTTCTAGAGAAAATTTTTTGCCAAAGGAAAAAACGAAGAAGTCATTGACTAAATAATATTTGGAAAAACGCAAAACAAAAATCCGCTTGATGCGGATTCTTGTGTACTCTTTTGTAGCTACCAAAGATAGATTCTTGCCTATGATGCGGGCAAGAGCGCGTGAAAGAGCGATGGGTGGACTATTCGGGGGTGGGTGCCTCCCATTTCAAGACAGTGAACTTGATGTACGAGATGAGCTGATGCTTCTTGTAGTCGTCGTCGCACCAGCGCTCCATGTCGATCTTGAGTTCACGGTTGTTTTTGCTGTAGAACCTGGGCTCCGAGAGACAGAGTCCGCGCATCATCAGAGCACCAGTGATCATTTCTTCCGCGATCAGAGTGAATTCTTCGAACCACCACGGCGCCTCTTCTTGGATCTCGACAAAAGAAACGAAATAATTTTTTGGGTCTTCGTCCTGTACAGTAAGGATTCTGTAGATGTTCCGCGTCAGACTCCTGCCCATGCTGAGGCATGAGCTTTTGGGCACGAAGAGTGTTTCCCCCAACTTCACATTGGTGATGAACACATAAAATCGTTTGGTTCTTTGACCATCATGTACCTCCTGGGTTGCGGAAAGAACGAACTACGACCTAGTGGACAGCCGAGCGAGGACGAACTTGAGGAGTCGGCGGGCTCGGTTTTTCATAAGGTCCACGACCGTGATGTAGAGTTGACCCAACAACTCATCGAGGTCGGGCTCCATTTGAGTGCTCGCCGTATTCTCCTTGTTCGTGGCCGCGGGCTCTGAGATACCGGGGAAGAGTTGGCGCAGAACGTCCATTTCTTCTTCGGTCGGCACTTTCTGTCCCGACTCCATCAGGGAGATCCTCGAGTTTCCTCCTCCGCAATCGAGTTTTCTCCCAAGTTCAATTTGAGTCATTCGCACCGCCCTTCGCCGTTTTTTCAATTCCTTACCGAACACGGTTTACCTCCGAGTTTGTTTTCAAAGTGCATATTCCATGCCACCCAGCATGAAATGTTGAATTGTACTATGTTTCGACGATATCGTCAACGGTAGTATCGACAAAGTATTAAAACATTGACAAATCTTGGCTAATGTTATACAATATTACTGTCGACATAATTTCCACAACAATATGAAATATCAACAGGTATTGGAACAATTAGGGCTTTCTAAGAAAGAAATATCTGTTTATACTGTCCTGTTAGAATTGGACTCGGCTTTGGTAACCGACATCGCCGAAAAGGCCGGTATAAACAGAACTAGCTGTTATGATATCCTTACTTCCTTATTAAAAAGAGGTTTGGTTAGTAAAATTGTCAAAAAGAAAAAGATATATTTTAATGCTGACGACCCCAAGAAATTAATTAATTATTTGGATCGCGAAAAAGAACAGGAGTACAACAAGATTGAAAAGCAAAAGAATCTAATCAAAGAAGTCTTGCCAGAACTGTCATCCCTTTTTAAACCCAGAGCCACTAAACCGAAAGTGGAATTATATGAAGGTGAAAAAGGAATGAGAGAGGCCTACGAAGACACGCTGACAGCCGATGGAATATATTATGCTTACGCGAATTTTGAGACCATGCACGAAGGACTGCCAAATTTTTTTCCTGATTATTATAAACGAAGAGTGAAAGCAAAAATTTTAGGCAAAGGAATTTTTCCCAACAACAAAACAACTTTAGAACAATTAAAAAACAACAAAGAAGAGATGCGCGAGTCGATTGTGTTGGGCGATAAAAGTTTGACTTATTCCCCAGAGGTGATTATATACAACAACAAAGTATTGATTGCGTCATGGAAAGAAAAGATGGCGATAATAATAACATCAAAAGAAATGGCAGATTTAATGAAAATAACTTTTAATTTACTTTGGGGATCATTGAAAAAAGATCCGCAAAATATTTTTTAATTTTATGCAAACCGAATTCGAAGCAACATTTTCTGGGATCGATAAAGATATTATGCGTGTCAAACTTAAAGAAGTCGGTGCGGTTATGGCCTATCCAGAGTTTCTAATGAAGAGAGTGGTATTCGTACCACCACATGGCAACGGTCAACAATGGTTGCGGGTGCGCCAAGAAGCCGATAAGGCGACGATGAGTTTGAAAGAAATTACTGGTGCGGGAATTACTGATCAAAAAGAAATCGAATTAATAATTGACGACTACAAAAAAGGTATTGATTTCTTGATCGGCATTGGTTTGGAACAAAAATCGTATCAAGAAACAAAAAGAGAGTTGTGGAAAATAAGTGGCGTCGACATTACTTTAGATACCTGGCCAGGATTGAAGCCAATTGTTGAAATTGAAGGAGAGAATGAGGAGATTGTAAAAGAGGTTTCTGAATTACTGGGCTTTGATTATTCGGAAGCAATTTTTGGTGCAATCGACAAGGTGTATTTGAAGGAGCTGGGAATGCCGATGGATGTAATTAATGATCACAACCCGCTCATTACTTTTGATAATCCACCAACAGCATGAAAAAAATAACTGACAAAGATTTAGAAATGAAATTTTTTGGTGCGGAACTGCGCGGTGATTTGCCCAGTTTAGATTTGCATCCACCAACCGAATTACATCAGGTTGAAATTGTTTTAGATCGATTTTTTTGTCAGCAAATTAAGTCAGGCGAAAGTGTCGTAGCGATAATTTATGGTGGTGGAACGGGCATGTTAGAAAAAACAATCTTTGCAGCACTTAAAAGACACCCATTAGTGGTAGCAACAAGGGACAAAGGCGGGCATTGTTTGGTGATATTGGAAAAAGCTCATAATTAAGCCAAAAAACAAAAGTTATTTATCCTCAACTTATCCACAGTTATCCCCTTGACGGGCAATAGGTGTTCTGTTATAATCTCCAATGCGTTAATAATCTCGATTTATTCGAGACCATGTCCACTACTTTGGAACGATACGTACACTTGGACCTCTGGGTGAGAAAATCCCGCTTGACGGGTTAAAGAATCTAACATCAAAAATGAAGTTCAGATCCTACAATCTTACTCAAAATATCCAAGTGGTTTAAACCAGATTTATCTGTTTAAAGGACCGCTTGATGGCGGTTCTTTTTTTAACCAAAATTCAAAAAATCATTTTACACATTTTCCCCTGTGACAAAAATTACAGAGCAAGGTGTGCGGAATGATTACGACCGCACGTTGACAATTTATAAACAAGTTAAATAGTTCCCTTAAGTAGGAACTATGAGAACAGGGTAGAGAAAACCAACGCAAAGCACGTTTTAGTGCTTTCGTTGTATGCAATTTTATAAGAGTACGTGGTGGATGCCTTGACACCAAAAGCCGACGAAGGACGTAGCAGGGTGCGATAAGCCTCGGGGAGATACCAAGCAATCTTTGATCCGGGGATGTCCGAATGGAGAAATCCACACTGATTTATCAGTGTATTGTCAGCTAAATAAATAGGCTTACAAAGGAAACCTAGCGAAGTGAAACATCTCAGTAGCTAGAGGAAAAGAAATCGAAGAGATTCCCTTAGTAGTGGCGAGCGAACAGGGAAGAGTCTAAACCATATAAATGTTATTGTAGTGATTTGTTGTTCTTCGGATTAACCTTGAACTGCAGTTTAAAGGGCAGACCGTTGTTTATATGGGGTAATAAGTTATAGATGCCGACTTTCTGTTGAGTTGGGTGAGGAAGTTTTCTTTCCTAGAAGAACACTCTGGAACGAGTGGCCAAAGAGGGTGATAGCCCCGTATTTAAAAGGAGTTAACCAGTCATAATTTATATACTTGAGTAGGGCGGAACTCGTGAAATTCCGTCTGAATTTGGGCCGACTATGGTCTAAGACTAAACACTTTTGGTGATCGATAGTGGACTAGTACCACGAGGGAAAGGTGAAAAGCAGCCCGGAGAGGGCAATGAAATAGTATCTGAAACCGCGTACTTACAAAGAGCCGGAGCCCGCAAGGGTGACGGTATTCCTATTGAAGAATGAGCCTGCGAGTATATGTATGTCGCCTGCTTAAGGACCTACGGTCCGGAGGCGTAGCGAAAGCGAGTCTGAAAGGGCGCTCGTGGCATGCACATAACCCGAAACCGGGTGAGCTATCCATGGCCAGGATGAATCTTTCCGAAAGGAAAGAAGAGGTCCGAACTCACGTGCCGTGCAACACACGGAGATGAGCTGTGGATGGGAGAGAAATTCTAATCGAACTCGGTAATAGCTGGTTTTCCTCGAAATAGCTTTAGGGCTAGCCTTGTGTGATCCCTCTGATGGTAGAGCACTGGATGAGACTTGGGTCCTTCGGGATACCGGTTTCAATCAAACTCCGAATATCAGAGACTATAACACAGGAGTCAGACAGTGACGGCTAAGCGCCATTGTCAAAAGGGGAACAGCCCAGATCGCAAGCTAAGGTCCCTAAATTCATGTTAAGTGTAAAAGGTGGTAAAGATTCTTATACAACCAGGAGGTTGGCTTAGAAGCAGCCATCCTTTAAAGAAAGCGTAACAGCTCACTGGTCAAGAGTCTTCGCGCCGAAAATGTACCGGGGCTAAAACATGATACCGAAGCTGCGGATTGTCATTGAATTTATTCAGTGACAGTGGTAGAGGAACGTTCCCAACGCACTGAAGCCGTAGGCGTGAGCCGCGGTG
>CAZHYJ010000006.1:0-65171 GCA_964536725.1 uncultured Gammaproteobacteria bacterium | reverse complement strand
AAACTGGTGAATACAAATCACAGTTGGAGGCAGAGATTTTAGGGGAGAGTAATAATATACTTTTAAACCACCGTTATTTACAGGACGGACTAGGCAACATCAAAACACCAAACACAACATTCAAAATGGTCAATGCCGACAGTCCGTGCTTGTTTGCGCCACAAGGGGACGAGAGTTTTTTGTATATTGTGATGCCGATCAGGCAGTAAAGAGAAAGGGTGATAAAGGGGTGAAAGAAAGGCTAGCTAGAAAATTTATTTTATCTTAGCCAATTTTTTCACAGGTTGGTATATAGGTAGTTCGGCAAAATCGCTTCGCTCTTTTGCCGAATGGGTCGCGGGCTCCGCTGCTCGTCGAGTCGCTACGCGACATCGCCGAACAGCGGTTATCAAGCGCTTCGCTACATTTCGCCCAACCAAAACTTTGTTTTGTCTGGACGAAACGTTTGATAACCGCGACCCATTCGGCGAAAAAACACAAACATTCCCACATGCCTGCGGTCGCAGACACAACAAAACAAGTATATTTAATTTTTTTATGATTGAAAATAAACAAATTTTTGAAGATAAAAAAGATGTTTTAGAAAAAATCCTTATATACATTATCGGAGTAGGTCTATTATCTTTTCTCCCGATTGATTATTTTTACCATGCCTACTATTATAAAAAAGACTGGTGGTTAGTTATTGGTTGGCTGTTCAATATTTTAAATATCCTTTTTAGCATCTTCTATCTAGCTAAAAAATACGGATTTGAAATCCAAATTGATTCAGATGGTATAAAATTTTTAAAAAATAAACAAATATTTAAAGAAATAAAAAAAACAGATGTAACAACAATTACTGCTGAAATAATTTATAAAAGAAAACAGAGGGAGTTGGTAAAATTAACCTTTGGCAGTTCTAATGGAGAAAATAACGCCTTTTTAAGCTCAAAAATTAAAAGCATAAAAAATGTTCTTTTGCTTTTGAACTCCATGAATTATCCAAAAATTCAAAATATTGAGAAAATTTTAAAAGACAAGCAAAATAGCGACAAAGAAAGCAAGTTTATGTTTAAAATATTAGCTTTTGGCCTTGCCTTTATTTTTATTTTTGCCATTGTTATTATGTTGCTAGTAACTTAATAAAAAACTCATGAAAATTTTTACTCAATTTGTAATATGACAAACATATTTAACTACCCAGCAAAAAACTTTAAAAACCAGGACATAAAAATTGGTATTAGCACTGGTCCTGTTATCATTAGTGAAGAGGGAAAGTTCTTGCTGCACATCTCTAGTAGTACAGGAAAATATCAATTTACAGGCGGTCGGCTTGATGATGGTAAGTCTCCAAAAGAAAATGCGATATTTAGACCAAAGGAAGATGTTGGTTTGGAGGTAGAGTTGGTAGAAAGTATAGATCCGTTGATTATCACAGATGAAATTGAAAGAAATGGAGAAAAAGAAAAAATAATTTTAATTCACTACCTAGCAAAACTAAAAGATGGTTTTGAGCCAGACTTGTCTAAGTGTGCTTGGTTTACGTTAGATGAGGTGGAAGAATTAGAAAAAAACAACAATGTTTCATCACCAAACATTTTAATTGGGTGTAAATATTTTTCTCAAATGGTTTAAGGAGTGCGATAAAAGCAGTTTATTTAAAAACACCTACACATTTCTGTGTAGGTGTTTTTCTTTTTACTGTGCTTGTATTGTTAACTCGTGTGTCTTAATATTTTCACTGTTATCTGTCATCTCACCAGTCAACATATGTTCTCCAGCACCGGGAAAATTCTTCCAAGTAAACATTAGTCGGCCGGTTGTTGGTTTGTCGTCCTTTGAAGTAAAGGTGTAAATTAATTTTTTACTTCCGCCGGTTGTTAAATATATTTTCAAATCTTTAGTATCTGTCCAACGGAAAGGCAAGATCGAAATCGAACGGGGGAAATCATCTTTGTTCAAAGCGAGCGGATTTTGTTCGCCCCAGTCAAAATCGGGTGGACCCATTTCTGCATTTAGATTAAACTCAATTGCTTTTTCACCAAAATTTCCCTGGTCGTCTTCGGCGGTAACATTAAGAGTGTGATTGCCGTTGCTTAATATTTTTGCCAAGTAGTCAATCTTAAACGGAAAGCTGTTTACTGTTCCAACCGTTAAGCCATCAACTTGAAAAGTTACTCGTGTTACCCCACGCGGGGAAGTGGCGCGCACCTCAAGCGTCATTTGTCGGTTAGTGATTGTTTGTCCGGCAGTAGGTGAGACAAAATCAATTTGTGGTGCCAACTCATTGGCGATGGGGTTGTCAACTTCGGTTGGTGGTTCTTCCAGCGAAATATCTTTACCAGATGTTCGTAAACGATCTACCCAATCATTTAAAGCCTTTTCCCAATTTTCATATTGTGGATCGTCAGCTGGATTTTCTAACGCCGGTCCACGCGGATCGTCTTTGTTTACATAATGTAAAATATCGTGTGGTGGTAAAAATGTTTTTTCCGTTATCAAACTAGTGGGCGTAGTTGAAGCAGCGATTTTTCCATTCAAACGATTCACCAGAACTTTTATACCACCATCGCCACCACGTAACACTGGTTTAGTCGCATCGTTTGCTGGTGGGGTAAGGAACTGTTCTACTGGAGTATCTTTGGTAATCTCGCGCATGTACAAATTCCAGATTTTTCCCGCCAAAGCATTACCACCAGCCTTCATTGGTGTGTTCTTGGTATTACCTACCCAAACACCTACCGCAACGGAAGGGGTGTAGCCCATTGTCCAAGCGTCCTTGTTGTCGTTGGTGGTACCAGTCTTGGCCGCTACTGGTCTGCCAGGCAATGTGAGATTCCCACCAGTGCCAAAGATATATGAACGGGCCTTATCATCGGACAAAACGTTGTCGAGTAAAGCCACAATCTCTGGTTTCATTGCCTCAGTACTTTCCGGTTTTTTCCATTCCCAAAGTTTTTCACCCTGACTGTTTTTAATTTCTAAAATACTTTCCGTTGGAAAACGCTCGCCATTGTTGGCGAGGGTGGCATAGGCGGAAGTGTGTTCCAGCAAGTTTACTTCGGCACCACCCAACACCAAACTTAAACTGGTGCGTTCAACAACTTCTTTACCAAGAGTGGTGTAACCAAAGCGCGCGGCTAGGTCGATGATTGGTTCTTGGCCTACGAGGTAAAGTGTTTTCACTGCAGGGACGTTTAAGGAGCCTTGTAGAGCCTTACGCATAGTGATGAGTCCATACTCTTTACCGTCATAGTTCTTCGGTGCATAACTACCACCAGTGCGTTGGTCAAAATTAGTATCAACATCATACAAAACTGTTTCCGGGGTGTAGCCTTTTTCCCAAGCGGCAGCATAGACAAAAGGTTTGAATGATGAGCCGGGTTGACGGCGCCCTAAAGTGGCCACATTAAACTGTCCATCAATTTCGTCGTTTTCAAAATCACGTGAACCAACCATGGCCAGGATTTGTCCGGTCTTTGGGTCGATGGTTACAAGCGAGGCGTTGTTTGCATTAGAATCTTTAGCAAACTTGTCGCCCTGTTCTTTGATAATTTTCTCTGCCGCTTTTTGTTTTTCATAATCCAAAGTGGTGATTACTCTTAAACCACCCATATCTAATTCTTTTTCACCCATTTGATCGGCCAATAGTTGTTTAACGTGTAAGACAAAGTGAGGTGCGTCCATAATCCCACCACCACGATAGATGCGCAGAGCAACGCCTTGAGCAGTGTTTTTTTCCTCTTCGGTAATTTTTCCTTGATCGAACATTAGGCGTAAAACTAAATCACGCCGATTACGCAGTGAGTCAGGGTTGTTTAAATAGCGGGTTGGTGCTTGGATGATAGCGGCGAGTGTGGCAGATTCAGCCAAGTCTAAGTCAGCGGCTTTTTTATGAAAGTAACTTTGGCTGGCGGATTCAACGCCATAATTAGTAGAACCATACGGCGCATCATTCAAATACATTTTTAATATCTCATCCTTAGTGTATTTTGTTTCCAAACGCAGCGCCAAAATTGCCTCCTTTATTTTTCTAAATATTGAGCGCTCGTTGCCGACGATAGAGTTTTTAATAAATTGTTGAGTGATGGTCGAGGCGCCACCAGAACCAGCTTTACGGCCGAGTAAATTATTTACTCCAGCACGGATAATACTAATTAAACGAACGCCATTGTGTTCATAAAAATTCTTGTCTTCCACGGCAATAGTGGCTTTAGGGAGCCAAGGAGACATCTGGTTGAGTTCGACATCAGTGCGTTTTTGATTTTGGTAAATCTCGTAAAGTAGGTGTTCGCCGGTGCGGTCGTAGATTTTGGTGCTTTGTGAAGTTTGACGGCTAGAGAGATTATTTGGATCAGGCAGATCACGACTGGCCCAGGCCACTAAAATGGTGACGAAAATAACACCAAGGGCGACACAGGTTGCTCCGGCTAACAGGATTCTTTTCAACCACACCTTTTTGAATTTTGGTCGGCGTTGGCGGGGTGTCTCGGGGTCAATTTCGCCATAGGTGCGAGCTCGACGAGTGAGTTGTGGAATTGGCATAAGAAAAAACAGTAAAAGTTCAGAGTTTTATCTACTAATTATAGCTCACCTGGGGGATATTGACAAATTTGCCTTTTTCTGGTATACTTCGGTGTTATGAAATGCGAGGTACCCTATAAAGTACCTTTTAAATTTCTAAAATATGAGCTTATTTAAGCGAAAAACAATCGAAAAGGCCTTGGAAGTAGTGGTGGATTTGGCTCTGTTAAGCGTTTTCTTGTGGAATGCTTTCAGTCCGGCTGTTGTTTCAGCTAAAAACAGCCTAGAAATCCCTGTGTTTAGCCAAAAAAACCGCGAACACACCCTTTCTTCTACCATGGCGAACCGCATGTTTTACCCTAAAACTGAGGTGGTAATGCCAGATAAGAAGGTTCAGGCGGTTATTACTGCCTATTCTTCCACTGTTGACCAGTGTGATGATGACCCGTTCATTGCTGCTTCAGGAAAGCATGTATATGATGGTATGATTGCGGCCAACTTCTTGCCAATGGGTACGAAGATTAAGATTCCATCATTGTATGGTGATAAAATCTTCACTGTGGATGATCGTATGAATGCTCGTTATGGCTACGGCCGTATGGATATTTGGATGGACGCTCCTCGTGCCGAGGTTAATGCCTTTGGTGTGAAGCGAGTAGAGGTGGAGATCTATTATGTCACAAAAGCAGTTGCTAAGAAGTAAATCTAAAAATTTCAAAACACCGCGACTTAGGTCGTGGTGTTTTTTTAGTTTTCATTAAAACGATATTGAATTGCTTCGGCCAAATGTTCAATTTTTATCTTTTCACTTTTGGCTAAGTCGGCGATTGTGCGTGCGACTTTGATAATGCGGTGACAGGCGCGGGCGGAAAGTTGAAGTCGTTCCGAAGCCGAGCGGATTATTTCCCAACCAGAATCATCTAATGGACAAAAAGTTTTTAAATCCAAGTTCGTCATTTCTTTATTGGTTTTATCTGGTCGACCAAAACGCTCGGTTTGTAATTCGCGCGCTGCAATTACTCGTTCGCGTACGGTTGTAGAGTTTTCCGTATTTTCATTTTGTGTCAACTCAGAAATTTTTATTCGCGGTACTTGAATTTGTAAATCAATTCTATCTAAAATTGGCCCACTAATTTTTTTCTGATATTGTGCCACTTCGTGCGCGGTGCAAGTGCAAGGTTTTTCCGGATCAAGATAAAATCCGCAGGGGCAAGGATTTTGGCTGGCAATTAAAACAAAATTTGCGGGCAACGTAATTGTGCCTTGCGCGCGGGAAACAGTTACCACACCATCTTCCAGTGGTTGGCGCAAAGATTCTAGTGCTTGTCTGGAGTATTGGGGAAACTCATCTAAAAATAAAACACCGCGATGGGCTAAAGAAATTTCTCCCGGACGAGGTACGCGCCCACCACCAACAAGCGCGATGTTGGAAATGGTGGAGTGAGGCGAACGAAACGGGCGAGTGGTGCTTTGTGAATTTTTTAATAATCCCGCGATGGAATAAATTTGTGTTACTTCCAAAGATTCTTCTTTTGTGAGGGGCGGCAAAATCGTAGGTAATGTTTTTGCTAACAATGTTTTTCCTGACCCAGGCGGTCCGGCCATTAAGACGTTGTGTCCACCAGCGGCAGCGATTTCCAAGGCACGTTTGGCCAACTGTTGGCCGTGGACGAAACTAAAATCTGTTTCAATACCAAACGTCTCTTCTTTGTATTTTGTCGATATTTTGTTATACGGACAGATTTCTTTTTGTTCAAAAAAATGTTCGAATAATTGCCTTAAATTTTTTACCGGGTAAATATCTACTCCTTCGGCAAGGGAGGCCTCCGCTGCGTTTTCTTCGGGGATAAAAACGGATTTAACTCCTTGTTTGCGAGCGAACAACACCAAAGGTAGTATGCCATTGGTGTGGCGAGTAGAACCGTCTAGGCCGAGTTGTCCCAACACAAAAGAGTTGTCTAGTGATGAAGAAAATAGTTGGTTTATAGCGGCAATTCCTAACGCCATTGGCAAATCATAAGCTGTGCCTTCTTTAGGAATGTCAGCTGGTGCTAAGTTTATTATTGTTCGAAAATTAATTGGGTAAGAGAAATCGGAATTTTTTAGTGCGGAGTGAATGCGGTCGCGGGATTCTTGGATAGCGGTGTTGGCGAGGCCGACAATATTAAAATTTGTTTGGCCACGCGCAATATCAATTTCAATATCCATGGGTAGGCAGTTTATTCCTACGCGCGCAGCGGATTTTAGTTTGAGAAACATAGCCCTCCTTATTAAGGTAACCAGAAAGTGAGTGTTTGATAATTTTTTCGCTTTTTTCGCCCGCGAGGGCGAAAGGATGTGCCCCGGCGCATAACCCGCTCAAAAAATATCAAACACTCACTTTCTGGTAAAAATAAATAATGTGAAACCAGTGACGATCATAACGTCTGCTAAGTTTATCACACTGGTGAGTATTAATAAATAATCGGTGGTGAAGCCAAACAATATACGGTCGAGTAGATTTGAGGTGGCGCCAAAAATAATTAACAACAATCCTAATCGGTATAAATGATTATCTGGTGAAGAATTTTTTAATAAGTAAATTAGTAGAAATAAAATAATTAGCGATAGGACGATAATAATAAATGATGGAACCGGAATACCAAATGCGACCCCCGTGTTTTCAAACGGATACCAACCAAAAAATTTGGATAGAAGATTTTTTTCTGTCCAAATATTATGAGAAAAATATTTTAATGTTTGATCGAGAATAAAAAAAAGCCCACCAATAAAAAAGAGGTAGGCTGTTTTTAACATATTCTTTAGACTTCTTGAACAATTGTTTTTTTGCATTCCACACAGGCAGAAGAAGTCGGACGAGCCAAAAGACGTTTTTCTTCAATTGGTTTTTTGCAGTATTTGCAAACACCATAACTACCATCTTCCAAACGTTTTAGTGATTTGACTACATCGCGCAGAGATTTAGCAAGAGTTTCTTCCAAAGTTAAGTTGGCAGCATAGTCAGCCACCTCAGAAGCGTTCTCGTCTTCCTTGTCACCATAAGAGGGGAAAGCCCCACTAGTTTGAGAAGGATCAGAAATAGAAGGCAGTTCTTTTTCCAAACGAACCTTTTCTTCTAAAAGGGCGGTGTGAATCTTTTTTAAGAAGTCATCAGAGAAAGTTGTTTTTTTATTAGTCATATTCGAAATGTGGCGAGAGAAACGAAAAATGTTTTTTCATTTCCGAACGAATGAGAATATATCGCTTTAGCAGATATATAAGCATAAAGCAAAAAAGGCAACCAGCCTCAATACGCCCCTATTATATTATAAAACCCTGTTGGAGTCAACAAGGTGGCGGTAAAAGGAAAAAATGAGAATAAAAAAAGGGCGTAGAAATCCAATAAATATAATTTTAAGACTCTCGCCCTTAGGCATCCTGTACAAAGGATGATCACGGCCGCTTGCGCAGCACATGTCGAGAACCTTTGACAGGTAAACCATCCGACCGCCTGGGAGGTATTACTCCGTGCGCCAGCTGCACAAACGGCAAGCGAGCACAAAAATTGGAGTTACCAGAGAGGAAGTACAGATCTACTACTACTTTTTAGCTGTAGTTTTTGGCAGTAGCCGATCTATTTCCAAGTTGGGAAGTCAGTATGGGTTTTATCCACACAAGGTGGATATTGAAATGTGAATGAACTAACATCACGCTATATACTATACCATATTTCACAAGTACTGTCAAGAAGCGACCTTTTTGCCTAATATAAGCCAAGAAAAGGCCAAAAACAGGCATTTTTACCATAAAATTTGTATACACTAGTGTATACAAACACAAACTAACCATATTTTCTTTCAGATTAGCGGAAATATTATGAAAGTTAAATAAAGTTATCCCCCTTAGAGGGTGGTTATACACAAAGTTATCCACAGTTTGTATAGACTAGTGTATACAAATTTTAGCTGCTTGGTATTTTTCATGTAAAAAAGAATAAATTTTACTTTACAATCAATTGTGATAGAATATTTAAGCTAAATTAAAATACTATGCACAAAAAAGCACTACTTTTGATCTTGGACGGCTGGGGAATTGTCCAAAACAGCGACCATAATGTCATTTTTCAAGCACAACCTAAGTTTTGGAACGAAATATATGGCCAATATCCCCACTCTTTAATACACTGCAAAGAAGAATCGGTTGGTTTACCAAGTGGTTGTTTGTCTGGGTCGGAAGTTGGACATATGACAATTGGTGCGGGACGGGTGGTTTGGCAGAATGTTGCCAAAATTGATCGGTCCATTGCGGACGGAAGCTGGAACGAGAACAAAATATTAATTAAAACCAAAGAACACTTGGAAAAAGATGGTGGCAAACTACATTTGGTTGGGTTGTTGAGCAGTGGCGGAATTCATTCCCACGTTAACCATATTATCGCCTTAATTAGTTGGGCGAGGAGAGAAAAAATTAAACAAGTTGCTCTGCATCTTTTTTTGGATGGGCGCGATATGCCACCAACAAGTGCACTACAACTTTTACGCGAGACTGTTTTAAAAGAAATTGGTGAAGATGTTAAAATTTCTACAATCTGTGGTCGCTCAATCGCAATGGATCGAGGAGAAAAATGGGAGAGAACAATTACTGCCTTTAATCTACTGACTACTACAACCGAAATATCTAACGAGACAGTGGAAAATGTTTTAGAAAAAAACTACCAAGAAAAAATTGGTGATGAGTTTGTCGAACCAACGCGGTTTAATGATTGGGGAGTGGCAGAAAATGATGCGGTAATATTTTTTAACTTCCGTGCTGACCGCATGCGTCAGTTGGTACGCTTGTTTACAAAAATTGCCCCGCACGCCATGCAACAAACGGTCGTTGTTCCAGAAAATTTACATTTAGCAAGTTTAACAGAATATGATTCAGAATATCGCGAAGTGTGGGTGATGTATCCGACAGAATCCCCGACTAATACCTTGGGTGAGTGGGTTGCAAGTAAAGGGTTGAGACAGCTCAGAATCACAGAAACAGAAAAGCAAGCGCATGTCACATATTTTTTAAATGGCGGACGAGAAGAAGTTTTTGCAGGCGAAGATCGGTTGATTATCCCATCACTTGGGTTAACTAACTATGCATCCAACCCAGAGATGGGTTTGCCCGAAATTACTAGTTCGTTGGTGCGAGCACTAGACAACAAAGTGTTTGATCTGGTGGTTTGTAATATTGCCAATGGTGATATGGTTGGTCACTCTGGGAGTTTAGAGGCGGGGATAAAAGCAGTACAAGCGGTTGATGTTGCTTTGTCGCAAATTATTCCAGCGGCAGAAAAGAATGGATATATCACACTCATTACTGCTGATCACGGCAATATTGAACACATGTGGGAAAACGGCGAACCACATACTGCGCACACTTTTAATGAGGTGCCATTGGTAGTGGTTGATAAGAATATTGTGTTAGAGCCCGTTGGTCACTTACATCAAATTGCGCCCACAGTTTTACATGTTATGGGATTAGACAAACCGGCGGAGATGACAAGTGGATCTTTGATAAAGTAAAAGAAAAAATCCCGGACTACCCGGGATTTTTTGTGAAAATATATTTTTATTAAAAATTTTCTTTGAACTCACTAAAGCGATCTTCTAAAATTGCTTGACGTGCTTTTTTCATTAAATCAATTAAGAAATACAAGTTGTGAATCGATGCTAGGCGCATGCCGGTAATTTCTTCGGCAGCGAAAAGGTGATGCAAATAGCTGCGGGTGTGATTTTTGCAAGTGTAACAACCGCAACTTTCTTCTAATGGTTTGTGGTCGGTGGCAAATTCTTTGTTGCGGATATTTATCCGATGCTTCCCGTTCGTTTTTTCAGAAGTAAAAATCATGCCGTGGCGTGCCAGACGTGTGGGGGCAACACAATCAAACATATCAACACCACCGGCAATGGCAACGAGTAAATCAGCAGGGTCTAAACCAATGCCCATAGCGTAGTGAGGTTTGTTGGTGGGTAATATTGGGTTGATCCAGTTTAAAATTTGCGCAGTTGCTTCCATGTTGTAACCAATTGATTCTCCGCCAATGGCGATGCCGTCAAAATCTAAATTGCAAATATACTCAGCGGATTGTTTGCGCAGATCTTCGTAATTTGATCCTTGAATGATGCCAAACAAAAATTGTTTGTAACCGTGGCGATTAGTTTCTTTTTGATGCTCGGTTAAACAGCGTCCGGCCCAACGGTGAGTGCGTTCCATTGCTTCGATAGCATATTTTTTTTCAGCTTTATCAGAGGTGCATTCATCAAAGGCCATGATAATATCAGCACCGATTTTGTGTTGGGTTTGCACGGCCGATTCGGGGGTGAAACGATGTTTGGAGCCATCGATGTGGGATTGGAAAGTCACACCCTCTTCATCAATTTTGGTTAGGCCACCTTGTCCCTTGTCAGTTTTTTGTGTCCCCAAACTAAATACCTGGAAACCGCCGCTGTCAGTTAAAATGGGTTTGTCCCAGCTCATGAATTTATGTAACCCACCCACGGAGTCGATTAAATCTTCACCAGGGCGGAGATGAAGGTGATAGGTGTTGCCTAAGATAATCTCAGCATTAAGATTTTTTAAGTCCTGTGAATCCAAGGTTTTGACCGTGGCTTGAGTGCCAACAGGCATAAACATTGGAGTTTGGATGTCGCCATGATCAGTGTGGATAACACCGGCACGAGCATGAGAATTTTTGTCTTGATGAGTTTGTTCGAAAAATGTCATATAATTTACCATATACTAACCTTTTTTGCCTAAGAAATCAAGGTGTGGTAGAATGTGAAAGCTTAATTTTATTTATTATATTTATATATGGGCGACCATGATAGTCCAGGAATAGGTTTAGGAGGGGAACATTTTGCTGTTTGGGAGGCTAAAAAAAGAGCGGAGGCAGAGGCAAAAATGAACGCTGGCATTGATTATACTGATTTAAAAGAAAGTCAGATAGGTACTATTCCCGAAAATACATTGATAGATTGGGCACATCAGTTTTGGGGAAAGGATTTAACTGATCAGTATAATGCATATATTGAACCACAGTATGTATCTAATGGTGAATTAACACCAGAGGGGAGACTGTGTTTGTTGGGGTTGTATAAAGAAAAAATGAAAAAAGCGGACGAACAATTGTTTGTGCGGGTGGCCAATGTTGACAAGGTTGATAAAGAAAAACCAGCAGATACTAAAAAACAAATTGAAATAATATTATCCAAGCATGACTTAGATGGCAGGGTAGTGATTGATCCAAGTCAGCGTGGGCGTTATATTTTAAGGATTTACGGAGAAAGAATTGGTGGTAATAAAAGACCAAATATTGTAAAAGAATTTAAAGGTGATAAAGGGGAAATTCTTGATTGGTTGGAAATTAACGCCGGAGAATTAGTTGAATTGGTTGGTAAAAGTGATGCGATAAATGAAGTAGATTAGTTTTTGTTCATGATCAATTTTTCTCAAGAATTAAATTCTGAACAGTTGGCAGTTGTTGAGCACGGCGATGGGCCGTGTTTGGTTTTGGCTGGGGCAGGATCGGGGAAAACGCGCGTAATTACTTACCGTGTCGCATATTTACTGGAGCAGGGAATTAAACCAGAAAATATTTTATTGGCGACTTTTACCAACAAAGCGGCAGGTGAAATGGTAGAAAGAATTAAAAACTTAACCGGTCAAGAAGAAAAATTACCCTGGGCCGGGACGTTTCACAGTATTGGTCACAAGCTATTACGTCGTCATGCTGAGGCACTAGGTTATCAAAAAAATTTTTCCATTTTAGACACCGACGACAATGAGTCGTTGATAAAATTAGCGGCGAAAGATTTTTCCAATGCGGCGAAAGGCAAAAAATTTCCTACCGCTGGAGTGTTGCAGGGGATTATCAGCTATTCGCGCAATACCGAAACACCAGTGATTACAGTCGTTGAAGAACGCTATCCGCAGTTTATAGTTTTTTCTGATTCGATTGCCAAAATCGCTATGGCCTATGAGAAAAAGAAAAAAGAGGCCAATGCGATGGATTTTGATGATCTACTGATTAATACTCTGCACCTTTTGGAAATCAAAGAGATAAAAAAACAATACGCCGAACAGTTTCAATATATTTTAGTGGACGAATATCAAGATGCCAATAAAATCCAGGCAGCGATTGTGAGAGAGATGGCGAGTGTACATAAAAATATTTTGGTAGTAGGTGATGATGCGCAAAGTATCTATTCTTTTCGCGGAGCAAATATCGAAAATATTTTACAATTTGAAAAAGATTTTTCTAATGCAAAAGTTTTTCGTTTGGAAACCAACTATCGTTCCAGCCAAGAAATTCTATCACTCGCCAACGCAGTGATTGCAAACAATCCAAAACAATACAAAAAGAATTTAAAAACAATTTTGTCTACCGGTGTGCGGCCAGAATTTTTACCGCATGGTGATCAAAACGAAGAGGCAATTTATGTCGCCAACAGTGTAGCAACACTACTTAGAAACGGGGTGGAAGAAAAAGAAATTGCTGTTTTGTTTCGGGCGGCCCACCACTCACAGGCATTGGAATTGGAATTAATGCGCCTCGGTATTGACTATGATTATCGCGGTGGTTTACGCTTTTTTGATCGTTCACACGTGAAGGATGTTTTGGCATATTTGCGCATATTAAACAACCCAGCGGATGTGACAGCGTGGATGCGGGTGTTGATGTTTGAAGAAGGTATTGGACCAGGGAGTGCGGGTAAAATTACCGATCAGGTAAAAGGGTTGGAGGGTGTTGAAGGGGTAGAAAGCATGGGAAATGTTTTGTCAGAAAAAGCGCGGGGTGGTTGGCAGAACTTTTTACGTATTTGGAACAAACTATTGGAAGCGGGACCAGGGAATCCGGCGGAATTAGTTAACAAGATTATCGCTTCACCATACAAACAACATTTGGAAGCAGAAAAACTGGACAGCGCAGAACGATTGGAAGATTTAAAACAGTTGGCTGTGTTCGCGGGGCGCTATGAAGATTTAGAAAAGTTTTTGGCTGATGCCGCTTTGCAAGAAGCGTTTAATTTGCAGAGGCAGAAAGAGAAAAAAGAAAAAATTAAAGAAGGGAAAATTGTTTTATCAACTATCCACCAATCAAAAGGTTTGGAATGGTCCGCGGTGTTTGTAATTAATTTATCACAAGGCGCATTTCCGAATGAGCGCGCCTTGCGTGAAGATGGTGGGTTAGAGGAAGAGCGACGTCTGTTTTACGTCGCTGTCACTCGCGCCAAAAAATATTTGTTTATGACTTTTCCAATGGCGAACAATCGGGGAAAGAGCCAATACAGTTCGTGGGGAGAAAATTTTATGAACGAACCCAGTGCTTTTATTTCCGAAATTGATTCGGAGCTGTTGGATGACAAGTCATTTTCAAGCAACCTGACAATTTTAAATGACCCTAAAGAAAACATCTCATACGTGTCGGAAGACGAGCCGCCCCAAAAACGGCCAGGAAGTTTTTTGCGGGATGTGGAGGATTTATAGGACTAAAGAGCGGTAAGCCTGTTCAGGAGACCTTGTTTTTGTAAAATAATCACCTATATTAGCAATATCGCCATGGGGATAACAATATATTGACATTTTGGCGCGGTTTGTATATACTTATCCTCAGAACGCTGTGTCTTCTTTATCTAAAAGAGGGCCAGACCTTAAAAAATCGTGGCTGATTTATAAAAGGTCAGCTTTTTTAATTAAAAAAATTTTATGCCTACATTAAACCAGGTGCTCCGCAAGGGTCGCACCAACAAGGTCACAAAGACCAAAACTCCGGCATTGCAACTCACAGTAGACAATTTGCACCGCCGCAAGAAAATAATTACCCAAGGCGGTAGTTTCCGTCGTGGTGTGTGTACTAAGGTGTATACTACTACTCCAAAAAAACCAAACTCCGCTTTGCGCAAGGTTGCTAAAGTACGTTTGAGTAATGGTATGGAAGTTATTGCTTACATCCCAGGTGAAGGCCACAATTTACAAGAGCACTCTATCGTTTTGATTCGTGGTGGTCGTGTAAAAGACTTGCCAGGTGTACGTTACCACATCGTTCGCGGTGTTTACGATTCCCAAGGTATCGAATCACGTCGACGCGGACGCAGTTTGTATGGTTCAAAACGACCAAAAGCTGCGAAGGTAGTTAAGAAATAATATTAACTGAAACTATATGAGTAGAGGTGCAAGAAAAATTTCCAAAGAAGCGCCAAAGGGTGATCCACGATTTGGTAACCCAATGTTGGCCAAATTTACCAACTATGTAATGATGGGTGGTAAGAAAACTATTGCTCAAACGATTGTTTACTCCGCTTTAGAAAAAGCGAGTGTTGACGCTAAAAAAACCCCAGTACAAATTTTTGATGATGCGATTCGCAACGTTCAACCTCAGGTTGAAGTACGTTCTCGTCGTGTCGGTGGTGCCAACTATCAAGTGCCAATGCCAGTTCGTGGTGAACGCCAGAACGCTTTGGCTTTCCGTTGGATCATTGATGCGGCTCGTGCTAAAAAAGGTCAGCCAATGTATTTGCGTTTGGCCACCGTTTTCTTGGACGCATTCAACAACACTGGTGATGCTGTACGCAAGCGCGATGATATGCATCGTATGGCTGAAGCGAACAAAGCTTTTGCCCATTTTGCTCGTTTTTCCAAATAATTAAAACATATGCCTCGAGAATATACCCTAGAAAAAACTCGTAATATCGGTATCATGGCTCACATTGATGCCGGTAAAACCACCACCACTGAGCGTGTGCTTTTTTACACTGGTAAAAAATACAAAATTGGTGAGGTGCATGAAGGTGAGGCAGAAATGGATTGGATGGAACAGGAAAAAGAACGCGGTATTACTATTACTTCCGCCGCGACTACCTGTTTCTGGAAAGATCATCGTATTAACATTATCGATACCCCAGGTCACGTGGACTTTACCGTTGAGGTAGAGCGTTCTTTGCGTGTATTGGACGGTGCAGTGGCTGTGTTTGATGGTTCTCAGGGTGTAGAACCACAATCTGAAACTGTTTGGCATCAAGCCGATAAATACGAAGTACCTCGTGTTTGTTTTATTAATAAAATGGACAAGCTCGGTGCTGATTTTTACATGAGTATTGCCTCGATCAAAGAGCGTTTGTCTAAGGACGCCGTGGCTATTCAGTTGCCAATCGGTGCAGATAGTACTTTCTCTGGTTTGATTGATTTGATTGAGAATAAAGCTTTTAAATTCGAAGGTGAGAGAGGTGAAAAAATTATCGAAATTCCGATCCCAGAAGACATGAAAGAACAGGTGGCAGAATATCGTCATACAATGGTAGAGAAAGTGGCTGAAGCCAACGATGTTTTAATGAATAAATATTTGAACGGCGAGGAGTTGACCATTGATGAAATCCGAGCAGGTATTCGCACTATGGTGATTGCCGCCAAGATTTATCCAGTAATCTGTGGTTCAGCTTTGGCCAACGTGGGTGTGCAACAAATGTTGGATGCGGTGGTGTGGTATTTGCCAGCACCAACTGATGTTCCAGCTTTGAAAGGCACTAACCCAGAGACTGATGAAGAGGTTGTCAGACATCCAAACGATACAGACCCATTCTGTGCTTTGGCTTTCAAAGTGGCGACTGATCCGTTTGTAGGAAAATTAATTTTCTTCCGTGTATATTCTGGTGTTGTTAAAGCTGGTAGTTATATATTTAACTCTAGTAAGGGAACACGCGAACGTCTTGGTCGTATTGTGCGTATGCACGCCAATCACCGCGAAGATGTGACCGAAGTTTTTTCCGGTGAAATTGCTGCGGCCATTGGTTTAAAAGAAGTGATGACTGGTGACACTTTGTGTGATGAAGACAAGCCGATCATCTTGGAACGTCCAACTTTTGCTGAACCAGTTATCTCGATGGCAATCGAACCAAAAACCAAAGCGGACCAAGAAAAAATTGGTATGGCTTTGCAGAAATTTGTGGAAGAAGACCCGACCTTCCGTGTGCACACTGATAAAGAAACCCTCCAGACTATTATTGCGGGTATGGGTGAATTGCACTTGGATATTATCGTCGACCGTATGCGTCGCGAGTTTAAAGTGGAAGCCAATGTTGGTGCGCCACAAGTTGCCTACAAAGAAACTATCCGTCAATCAGCCGAAGCAGAAGGAAAATATGTTAAACAGTCTGGTGGTCGTGGTCAATATGGTCATTGTTGGATTCGCGTTGAGCCACAAGAACCAGGCAAAGGCTACGAATTTGTTGACGAAGTTAAAGGTGGTGTTATTCCACGTGAATTTATTCCAGCTATTGAAAAAGGTGTAAAAGAAACTTTGACTCGTGGTATCCAGGCTGGTTATCCAGTAGTAGATATCAAAGTTACTGTTTTCGATGGATCTTACCACGAAGTTGATTCCTCTGAAATGTCCTTCAAAATCGCTGGTTCAATGGCATTCGTAGCAGCTTGTAAGAAAGCCAACCCAGTTATCATGGAGCCAATTGAAAAGATTGAAGTAGTGACTCCAGAGCCATACATGGGTGATGTAATCGGTGATTTGAACTCCAAACGTGGTCAAATTCAAGAAATGAGTGATCGTGGTCAGATGAAAGTAGTGCGTGCAATTGCACCACTTGCTTCAATGTTTGGCTATGCCACTTCATTGCGTTCGATGACCCAGGGTCGTGCCAGTTATTCTATGGAGTTTGATCATTATACTGATACTCCAAGTAACGTGGCTAAGCAGATTATCGAAGGTAAACAAAAGTAAAACTTCAAAAAGAAACCCCGCTCAAAAGTGGGGTTTCTTGTATTTAAGGACGGGTTTTGTTACAATGGGTATTAGTTGTTATAACTTTAGCAAATATGCCACGAATTTTCTCCGGTGTTCAACCTACAAACAATTTACATTTAGGCAATTATTTAGGGGCAATTAAAAACTGGGTGGAGTTACAAAAAAACAATGAATGTATTTTTTGTGTTGTGGATTTGCACGCCTTAACGATTTATCAAAAGCCGGAAGTTTTGCGACAAAATATCTTGAATGCTACCAAGACGTATCTGGCGCTTGGTGTGGATTCGAAGAAATCTATGATCTTTCCCCAGTCTGATGTTAAAGATCACGTCGAGTTGGCGTGGGTTTTAAATACCATTGCGAAAATGGGAGAAATGGAAAGAATGACGCAGTTTAAAGACAAAGCCAAACAACATGCGGAAAATATTAATTTAGGTCTATTTTCTTACCCAGTTTTAATGGCCGCCGATATTTTGTTGTATGATACAGATGAGGTGCCGGTAGGTGAGGATCAAAAACAGCACGTTGAACTAACTCGGGATTTGGCTTTGCGATTTAATAGTCTGTATGGCGAAACTTTTGTAGTGCCTAAGCCATTTATCAAAAAAGATGGCGCGCGTATTCTGGGGCTGGACGATCCGAGCAAAAAGATGAGCAAGAGCGCTGCATCCGCGGCGAACTATATTTCTTTGCTGGACGAACCAAAGGTGGCAGAAAAAAAGATCATGCGTGCAGTGACTGATTCTGGCTCAGAAGTAAAAGGTGGGGCAGATAAACCAGCTCTAGAAAATCTTTTAAATATCTATTCATTGTTGTCAGGTAGAAGTGTTAAAGAGATTGAGAAAGAATACGTTGGTCGTGGCTATGGTGATTTCAAAAAAGGTTTGGCCAACGTGGTGGTAGGCTTTCTAACAGACTTTCAGAAGAAGTTTAATGAGATAACCGATGCCGAGGCGATGAAAATTTTACAGGCCGGAACCAAAAAAGCAGAAAAAATTGCGGCAGAAAAAATGTTATTGGTGAGAAAAAAAATTGGTTTGTTAAATTAATTTATTTGGAACTGAAAAAAACATTTTTTCATTTCTCTTATTCATTTCTAATATGGAACAAAGTGTCGTTGAAGGCAGGCTCCTATTTTTGAAGAACTTATATTTTTACTTGGTTTCTTTCGTGGCTTTAATGATGGTTGTTTTTTCAGTGGTAAATATTATAAACATTACTTTGAAAATGTATGTTTTTACTAAGGCGGATTATGGGTATTACTCTTACCCGGCTACCGCTTGTGATCCGAACATTACCGATGTTAATGTTAAAAAACTAGATCCAGCAGAATGTGCTAAATCGCAAGCAGAGATGGAAAAGAGACAAAAAGATGAAAATACTGCCCAAAAACAACGTGATTTGGTGCAAAGCATCTCTTTTATTGTAGTGGGTATTCCGTTGTTCTGGTTACATTGGAGCTATTTACGTCGTAATAAGACAGTGTAAAAACAATTTGACAGCCTTTTTTGAAGGTGATAGGATATTAATGTATGCAATTCACTCGCAACAATAACAACAACAACAATAATAATAATAATAATAATAATAATAATAATAATAAACCGCCGTGTTGCGAGTAGGTTTTGTTTTTTCAAGATTAAACAAACTCTCCTGCAACACAGGAGAGTTTTTGTTTATATATCAATTTGCCGGGTAGTTGAGTGGTACAACGCCACGCTGTTAACGTGGATACCGCAGGTTCGAATCCTGCCCTGGCAGCATTCGAACAAGGAAAGGGTGAAAACGTGAGTTTTCACTTGTGAAGGAAAGTTCACGAAAACCTTGGGTTTTCGTGGGAGGAGTGAAGCGACGACTTCGAATAGCGAAGCGCCTGCCCTGGCAGCGACAGATATAACGGGCGATGAAAGCCCGTTATATTTTTTAATACTACAGGCTATTGACTTATTTATCGTTATGTTATATACTTAAACCATCAAACAAGTGTTTAACTATTTAACTAATATAATCTTTATGTTAAGTAAAGTAGAAATTAAGAAAAATCGTAAAATACTCAGTGAGACGGATAGGCGTATGGCGGAAACATTCAAGGTGTTAAGCGATGTTAATCGTTACCAGATTTTTCGTATTTTGGTTGAACAACCAAAACTTACTGTGGGCACAATTGCAGAAATATTGGGCATCTCCTTACCATTAGCATCGCAACATATCAAAATTTTAGTACAAGCCAATTTGATACAAAAGCAACGAGAAGGAAAGAAAGTTTTCCCCAAAATTGCGCAGGACAACCCATTCGTTCCAGCCATTCTCAAAACAATTAAACAAGCTTATAAGATACGAGCTAAATAAATTAATTAACTAACTAAAATATATGCAAATGACAATAGATCCAGGAGACGACAAATTGGTTAAAGAGGTAAAAGAAACTGTCAAAGAAGAGACACACACGGCAGTAAAAGAAGGGGTTGAAGAAGCAAAAGAAGAAGTGGCGGCCGAAGAAGATGCAAAGAATTAAATGATTACTGCTTAATCAGAATAAGCTCACCGTTTTATATGAAGAAAAAAATAATTATTACAATTTTACTGATAGTTGTCTGCAGTCTTAGTACCTGGGGAGTGGTTAAGGCTGTGTCTTTGTATAAAACTGTTTCAATGAAAAATACACAGGGTGAGGTTGTTAAACAGGTAATAGACTCACACAAAACAAACAAAATTAAGGCTGACAATGCGGTTGATCCATTTGGCGAAGATGGGATAGCGAGGATTCTTCTGATTGGTTTAGATAGTAGGGCTGGCCAAACCCAAGGACATTGTGATGTGATCCAGTTGGTTACAATTGACAAAGTAAAGGAGGGTGTAGTTATTACCGCTGTTCCCCGCGGTACGTACTCTCAATTACCGTCGGGTAAAGGCACAACATCTACTGATTATTATGTTTCAAATGCTTGTGGTTTGGGTGGTTTGGATTATGGAATAAAACAAATTGAAAAAATTCTTGGTGAACGAGCTGATTATTTGGTGGTAGTAGGTTTTTCTGAGACATTGGGTATTTTGCGCAATTTGAAGCTTCCTACTACCGAATCGCTACAATGGTTACGACAACGCCATGTTTATGCAATCGGCGAGCCCCAACGAGCGCACAATCATTCTACTTTTTTAAAATACTTGTTATTAAATTTTGTTTCTAAGGAAAATTCTTCAATAGATAAGGCCTTACAATATATTACTTACAAAACAGTAAACACGGATTTATCTTTTTCTGAAGCCCAAATGTTGTTGGGTGCGTTGTCCAAAATGGATCTTACTAACAATCCAGACAAGATTCAATTGGTTATGCGACCAGCCTATATTGTGCAGGATATAAAATATATACCAGAAAATTTACGAGAATACCTAGATAGTACTTCTGGCACACTAAGAACAATCCTTTCTAGTAGTACATATTCTGATATTTCCTTGGCAGAGGTACAAACCAAATTATTGGATATGATCGAGAGTAAGAAAACAGACCCAGACTTTATTGCTTGGGCAACAAAAAACAATCTTTGGTTGCAAATTGAGGATAAAGAAAAGAGGCTTTCTACCCAATTTGATTTTTTAGAAAGATATTTGTCGTTTACTTCTTCTGCTGAAGAATATGATAGTTTAGTTTCTGATTATATTTTGGAGATGGAAAATAGGGGTGAGGCTGTGTGGCTCGAGAAGGGCAGGGGTCTGTTGATTAAGAAATTGGACAACATTGTATTGAAATAATTTATAATTAGTTTATCAACCAACAAAATATATAACTAAAAAAACCTTAATTTTATTCGCCTTCACTGTTCCTTTGTTAGTTGTTAGCGCAGGGTGTGCTAGTCAAAATTCTAATATTATTGCCCCTACTTCTACAACGGTCACGACTACTGACAACAATCCGACAAGCACAGAGATAGCCTACAAAAATACCGAGTACGGATTTTCTTTGGAATTTCCCAATACTTGGAAAGGTTACACTACAAAAAACAGGATATTAGATTGGGGAACAATTGGTACTAGTGATTCTATTGATTTTGGTTTTTCTACTCAGGATTCTTTGTTCAATATTGGCATGTATTCAAAGAGTCAGTGGCAGAAAATTAAATCGGAAGAAGGGCCAACGCCAACTTATTTAGGAGAAAACAGCCAATATATTTTTGGTTTCGCCCAAGCAAATGGTGCCCTGGTCAATGATATAATTGTCGCTAGAATGGCGGAAGTTAAAGATATTATAAAAACATTTAAAATCGTTAATTAATTTTAATCTAAATTATGCATCATATGACTAAAAAAGACCTAACTTTAATTATCGCGGCCGGGGTTGTGTTGATAGTTGGAGTCGGATATGCGATGTGGCATGTCAAAAACAAAGCTATCGCCGATGCTAACCTGCCAACCTTTGTCACTGGCACACCGATTATTGATGAGGGGAGTGATGAAATGGCTGTGTCGGCTATTATCGGACAAGGGATGGAAACTGTTAAAACAGAGACCGGCACAACGATAACCGTCGCAACCAAAGATTATGGAGCTACCGTTGGTGTTTATGGAAAAAGTGGTTACCGTTTCCAGTTTTCAAACTGTTCAGGAAATCCAGGAACACTCACTATGAAAGTGGGAACTAAATTTATGATTGATAACCGTGATAATATTAGTCATAAAATTAGTATTGGTACAAAATCATATCAGCTTGCCGCCTACGATTACGCTATTGTAACTATCCAAAAAGTCGGTAAGTTTAATATTACTTGTGATGGTGGTGGTTCGGCTAGTGTGTGGGTGCAAAAATAAATTTTAAATCATAATTTAACAAATATATGGGAACAACAACTAAAATATTAACGAGTATAATTGTCGTGCTAGCTCTTGGTTTGGTCGCTGTTTTAGGCTTGCGACTTTTAACCCCTGAAGATACATGGCTTTGCCAAGAAGGACAGTGGGTGAAACACGGCAACCCTTCATCGGTTGCTCCAACAACTGGGTGCGGGGCCTCTGTGGTAATACCTACTTCTACTCCACTAACCAAACAGAACGATATAGTTGATATGGGGATCATTGTCTATTCACCGAAGTTAAATACGATTGCGACTTCCCCTTTAAGCGTAACCGGCCAAGTAACAGGTAAAAACAATTGGGTTGGATTTGAAGGACAAGTCGGTACAGTAAAATTGGTGGACGGAAATAATATTCTTGCTTCAGGGATATTGCAAGCAACCTCTGATTGGATGAAATTACCTACAAATTTCCAGACAGTTTTGATTTTTGACACCAGCAAGATAGTTGGTTTTGATGCTGTGGAAGGCAAGTTAGTAAAGTTGGTATTCTCTAATGAAAACCCAAGTGGCGACCCGGCACGCAGTGAAACCTATTCGGTACAAATTAAAATTATGGGTAGCGCAAATACTCAGATGAATGTTTCTGTCTTTTTCCCTAACAACAAACTCGACCCAAACATGACTGATTGTTCCAAGGTCTTTAGAACAACACGAACAATTACTCAGACCACCGCTGTTGCTAGGGCCGCGTTGGAGGAGTTGTTCAAAGGACCAACAGCACAAGAGAAAACTGATGGCTATTCCACCAGTATACCAGCGGGTGTTAAGATTCAGAAATTGACTATCGAAAATGGCGTGGCCAAAGTTGATCTAAACAAAAATCTTGAACAACAAGTCGGTGGTTCGTGCCGCGTTGCTTCGATCTATGCGGAAATTACTCAAACACTCAAACAGTTTCCCACTGTTCAAAGTGTGGTAATTTCTATTGACGGTAGGACGGAAGATATTTTACAACCGTAAAAATTACGGAGTTTTAGAATTGATGTATGAAAAAAGAAATAATCACATTGGCTAGGGAATTATTCAAGATTCGGATTTCTTCTTCTCGTGAAGGGCTTTCTCAAGACGATGGTAAACACAAACTAACAGTTGAAGGCATTACCTTTTACAACGAGGAAACAATAAAGAAATGGTATGGTGAGGCTATTAAAACGGCTGAAATTATTATAACTATCGAAAAGGAATATTTGGACGGTGTGGTTGTTGCAAATTAGGACTATTGCCAAAAATTTTGTATTTTAAACACGCGGTTGCTTTTCCGTGTGTTTTTTGTTAGTATTGAGCCATGAAAACTGAACAAAAAATTGAAATCATGGCCCCAGCGGGGTCATTTGAGACTTTGACCGCCGCCATCCAAGCTGGTGCTAATTCGGTATATTTCGGTATAGGGAAGTTAAATATGCGTGCCCGGGCAGCAGCTAATTTCCAGCTATCGGATTTGGCTAAGATTATTAAAATTTGCCATCAAAACAAGGTAAAAGCGTATTTGGCGCTTAACACTTTGATGTACGATGCGGATCTTGTGGAGGTAAAAAAGATCTGTGTACGAGTCAAAAAATTGGGGATAGACGCGGTCATTGCTAGCGATATGGCGGTAATTGTCTATGCCCACTCAATTGGTCTAAAAGTACATATTTCTACCCAAGCTAATGTCTCTAATTTTGAAGCAGTAAAGTTTTTTGCTCGTTATGCCGAAGTGATTGTTTTGGCACGAGAGTTGACATTGGAACAAATTAAAAAAATTATCAACAAGAGCAGAAAAGAAAAAATTGTTGGACCGAACAAAAAGCCGATCGGCTTTGAATTGTTTGTACACGGTGCGTTGTGTGTAGGAATCGCGGGTAAATGTCAGATGAGTTTGGCGTTGTATAACCACTCAGCTAATCGTGGTGATTGTTTCCAAGTGTGTCGTAGAAAGTACAAAGTAACGGATGTGGAAACGGGAGCGGAATTGGTGGTGGACAATGAATATATTATGTCGCCAAAAGATTTATCAACGATTACGGTTTTAGATCAGATTATTAAAAGCGGAGTATCGGTGCTAAAAATTGAAGGACGCGGACGTTCAGCAGATTATGTTTTTACCGTTACCAAAGCATACAAAGAAGCGGTGGCTAGTGTTTTGGGCGGTAGTTATGACAAGGAAAAAATTTCCCAATGGAACGAACAATTAAAAACTGTTTTCAACCGCGGTTTGTGGGAGGGTGGGTATTATTTAGGAAACAAGCTGGGTGAATGGGGTGGGGCATATGGTTCGCAGGCCACGGAAGAAAAGGAGTTTGTTGGTACTGCCAACCACTATTTTCCAAAAATTAAAGTAGGGGAGTTTTTTATAAACTCTGGTGGGTTGAAGCTAAATGATGATATAATAATTACAGGTCCAACTACCGGACTAATGCGGACACAAGTTAAAAGCTTGTTCATCGATGGTAAACCGCAAAAAACAGCCAAGAAGGGCGATGTCGTCACAATTAGTTTGGAAGACCCGGTTAAAAAATCAGACAAATTATTTGTGGTCAAAAAAAGAAGTAAGTAAGTCTGTGGTATAATATATAAGTTAATTATTAATTAGATACTTATGAAAGGATACAATGCAAACATCGAAAAGTTAACTTTGGAGAACGACAGTTTTCGTCAGGTGCTTTACACGGGTAAACATTGTCAATTGGTGGCAATGAGTTTATTGCCAAACGAGGAGATTGGTTTGGAGACCCATGAGGAGAACGACCAGTTTTTCCGTTTTGAAAAAGGCGAAGGAAAGGTTTTGATTGACGGCAACGAATATGTGGTAGGCGATGGCGATGTGATTATCGTGCCTACCGGAGCCGAACACAATGTGATCAACACCTCTTCAAGCGAGTCTTTAAAAATGTATACAATCTATTCTCCAGCACATCACCGCGATGGGGTGGTGCATGTAACTAAGGCTGAAGCGGAGGGCGACGACGAGCACTTTGACGGAAAGACTACTGAATAAAAACAAGCAATCCCGACTCAGTCGGGATTTTGCTTTTGAAATAAACACAGGGGGTTTATTGTATTATACTTGTAGTATGTCTTATCTTGAGCTTACCGACGAACAGTTGGTCGTGGTAGTGCGCACAGAGGATAAAGAGGCGTATGGTGAAATAATCCGACGCTATCAAGTTAAACTGGCGCACTACTTGCGAAAATTTATCAACCATAGTGCTGAACTTGAAGATGTACTTCAGGATGTTTTTATTAAAGCTTATCGTAATCTTAATTCGTTTAACACCAATCAGAAATTTTCTTCTTGGATTTTTCGGGTGACACACAATGAGGCGATAAATAATATTAAAAAAAGAAAAAACGAAAAGTTGATTTTGGACGAGCATGAATGGGAGGTGGCAGACGAGAAAATCAATTTAAGTCGTGAGGTTGATCGGGTGATATCGAAAGAGCAGATTGTAATGGCGTTGGGTAAAATTAAAGAAAAATACCGCGAACCAATAATCCTATTTTTCTTCGAAGAAAAATCCTATGAAGAAATTAGTGATATTTTAAAAATCCCCACCAGTACGGTTGGGACGTTAATTTCTCGCGGTAAAAATAGTCTTAAAGAGTTTTTAAAAAAGTAGTATGGAAAAATCTCCTAATATCGAAAACAAAATAATGGATGAGATCAATAGCGGTAAAGTAAAGCTGCGCTCGAAGTATGTTTTTTTGGCGGAAAAATTAGGTATTGGCAGTGCTTTGGCTTTGAGTATTATCTTGGCCATTTTGTTTTTTAATCTTGCATTATTTTATCTACGTTCGTCAGACAATCTTGCCTACCTAAGTTTCGGTAGCCGAGGATTTTTAGCTTTTCTGGACTCCTTTCCTTATGGCCTAGTCATCGTTTTTGTTTTTAGCTTATTCGTAGCGGGCCTAATCCTGAAAAAGACAGACATGGTATACAAAAAACCATTCGGTTATTTGGCAATATTTTTAACCATTGCCGTAACACTACTCGGAGCAATGCTAACTTTTACGCGTTTAGCAGAAAGAATTGAAAGAGGAATGTTTGACCCACAATCGCCCGGAAGATTTTTCCGTCCATTTATGGAGCGAGGTGTTGGCGAGCGCCGTGGTGGAATTGTTGGTAGAGTTATAGAAGTTGGAGAGCAGTATTATATTATTCAAACTCCAAACGGCCTGAAAAAAGTAGAAGCTTCTCGGTTGGAGCAAGGTATGACAAATGAGATAGTTACCAGTTCTTGGGTGATGGCTATAGGAGAAAAGATGGGGATGGGCGGTGAGAGCTTTTTTTCTGCTCGTTTTATCAAAGTAATAGATGAGAATGAAATGCCCATTATTGAGCATGGGGTAAATCGTTGTTTTAATCAGCCGGCTTTTAAGAAGATGGGTGGCTGTCCAATGGGAGAAAATATTTTGAAATAATTGTTTCGGCTGAGCTGTATCATTAGTGTGCTAGCCAAACAATTTTATTCATTAATTTTTCTTCCTATGAAAAACAAAAAATATGTAATTATTCCAGTAGCCATGTTTTTGCTACTTTTGGCAGCAGCGGGCACTGCCTCTGCTTACGGTGGTGGCAACGGTGGGATGATGAAGATCGGAAAAGATTCATCTGTCTGGGCACAAAATTTTGAAGAAAAGATGAAGGAGCAAGCCAGTATCTTAGGTATTAGTCTAGCGGATTTAAAAGCTGGTTGGGCAGAAGGTAAAAACATCCATGATATTGCCAAAGAGAAGGGAGTGAGTGATACAGATTTGCGCACCAGAATGCAGGCACAAAAAACCGAACAGATGAAACAATATTTGAAAACTTTAGTCGACAGTGGATCGATTACCCAGGCTCAAGCTGACGCCCGTTTGAAATTCACCCAAGGCAAACAGACTAACAAGAAACCAGGTGAAGGTCGTAGGGGTGGTGGTTGTATGTTAAACAAATAATTAGGAAATATTAGACACCCCATTTCAATTGCTGGAATGGGGTTCTGAAATTTTCTGAATAAATAACATTTTATGAAAAATCTTTTTAGTTTGCTTTGGAGGAAAAAGTGGGCTCTTCTTTTGATTTTGATAATCTTGGTGGTGGGTGGATATTGGGCATATGGCAAGTGGGGCAGCAGCAATGTAACTGTAAAATATGTTACTGCCTCTGTTGAGCGTGGTACTTTAATTTCTTCAATCAGTGGTACTGGGCAAGTCTCCGCTGCTAATCAGATTGATATATCATCAAAAGTAGCGGGCGACGTTTTGTCTGTTGGCAATATCGTCGTTGGACAAGAAGTAAAAGCCGGTACTTTGTTATTTCAAACCAATGCACGCGATGCCTTGAAAACCGTTCGTGACGCGCAAGTTAATTTGGATTCAGCTAAATTGTCTCTAAAAAAACTACAGCAAGCGGCCGACCCGTTGACTTTGTTGCAGGCAGAAAATACTTTGGCACAAGCAACAGAGGCAAAACAGACAGCAGGTGATAATATTGAAAAGGCTTATGAGGACGCTTTTAATTCCATCTCCAATGCATTTTTAGATCTACCGACAACGATCACTGATTTGTATAATGTTTTGTATAGCAAAGACATTGGCGAGAGTGAAGTGTCGGTTGGTTCCGGCTATTGGAATATTGACGCCCTGTTAAATACTGTGGGTAATTGGGAATATGTTGATAGTCTAAAAAGATTTCAATCCAGTGCAACAACGGATTACAACTCAGCACGGGTTAAATATGACGCTAACTTTACCAGTTACAAGACAGCGACGCGGTACTCTGATAAAACAGTAGTGGAGGCGCTTTTAAACCAAACTATTGAGACAGTTCGATCTGCCGCTCAGTCGGCTAAAAGTAGTAGTAATTACCTGGATGCTTGGGTAGATATCAGAAACAAACAGTCATACAATATTTTTGCCAAGGTTGTTGAACACCAAAGTCTGTTGGCAACAGATATGGGGAAGATAAACTCCCATTTGACTACTCTGATCTCTGTACAAAACACTTTGCAAAGCAATCGAGAAGCACTTGTTAATGCTGAGCGCACAATCGCGGAGAAAACTCAGTCCTTGGCCGATATTAAAAACGGGGCTGATCCGTTAGATGTGGAAGCACAGTTAATCTCAGTTAAACAAAAAGAAAATTCATTGGCCGATGCACGAGAAAAATTGTCTGACTATACAGTGCGCGCCCCATTTGATGGAATGATTGCAAGTTTTAATGTTAAAAAAGGCGACACTTTATCAGCCAACACTTCGGTTGGTGTATTAATAACTAAACAACAAATTGCCACCATCGCTTTAAACGAAGTGGATGTGGCCAAGGTGAAAGTGGGACAAAAAGTTACTTTGACTTTTGACGCAGTAGAAGACCTAACTATTACCGGTGATGTCGCGCAAGTGGATGCGGTTGGAACGGTTAGCCAGGGGGTAGTTAGTTACAATGTAAAAATTGTCTTTAATGTTCAAGACGAAAGAGTTAAATCGGGCATGACAGTAACAGCCAACATTATTCTTTCTTCTAAGTCAGATGTTTTGACAGTAAAGACTTCGGCAATCAAAACCCAAAATGGTAGTAGCTATGTGGAAGTATTGGTAAATGGTGTGCCAGAAAAGAAAACAGTGGTAGTGGGCGATAGCAACGATACGATGACGGAAATTATCAGCGGTTTGGTTGAAAGTGATAATGTTATCACTCAGACAATCTCTTCTGGTTCGGCTGCTGCTACTAAAACCAACGCTACCCAAGGTGGCGGGTTTGGTGGCGGGGCAGGGAGTGGTGATGTAATGCGAGTTTTGCGTTAATTATGTTAATAAAATTGGAAAACATAAATCAATCATACCTTACGGGAGATGGACAAGTACCGGTTTTGAAGGATATAAACTTTGAGATTAGTGAGGGTGAATTTGTGGCCATCATGGGTCCATCTGGTTCGGGTAAGTCAACTTTGATGAATCTGTTAGGAGCGTTGGACCGGCCATTTAGTGGAAAATATTTTTTGGACGATGTTGATGTTTTTGGTTTGTCTGATGATGAGATTGCCCAGATCCGCTCCAAGAAAATTGGTTTTGTTTTTCAGTCTTTTAATTTACTGTCGCGTTCAACAGTGATGCGCAATGTTATGATGCCGTTGATATATAACGCGGAAATTACCAAAGCCGAACGTCAATCGCGTGCAGAGAAAGCGTTGATCGCCTGTGGGTTGGATGAAAACCGTTGGAGCCATCTTTCTAATGAATTATCTGGTGGACAAATGCAGAGAGTGGCGATTGCCCGTGCCTTGGTGGCAGACCCGGCAATTATTTTAGCGGATGAACCGACCGGTAATCTGGACTCTAAAACCGGAACAATAATTTTGGAAACTTTTAAAAAAATAAACAAGGAACATAGGCGAACAATAATTTTGATTACCCACGATAAATATGTGGCCGACCAGGCTGATCGGATAATTGAAATCAAGGACGGAGAAATAGTTTCTGATAAGAAAAAGTAATTTTATGCTTATAACAGATATTTTAGAAGAGACCGGGTTTTCGTTGTCGTCAAACAAGTCACGCTCTGTTTTGACTATTCTTGGTATTGTTATTGGTATTGCCTCAGTGATTGCCTTGGTCGCAGTGGGACAAGGATCAACCCAATCAATTACTGAACGGGTACAATCTTTAGGCACAAATTTGTTAACAGTTATGCCGGGTGCACAAAGAAATACAATGGTTAGTGGTGGTATGGGGGCCTCCCAGAATTTGACTGTGGAAGACTCAGTCGCACTTAAAAATATCTCCGGCATTCAAGCAATTGCACCGACAGTAAGCGGACGCAAGCAAGTGACGGTTAAAGGAAAAAATACCAATACCTCAATTTATGGTGTTGACCCTAATTATTTCGCCGTCAAAACAATTGAAATCGAATACGGTAGTGGTATTACCGATGCTCAGGTTAAATCTAAATCTAAGGTGGCGGTGATTGGGCCGACAACACGGGATAATTTGTTCGATGTGGGAAGTGATCCGACCGGGCAAAAAATTCGGATTACCGGACAAGAGTTTACTGTAATCGGTTCTACCAAATCAAAAGGTGGAACAGGTTTTGGTAGTTCGGATGATTTGATCTACATACCATTAGGGACAGCGCAACAATATATTACGGGAAATAGTAAATTAAGTAATATTAACATCCAGGTATCCTCAGAGGAGATGATGAATACAGTACAAGCAGAAGTACAGGCGGTTTTGTTGGAGCGACACAATATTGCAGATGCTACCAAAGCGGATTTTAGTATTATGAATCAAGCAGATATGCTTTCGGCGATGTCCGCCGTCTCAGGAACGCTGACGCTACTTTTAGGTGCTATTGCCGGCATCTCCTTGTTGGTTGGTGGAATTGGTATTATGAACATGATGTTAACAACTGTTACTGAACGGACACGTGAAATTGGTTTACGTAAATCCTTGGGGGCAAGGAACAGAGATATTACTATTCAGTTTTTGATGGAGTCGGCGGCACTAACAGTGATTGGTGGAATAATCGGGATTGCAATTGGTTGGCTGGCAGCCTGGCTAATTACTAAGTTTAGCGGAACAACGACGGTAGTAACCTCGTGGTCAGTAATTATGTCTTTTGGTGTATCAGCACTTGTGGGAGTGGTATTTGGGTTTTATCCGGCACGTCGGGCAGCACGTCTTGATCCAATTGATGCTTTGCGTTATCAATAAACTATTTAATATATTTTTATGATTGATTTAAAAAAGTTCGGAATAGCTTCTTTGTTAGTAGGTGGGGTTATTTTTATCTCTGGATGCGGTCAGGCAAACACCATTCCTCAGAATGGTGGCGCGAACAAAAACAACTTCCCGCGCAGCAACAGCGCCTCAAGTACAGAAAAGTTTTTTAATATGGGCACTAAAGCCACTTTAGCTGACTTGGTGGTTGGTAAAAAAATTACTGTTATGGGAACCACTAATTCAGACGGAACGGTTAGCGCCAAACGAATAATGATCGGTGAACCAGGTGGTTTTATGATGCGTGGGGCGACTAGCACTACGAGTACTGGAGAAAATTTTCGTCCTGGTAATCTGCCTAATGATGCTGTTAATAACCCGGGTCAACAACCAGTCTCTAATGGCGGTCAGTTTAATGGTCAAAACAGAGGGCAGATGGGTGCGGGTGGACAAAGACCAAATGGAGGTCGGATGATGGGAGGGAATGGTATGGTCAGCGGAGAAATAATTAGCAAAGACGATACTAGTTTAGTGATAAAAAATCAAGCTGGCGGATCGAAAATAGTTTTCTACTCTGATAAGACAGAAATATTTCTTTTCCAGCCACCAACCTCAACCCCCGCCACCCCCACTACTACACTAGAAAAAAAGTAATCGTGTTTTTTAAGAAACAAAAAATTCCTGAGTTATCCACAGGAATTTTTTGTTTGTACAATATAATATTTTTTTGTATAATTAATTTAAAGTTAATTTAATTAATTTGGAGGGGGTATGAAGAAGTTTTTTTTCGTAGGCGCGTTTGGCGTCTTTTTGTTTATCTACATTTTTTCAGTATTCTCGGCCAAAGCGGCGATGATGGTTGAGGAAGATGTCTGTGCGACGTCATTGGCAAGGGGCAAGGTGTTGATAAATGAAATTTCTTCTGCTTCGGCATATAACGACTGGGCAGAGTTATATAATCTCTTTGATCAATGTATTGATTTGAGCAATTTTTCGATTTGGGACTCAAGTGAAAGTATAAAAACTTTTTCTTCCTCAACCTTTTTGATTCCAGGTGAATATTTAAATGTAGATTTAAATAATCGTTTAAACAAAGCGGGCGATTCAGTAGTTTTGAAATATAGTGATGAGGAATGGGACCGATTTGATTATGGTGCTGGTGCTGAGCACGCTGCCGCGGAGGAGGGTTATGTTTGGGCGCGTATACCAGATGGCGGTGCTTCTTGGGTCTTGACGACCACCACAACACCTGGAGATACCAATGGTGACGTTGTTTTACCTCCAGTAGAGGCTCCAACCACCACTGTTACCACCACTCCCGATCCTAATCCGATTATTCCAACTTCTACCACCTCAACTGCTTTTGTTTCTAGCACGACTGATTATAGCGGGTTGCGCTTAAACGAGATATTTCCTGATCCGGAAACTGGTAACGAATGGGTCGAAATATTTAATTTAGGGACGACTACTTTGTCGGTGGAGGGTATAAAAGTTTGTGATAATCGTTTAACTTCTTGTAAAACTACGACGGGCACAATCGCAAACAGCAGTTGGTTCGTTTTTGATCTGGGCAGTGGTTTTTTGAACAATTCTGGGGATAGCGCAATTTTAAAAGACAACCAGGAAAACATTTTAGATCGGGTTGATTTTGGTACAGTGGGCAAAGGACGCTCGTACGCACGTTCGATTGACGGTGCGGGTTCGTGGCAGATAACCACCCAAGTTACTGCGGGAGCAAGGAATGTTATCGTTGCCCCACCGGTCTCTAGTGGTGGATCAGGCGGTAGTAGTTATACTGCCAAATCTGTTGCGGCAACCACAACGACGGTTGCTGTAAGTAGTTCGGCTACCTCAACCTTTTTTGGTAAAGTAATTTTAAACGAGATATTACCGGATCCTGAAGGTGTAGATACTGCTGACGAGTTTGTTGAAATCAAAAATATTTTTAATACGGAAATAAATTTGGCTGGTTGGGCAATTGGTGATAAAGATAAAAAATATTCTCTCTCCGGTATGATTTCGGCTAATGGTTTGTTGTTTTGGCGCAGGGCAATTACGGGAATTGTTTTAAATAACACTCAAGCCGAAGAAGTATTTTTGTATGACACAAATGGAAATATCGTCGATCGAATAAAATATGAGCGAGCAGAAAGTGGGTTAAGTTATGCGCGTTTTACTGATGGTTGGAAATGGACGAATCAGATTACGGCAGGTCAGGAAAATATTTTGGAGGAGGAAGATTCAGTGGGTATAGTGTGGAAATTAAAATATCCGTTGAGCGCGGATTTGAACGAAGTGGTTTTGTTGTCGGCGGATGAATCGGTTGATCCACGCGGTGGTAAGCTATCTTTTGAATGGAATTTTGGTGATGGTGAAAAATATTTTGGTGAGGAGGTAGAAAAAAGTTTTGTTAGTTCAGGTGTATATGTTGTCGACGTTGTCGCCTCTTCAACTGTCGGCACAGTTGGCAAAAAGCAGATAAAGATCAATGTGGGTAGTGGATTGTCTTTAATTAATAGCCCGATTTTAATTAGCGAAGTGATGTCTGATCCAGCCGGACAAGACAGTAATGAATATATTGAAATCTGGAATAGTGGCTCAAGCACGATTGACCTGTCCGGCTGGCAACTGCGAGTAGGAACAAAAAAATATCAAATTCCAGACAAGACAAATATCACACCAAAATCCTGTTTAGTATTTTACAAAGCGGCGACAAAAATTTCTTTAAACAACGCAGGTGGGAAGATAGAGTTGTTGGCGCCGGGTGATAGTGTAGTAGATGTAGTTAAATTCGGAAAAAGTGTTTCGGGGAAAAGCTATTCTTTGGTTAGCGGTGAATGGTTGTTAAGTATACCAACTCCGGGTGTGGTATTAGGAGCAGAGACAATTAAAGGTGTGGGAATAAAAATTACCTCTAATGCTACCAAGAGTGTGGGTGGTGTTTGGCATAAACCACTTTCTATCTACGAAGCGCGCGAACAAGAAAAAGGTGTTGGGGTTTTGATTGTTGGAGCAGTCACGGTTTTACCAGGAGTTTTTGGTGTGCAATATTTTTACATTGCTGACGATACGGCAGGTATCGCAATTTATCAATATAAAAAAGATTTTCCACCACTTAAAGTTGGCGATGTGGTGCGGGTGCGTGGTGTAATTTCGGAAGCAAACGGACAAAAGAGGGTGAATATAAAAAAAGCGGGAGATGTGGATATTTTGAAGACAGAGCAGGTGATATCGGCAGTAATTTCTGATTTGAGTGATTTAGAAGACCAACCACTCGGTGTGTTGGTGAAAATTGTTGGGGATATCACGGAGAAAAAGAGTGGATATTGGTATGTCGACGATGATTTGTCAGAAGCGGTGGTATATTTTAAAAAAGGCACAAAAGTAAATTTGGTCGATTTTCTGGAAGGACAGAAAGTCGAGGTATCTGGTGTTTTAGAACAGGGGAAAAATGGGTTGCAGATATGGCCAAGGGGGCAGGAAGATATAAAAATAGTGGGAATGGCCAAAGAATTAGAAAAACCCGTTGTCAAAGAGGGTGTTGGAACGTATTTTTCGGCTGCTGCCGGTGCGGCAACCACTTTGTTTTTAGGGTTTTTGGCCCGTGCCCGCGGAGTTGTGTTTTTGGCCTGGTTTGGGCGGGGAGTTAAGGCGGTGGCGACTATTATTCGTCGTGGTTAAAGCACCCTTGTTTTTTGCTGGGTTTTATGATATTTTGTTAGAGTAATGGAAGGGTACTCAAGTGGTTTACGAGGACAGTCTTGAAAACTGTTGATTACGCAAGTGATCCGTGGGTTCGAATCCCACCCCTTCCGCAAAAATCTGACTTAAACCAGATTTTTTTGTTTTTATGCTTGCAAGGAAGATAATTGTTTTGTATAATATCAACCGTAATTGATGTAGTCTAAGTAAACAAGATGCCAATAAAATGTTGTGAAAATAAAAAGGCCACCAGCGATCTTAAAAAAACAGTGGATTTTTTAAAAATTGTAGGTGAAGAAAATCGGGTGCGTATTTTGTGTATGCTCAAAAATGGTCCAAAATGCGTCTGTGAAATTTGGCCAGCTTTGGAATTACCTCAAAATTTAATCTCGCACCATCTGGGCGTCTTAAAAGAAGCCGGATTAGTAAAACCAAACAAGCGGGGTTTAAAAGTATTTTACGAATTAAATAACAAAAACCTAAATAAACAACTAACTAATTTACATTTATTCTTAAAGCCAAAGTGCTATGGTAATTAAAATCCTAGGTTCAGGCTGTCCTAATTGCGTTAAGTTAGAAGCTAATGCTAAAAAAGCGGTGGAAGAATTAGGTGTTGAAGTTGTGATAGAAAAAGTTATAGATATGGGTTTAATCATCGGGTATGGTGTTATGAGTACGCCGGCTTTAGTTATAGACGAAAATATCATGAGTTATGGAACAATACCAGCAGTAGAGGACATAAAAGAAATGATCTCTAAAAACAGAAAACCACAACAAGAAATATCAACCAAACCAACTGGAGGTTGTTCGTGCGGGGGCAAATGCTAATTGTTATGGATATTTTTAAGCCGATCCAACTATTTGCCGATCTGACTACTTACAAATGGCTGGGGATAACCGACATATACTGGGGAAACGCAATAAATTTTTTTATTTATGATGTTATCAAAATCGGTTTGCTTTTGGTTGTGATTAACTATGTTATGGCCATCACTCGCTACTATTTTCCTATGGAAAAAGTACGGGATATTTTGACAAAACGATGCTGGTTTGGATTGGATTATGTTTTGGCGGCAGTATTGGGCGTCATCACTCCGTTTTGTTCTTGTTCCTCAATCCCGCTCTTTATTGGGTTTGTGGGGGCGGGTATTCCGCTTGGAGTTACTTTTGCTTTTTTAATTGCCTCCCCACTTATAAACGAATCTTCGCTATATTTATTTCCCGCAATGTTTGGCTGGAAAGTAACTATTATCTACAATTTAGTCGGGCTTTCTGTTGCTGTTTTGGGTGGGATGTTAATGCAAAGATTACATTTAGAAAAATACATCAGACCAGAATTGCTCAAATTCAAATCCAGACAGCAGGCAATGGCGGAAAATGGCGGTGTTGCTTTACCTTTTAAAAAATTGATTACAAATTTCTGGAAAGACGGGTTTGCTATTACTAAAACCGTATTCCCTTATGTTGTATTAGGTGTAAGTATTGGAGCATTAATACATGGTTTTGTTCCGGTGAGTTTGGTCGAACAATACCTTTCAATAAAATCATGGTGGGCAGTACCCCTCGCAACATTGCTCGGCTCTCCGCTTTATGCAAATTCCGTTAGTGTTATTCCGGTAATGGAAGCTTTGGTCGGAAAAGGCGTGCCACTTGGTACGGTGTTGGCATTTATGACCGCCATTGTAACAATTTCCATTCCGGAAGCAATGATCTTGAAGAAAGTAATGAGTTGGCAATTGTTGGCTACTTTTTTAGGTATTACTCTAATTGGTATTATGATTATGGGCTATATTTTTAATATTATTTATAATTTATGAGTAGTAAAAAAAGTATAATCTTTGGCATACTTGTTGGTTTAGGTGTTATCCTTGGGTTGATAGCTATCATTTGGGTTACTAGCACGAGTCCTTCTAAAACTGAAAATGTTTCTGCTGTGCAAAAACAACCAGCAGAAAAAATAGAAGTAGTTCACTTTCACGCTACGCAGCAATGTTGGTCATGTATTACTGCGGGAGAGCTTGCCTTGAAAACAATTAAAGAGAGATTCCCGGAAGAATACAAAAATGGTATAATTGTTTTTAAAGAAATTAATGGTGAGTTGCCGGAAAATAGAGGTATTGTTATAAAGTATCAAGCTGGCGGGTCTTCTGTTTTTATAAATACCACTATTGATGGCAAGGATAATATTGAAGAAGATGTGGTTGTCTGGCGACTTGTATCTGATGAGGAAGGATTCAAAGATTATTTTGAAAACAAATTGAAAAAACTACTTGGCAAATAATTTTATGGATATAATCAATTCTTTGATAGACAATTATAATATTCCAGTTTTAACCGCCTTTTTATTAGGTGTTCTTACTTCTATTAGTCCTTGTCCGCTGGCTACCAATATTACCGCTATTGCGTATATTTCTCGTGAAATTAAAACTGTTAAAAATACTTTACTTAATGGTTTGTTTTATACCTTGGGTCGAGGAATTAGCTATGCAATACTGGCCCTGCTTATTTATTTTGGCGTATCTTCTTTTAGAATATCAAGGATATTTCAAGGCTGGGGAGATAAAATATTAGGACCGGTTTTGATTATGATTGGTTTGGTAATGTTTAATGTTATAAAAATTAATATTAAAGGATCAAGTGAGAAAATGGAGAGAATAAAGGCTTGGTTATCAAACAAAGGCTACGCGGGTTCACTTCTGCTCGGCATGCTGTTTGCCTTAGCTTTTTGTCCTTATAGTGGGGTGTTGTTTTTCGGGGCACTCATACCGTTAGTTTTGAAAACAACAGGAGGAGTATTTTTACCTCTGTTATTTGCTTTTGGCACGGGATTACCCGTCATTATATTTTCTTTTTTAATCGCTTTTTCTGTGCAAAAGGTTAGCAAAACTTTTCAGGTGGTGCAGAAAATTGAAAAAGTGATGCGGTGTGTAGTAGCGAGTATTTTTATTGTGGCCGGAGTTTATTATTTGCAATATTTGTTTAAATATCTAATTAACTTATGGTAATAGAGAGAATAAAATCAAAATTAGCATTATTTGGTGGTTTGCTTTTTTTACCAACTAACACTTGCCTATTAAAAAAGTTTTTATATTTTTATTTTTTAACTAAATAATATGACCACACAAAACCCAGTCAAAAATCTAAACGAATTTATTGAAAAAGTTGATCAAATGAAAAAGCAGGAAAAAATGGACCTATCTTCTGATCAAGATCTGACTATTGCTATTATGAACTTGATAAGTATTGAAGAGCACTTCTTTTTTTCTGGAGCAAAAACCGGAAAGAATGAATATTATGATATGGTTAAGGATGTTCGTGAAATGAGAAAAGAATTGTTAAAAAAGATTATCAAAGAATATGAAGGCGAAGTCTGGTGTATTTCTAAACACCTCCTCGCCGCATCAATGCGGTTAATGGAAGTAGGGACAAAACAATTAGGTATGGACAAAAAAGAAGAAGCTTATGATTTGTTCGGCAAGGCCTATAATTTATATTCATTATTTTGGGGTTTAAACATGAAGTTACTTAATGTTGGCGATATTAAGAAGATTGATGATAATGCCATAAATAAACAAGACGAAGAAAAGAAAGGGTTTATGGGAAAACTTGGGACACTAGTTAAAAAAGCAATTGATTGTTGTATTGAGTAAATAATTGACAAAAATTCTTTAAAAATGGTAATATTTTAACAGTCTAACTTTCCCATCTCCAAGGTGGGAATTTTATTGGAGAGGTGGCTGAGTTGGTTTAAGGCACCAGTTTCGAAAACTGGCGTGTTCGAAAGGGCACCGAGGGTTCAAATCCCTCCTTCTCCGCGCAATGTTCCTTTGTGCTAACCTACGTTTTTACTTTGCTGATTAAATTAAAATTATATGAGTATAATACAAAAATTTTTGTTAGGCGCTTCTTCCTTGGCGGTTTTGGGTATCGCCAGTTACTTTGTTTTAGGAAATTTACCTGACTCACAACAAGATGGTTTGGATAGTCCGGATAATATTGTGGTTGACTACAAAGAATTGTTGTCTGAAGCGGAGCAGTTGCAAATGTTTGTTGGTACAAATTGTGACAACAAAGAAGCTGTTAATAAAAAAATACAAGCAATGGAAAAAAAGCTGGCCGATTTGGCCGGCAGAAAAAAACAATGGTTGGATAATGTTCCAAAGTTGCCCGATGTAGAACCAGAATTGGTAGGTGAGGTGGTAAGTTCAGACAATCCGCTTGGTCGACCAGGATCAGAAGTTCCGGAGCTGTCGTCAAACGTACCGCCATTGCCAGAAATAGACATAAAAGTGTTGGGCTCAGAAGTTCCCGAATTAACATCAAATGTACCACCATTACCAGAGATAGACATGGATTCAATTGTTACTGAGTATATTCCGGAAATGCCAGAAATCAACACTGGTCGACCAGGTTCAGAAGTGCCTGAGCTTACATCAAATGTACCACCTTTACCAGAAATTAACGAAGCAGACATAATAGACCCCAATGAAAATATTTTTCAGATGGCTGAATGTGAACAAAAAATAGATAATATACTCAAAAAATTAAAAGCGTTGTGTGAGGATGAAACAAAAGAACCTGTAAAAAAAGTAGTTTCTGACAAATGCGCTGATGCCTGTCAAAGATATAAAGATTGTAGTTCTTACACCGAAGATGTTACTGCCACTGATTTGAATGATGCTTATAACACCTGTATGGAGGAGTGCGTTACTTGGCCGAAAGAAGTGATCAGGTGTATCAATACCACTGATATTAAAGCGCCTAATGATTGTGTAAGTTTTGTACAATGCCAACTTCCACAGTTTTACGAAGAAACATATCTTAAGTAGTTTGCCTTAACGCCATAAATCATGTTCTGTCAAAACCGACCGTTGCTATGGTTGGTTTTTTGGTATATTATAAAGACAAAATACTATGTATTATTAATGTGTTTATGCCAAACGTTACAATCGTAAATGAACAAGATGAAGTCGTCGGAGCAGTTTCGGAGAGTGAGCTTTATGAGAAAAAATATCTGCACCGCTGAAGAAATAAAAAAGATGATTGAAAATGGGGAAAAGATAACCGACGAGCTGAAGTTCATATTCGAAAAACATTTTTAGTATTATGACCAAACCAGTTAATATCGAGCCCGAGTGGGCGGCGGTACTACAAGAATACTTTTCTTCCGAACGTTTTCAAAAACTGGCAGACTTCGTGCGGGAAGAATATGTTAAAAAATCTGTCTATCCCAAACCGCAGGATATTTTTAAAGCTTTTTGGTTAACGCCATTTTCAAATGTGCAGGTGGTGATCTTGGGGCAGGATCCATATCATGGCACCAACCAGGCACATGGTCTAAGTTTTTCTGTACCAGAAAATATTAAAGTGCCACCATCATTACAAAATATATACAAAGAAATACAAAGTGATTTAGGAATAAGAAAAGATTGTACGACGGGGAATTTGGAATCGTGGGCCAAGCAGGGTGTTTTGCTTTTGAATGCCATCCTAACAGTGATCGCCAACAGCCCAGCCTCGCATCGAGAAAAAGGTTGGGAAGAATTTACCGATACAGTTATAAAAACAATTTCCGATAAACGAGAAAATGTTGTTTTTATGCTTTGGGGTAATTTTGCTCGGAGCAAAAAAGTGTTGATTGATAGTAATAAGCACTTGATTTTAGAAGCACCGCACCCTTCACCTTTTTCAGCCTATTCCGGATTTGTGGGCTGTAAACATTTTTCTCAGTGTAATGAATATTTACGTGCGCATAGCAAAAAAGAAATTGAGTGGTAGAGTCTGTTTTTTAAATTTGTATATAATAAAACACCACCCAGATTGGAGTGGTGTTTGATTTTGTAATTACGCTACCCGATTATTTTTACAAATGTCTTGATAATATTGTGCCGACGGTCGAGCGATTCTTTCGAAGGTTTGGTAATTCACCTCATACAGACCAAAGCGCGGATGGAAGCCATGGCCCCACTCAAAGTTGTCGATTAGCGACCAATGGAAGTAACCTTTGACTGGAGCGTCTTCTCTTATCGCGCGGTGAACGTTGGTTAATATTTCTTTGATGTACCACGAGCGGTGTTGGTCACCCTTGTCAGCCAAACCATTTTCGGTGATGTAGATGGGTTTGTCATATCGTTTCAGATCTTTTAGTAAATGGTAAATTCCTTCCGGGTGAAGACCCCAATCTACATCAGACTTTTTTTCGTAGGTATGTTTTTTCCCGAAGCCGTAGTTTATCTTGTTGTGAAAATAGTAGTTGAGGCCGATAAAATCCTGTTTGTCATTGATACGATTTAAAAATCTTTCATTCCACCACCATTCAGCACAGGATTTTAAAAAGCGATTAACGAGTCGGTTTTTGTAAGCTTCAAAATATACATTGTGCTTGGCCACGCCGATCTGGTTGTTGCCGTCTATCTCTTTTATCATATCATAAGCCGTGCGGTGGGCATTAATCAGGTTGTTTACAACTTGATAGTAGGCGAGAGGGCTTTTCTTTTGGGGCGGCCATTCGCCGGTAAGATAGCTGGTGGTGCTGTACACCATTGGTTCGTTTAGTGTAATCCAAAAGTTCACCTCAGAATTTAGGTATCGCACCGTTTTATCGACAAAACGATTAAAATAGTGGACTATCTCTCTCGACTGCCAACCACCTTTGTCGCGCATCCAGAGTGGAAGTGGCCAATGCCACAAAGTAACAAATGGTTCGATTTTGTTGCCACGCAGTTTTTTAATGAGATCTAAATAGTAGTCGAGAGCGACTTCGTCGAACACACCTTCTTGGGGTTCAATGCGTGACCAATCAACGGAAAAACGATAGGCAGTCAAATCCATTTCTTTCATACAAGCGATGTCGGCATTGTTTTCCAAATACGAGTTGGCTGCTTTATTGGAGATGAAGTCTTTTGGGTCCAAGTTAGTGTCTTTCAATTTTTGAACACGATAATCAGATTTTTCCCACTCGGTCCAATCGTTAATCAACCCACCTTCGATTTGGTGAGCAGAAGTGGCGCAACCCCAGAAAAAGTTTTTGGGGAAATTTAATTGTTCGATTGGTTCGGTCATATAATTATTGTGTCTAAATATTAGCAGAAAACAGAACTGGAGACAAGTTGATTGACTGTTAGCTTTTTAAAGACTACAATTAAGACTGAAAAATATTTTTCGGTTTTAAAATGAAAATACAAACTCCGGCTCAAATCTTGAAAACCAAATTTGGTTATGAAGCGTTTCGGTTTAATCAAGAAGAAATCATTGAAACCATCATGCGTAAGCGTGATGCGTTTGTTTTGATGCCCACGGGTGGGGGAAAGTCGCTTTGTTATCAAATTCCAGCGTTGTTGTTTCCTGGGCTGACAGTGGTGATTTCGCCTTTGATTGCTTTAATGAAAGACCAAGTCGACGCACTGCGTTTAAATGGTATTAAAGCGGCATATCTAAATTCTTCACTTGATGAGGAGGAAATTTCTGATGTCTACAAACAGCTAAACAAAAATGAAATCAAATTACTTTACGTTTCACCCGAACGGTTGCTGGGCAACAATCAGCAGTTTATCGTCTACCTGCGTGATTTAGACATCTCCTTGTTTGCCATTGATGAAGCGCACTGCATTTCCCACTGGGGACACGATTTTCGACCAGAATATCGGATGTTGTCATCGCTCAAAAAACAATTTCCCAATGTGCCGACCATCGCCCTGACAGCGACAGCAGACAAGTTGACGCGTGATGATATTTTAAACAAATTGCAATTAAAAGATCCCAGTATTTTTGTCTCCAGCTTCAATCGTCCGAACATCCACTATTCGGTAGAACCGAAACGGAAAATGTATGAGCAAATAATCGCCTACCTAAAAAAACACCGGGGTGATTCGGGTATTATCTATGTATTGTCACGTAACTCCGCACAAAAGTTGGCGGACAAGTTGAAAGCGGATGGTTTTACAGCCAAGCCATATCATGCTGGTTTGAGTAATGATAAAAGACAGAGGCATCAAGAGATGTTTACGAAAGATCAGATTAAGATAATAGTGGCGACGATTGCTTTTGGTATGGGGATCAACAAGTCTAATGTGCGTTTTGTGATTCATGCCGATTTGCCCAAAAACATTGAGAGTTATTACCAAGAAACCGGGCGGGCGGGACGTGATGGTTTGAAAAGCGATGCGATTTTGTACTACAGCGGTGGTGATGTGATGAAGTTAAAACGGTTTGCGCAAGTAGAAAACAATCCGGAGCAAACACGAGTGATGTTACACAAACTCGCGCAGATGGCGACGTTGTGTGAGGCGAATGCCTGTCGACGGCGAGCCATTCTTAACTATTTCGACGAAGAAGCGTCAGAGCAATGCGGTAATTGTGATGTCTGTTTGGTTGGCCGGGAAAAATTTGACGGCACAGTGATCGCGCAAAAGGCACTGTCGGCAGTAGCACGTCTAGAAAGTCGGTATGGATTGACCTATGTAGTAGATTTTTTACGCGGCTCAAAATCCGAGCGGATAATGGAATATCACAAAACATTAAAAACTTACGGTATTGGTAAAGATATACCCAAAGAAGAATGGTTTCGATATTTTAAAGACCTGATTTCTTTTAATTACCTCAAACAAGTTGGTAGTGAATATCCGATTTTGGCATTAACAGAAAAAAGTCGGGATGTGCTGTTGGGGAAAGAAAAAGTTTTCTTGGTAAAAATGGTGGGTAAAAAAGAAAAGAAGGAAAAGGAAGAATCTCTGGAAGACAAAGAATCAGAGCAAGATTTATTTGACCAACTCAAAGTGGCGCGTACTGATTTGGCGCAAAAAGAAAATGTACCAGCATACCTGGTTTTTTCCGATGCGACTTTATTAGAGTTGGCCACATATTTACCGCAGACACTAGAAGAGATTAGAAAAATTTCCGGGTTTGGTGATATTAAATTGGCGCGATATGGCAAGATTTTTCTTGAGGTGGTAGTGGATTATTGTGCCAAACACAAACTTGCTTCCAAAATTAATGAAAAAGTTCCGAAGCGCGAACGGCGGTAAAAAATAATGATATATTATTTTAAAACAACCCTATACAGCAGGGTTGTTTTGTTATATTATATTGGGGTAAATTAAAATAATTATATTCGCTAAAGCGATATATTCTCATTCGTTCAGAAAAGGAAAATTATATTTTCCTTTTCATTCACTCATTTCGAATATGAAAATACATTTTTTAGGCACGAATGGCTGGTTTGATACACATGAAACGGGTAACACAATGTGTACGCTGATAGAATCCAAAGACGCATATATTGTTTTGGATGTGGGGTTTGGGGTATATAAATTGGATCAATATATTAAAGATGATCGACCAATATATTTTTTTATCAGCCATTTTCACCTAGACCATGTAGCTGGTTTTCATGTGTTGCCGAAATTTAGATTTAAACAAAAAGCAACGTTTATTTATCAAGACGACCCCAGTAGTCGTGGGGCTTTTAAGACCCTCACCTCGCACCCTTTTTGCGCACCACCCGAACAATACCGATTTCCAGTAGAGATTCTAACGGTAAAACCAGGAGGACATACTCATCCGATTGAGTTTGAGTGTTTGCCGATAAATCACGCCGACCCTTGCCTCGGGTATCGTATATATGTCGAAGGTAAAGTGGTTGTGTATTGTAGTGATACTGCTCCATGTGAAAACGATATTCGTTTGGCACAAGGAGCGGATGTTTTGTTACATGAGTGCGCGATGTCGCTCGGAAAATCAGATTACAAATGGGGGCACTCAAATCCTGAGGAAGCGGCAGAAGTAGCAAAAAAGGCGGGCGTAAAAAAGTTGGTGTTAACCCACTTCGGTGCGAACGGTTATCCTACTATGAAGAAAAGAAAGATCGGGACTAAGGCAGCGAAGAAAATATTTCCTCATACAATTATGGCCCACGATGGGCTGGTTATTAAAATTTAGATAACTTGATTATCATCGACTGATGAGGTAGTATAGTATTGTATTAATCAATTAATACTTAAAGGTAAATATTTTCTTATGTCAGATAACAAATTTTCCGAACGAGGGTCATTACCAACATTTTTGGTGGTAATATTGGCAGTGGTGTTTATCGGGGTGAGCGTAGTAGCGGGGTATTTTTTGGGAGGATATTTTAGAGGGGAGACGAAAGTTGCTGGGGATGTGAAAGACATTAAAAACACGACAATAGACGCAACTAACCAAGAAGATAATAATAATTTTGTAGTGGTGCCAGATAATATTAATAATAATCAGCCACCAACTTCAACAACAAACAATATTCCAGTTACAGTAGATGGTACTGTAATTAAAATGTCTGGTATATCGTTTGATCTTGCGCCGTACAAAATATCTTCTGGTGACGGCAGCACTTCTTTGCCAATTCAATACACCTCATTACCAACAGAAATTGCTGAAAAAATTAACTGGACTGGTTTTTATCCGATTGAAAGTTTAGGTTTCTTTAACCATGATTTTGTGTCTTCGACAGAAAATGATGGTTATCAATATTTGTCTTCGTATTATATTGGTGGGTGGTTTGAGTATAGTGATAAAAAAGGTTTAGTGGTTTTTGCTAATATATCATGTGACGGGATGGGATGCACAGATTTTTCTGATCCGATATTTGTTTTGTATGATAGCCAGGTTGTTGTATTAAAAAATTACGGCAATATTGTTTTAGACAAAACCAATCCGTTGTTTGAATCTTTTGGTAGTATTGTGCTTAGTCGGATAAAGATTGATAAAAACTTTAGAATGTCATATTTGGATTTTCCAGAAAAGCTAGAATTAAAACCAGGTGTTGTTTTGACTGACTTGGAAACTAGACCAGCATCAAAATATTCTGGCGATGTCTTTCGTAATGGGTCCTTGAAAAAAGTGGGCACAGTGCCAGTTTTTGGCGATGTGTATTCTGATGATGGAGGAGCATATTTTTATATATTGGGTAAAGATGGGCGGGAACGTCTTTACCAATACATTCCGAGTGTTTTAAGCAACAAAGAAAAGACAGAGACCGTGGTTTATAACGATGGGCAGAAGGTCACTGGTTATCATGCTTGGAGTAGTAGTGGGTGTGGTGGTATTAGATTAGATATTATGTCTCCAGAGAGGCTAAATGTGGTTAAAGACCTAAAAGAAGTAGGTAAGACAGTTTCGGGGCTAAAAGTTCTAGGTTTTGTTGACAACAACCACGAAGTGTTGCGTGGTATTTATGATGGTGTGTATTATCCTTCTGAAGGCGAAAAGATTAGTTATGATGGTTTTGTTGCGATGCGTCCGGTAGTATTTTGGATTGACCCACTGGGTCGTTTATTGACTTTGCAATTAGGTCAATTTGCTCCAGTAGCAGAGTGCGGCAAACCAGTGATTTATTTGTACCCAGAAAAAGACACCAAAGTAAAAGTAAATTTGCAGGTAGAAAAATTTAGTTATACTGAACCGGAATATGGTAATGGTTGGGAAGTGTTGGCCAGACCAGATGGTGAGATAACAAATTTATCGGATGGTAAAAATTACCCATACTTGTTTTGGGAAGGAAATGGTGTGGGTGAACAACCAGAGGCGAAAGAAGGTTTTGTAGTGGCACGGGGTGAAGTAAATAAATTTTTGAATGATAAGTTGGTGCAATTAGGTTTACAAGGCAGGGAGGTTAGTGATTTTATAGAATTTTGGCAACCACGTATGACCAAAGCGCCGTATTATTTCGTCACCTTCTACGGAACTAACACGATGAACAAAATCGCACCATTAACAGTACAGCCCAAACCAGACACAATTATCCGAATTCTAATGGACTATCGTCCGCTTGATAAACCGATTGTAGTGAAAGAACAAAAATTGTCACATCTACCGCGTGTTGGCTTTACGGTGATTGAGTGGGGTGGAGTATTGGGGAGAGAATAACAATCATTTCGAATATGGAAAAATGGAAAACAACAAAATTAAAAAGACTGGCTGGGGTGTTGAGTAGTTTGAAAGATGAAAAAGAGATGTTGGCGTTTTTGCGCGACCTGTTAACTTTGGATGAATTAGAAGAGGTTTCGCGGCGTTGGCAGGCGGTGGAGTTGTTGGATAAAGGAAAGACCTATCGTGATATTGCAGAAAGTACGGGGTTGAGCACGACAACAGTAACGCGTATTGCACACTGGTTAGAACATGGCGAAGGTGGGTATAAAGCGGCTTTGGAAAAGAGAAAATAGATAGTAAGTATTTAAAAAACATGTCGACAAAATCGACGTGTTTTTTGTTGTCGGTATTGACTTTTACTGCATTACGTGGTTAAATCGTGGCATCTCGTGTGTTCTTGGAGGGTAGGATGGGCAAAGTGTTTCTGGTGCTTCACTCCAACCACTTGCAGCCGCCGCGCGGCTTCAAGTTCGTGGCCGAAACACCCGAATATCCGATCCGTTTCACGGTGAAGCGCCCGGACATTTTCGTTCGGGTGGTTGAACCTGTGGCGGAGTCTCTGCGGGTATTCTCCGCGATGGAGAAAAAGTTCGGCTGCAAGATCGGCCGCGGTGATGACTTGGCGGTGGAGGAAGACGACATCATCTTGATCGTCAGTCCCTGGACGCGCAAAGCCAACGGGGATCGCATGTGCGTTAGCAACACCCTCGAGTATTCCACTGCCCATTTGTCCATGATGGGCTTTGCGATAGAGGGTCGCAGGGTGGTGCGTAAGGCGGCGCGATGCAGGACGACTGCGTCCCCGTTGTGCTAGGAGGAACCATGCTCTATTCAACCGGACCGCCACCGTCTCAAGAGATGCAAACAATCCGCTTGCACTCTCACTTCTGTATATTATTTGTATATAGAAGTGGGAGGGAATTCGCAAGCGGATTTTTGTTATCCACAGGTTGGGTTTGACAAAGACTATTTCTTGTGTTAATGTATTAATACAGTGATACAATATGTATTTAACAAAGCAGACAAATTTTAATCACCATTCCTCAAGCCTTGGGTAACACACCTGGGTCAGGTTGTTATTTAAGGCAAAATCGCTATTCCAGGCGATTTTTTGTTTATTTGGTGGCCATGGTATAGCGGTTATTACATCGGTTTGTGGAACCGACAATACGGGTTCGATTCCCGTTGGCCACCCCTAATTGGTACTTTAGTGAAAGTAGAAATCACGCTGGCAGGTGAAGCCAGAGTTGCCGGTGCAAAACTGGCAAGTGCCGCTGGCAGAACAGTCTGCCATTAAGGAGGACTAGTCATGGATAATGATCAGGGGATCAAGTGGTTCAATTGTTCTTTTTATCCCACTCGCAAAGTGTGTCGGGCGCACCGTTTGGAGGATGGTGTTATCCCGCGTTTGCGCCAGGGGGACGTTACCCTCTTTTCTCCGTGGGGACCGCGCTATTCAGAGGCGCGCGGTAGTATCATCAACCCGCAAGACAAAGAGGTGAAAGTTCTTCAGCTCATGGCCGATCTCTGGGAAGAGTTCAAGCAGAATCTTCCTGGCCGGAAGTGGAGCTGGCTTTTCCTGGGTGCTGATTTGTATGGGACGCGGATCAACAATCTGCCTCACGACAGAGTCAGCGATTACTTCCTTAGCCTGGAAGAGTGGATTAGTAAACTGCTTCCCACCGCTGAATTTCGCCTGTGGTCTGACTACGACGAAGAGGCGGAGAAGTATCGGTTGGTCGCCAAGGAGAAGTGGCAGGAGTGGGTTTCGCTGGGTATCAGACAGCGCGCCCAGTTGACGGCTAAGCGTATGGGTCGTGGTAGTAATCCGGTGGACTATATCGTTGAACGTCTGGCCGAAGCCGACCTCATCGAAGAGTATTACCACCCGATTAAAATGTCTTTGGTGTCTCGCGCCAAGGATGTGGAGGTCGATCACGATCTGCCGCGACTGTACTTCCTCCCCGCAGATTTACACGCTCCATGGCTGTAGTTTTGACAGGTGGTGGCTCGACAACGAGCCACCACCTACCCAACTTTAATTATATGAATTATAAAAAAATTTTAAAACAAACAATTGATTTACATGTTCACGTTGGGCCAGAAATTATTCCACGTAAGTTTGATATTAGAGATTTGGTTAGTTTGGAAAGAGGAAAATTGCGTGGGGTGGCAATTAAAAACCATTTTTTTCCAGCGATTTTTCCTATTTCAGAACAATCAAAAGATTTTTTAGTCGTCAATTCAGTGGTGCTTAATATTTATCAAGGTGGTTGGAATCCAGATATTATTAAAGCAACAAAAATATCCGCTGGTGGTTCTGTTATCGTCTGGTTTCCAACAATTAGTGCTGCTCCTTTTTTGAAAAAAAATAGTTCTGTTGTTCCTAAAGAATGGTTAGGAGACAAAAAGACTGAAAGCCAATTTTTAGTATCTAAGGGTCTAAGTATTTGGGGAAAGAAAAAAGGTGTTATTAATAAAAAAGTATTTTCCGTTTTGAAAATAATCAAAGAATGTAACGCTTTATTAGCAACCGGGCATCTGTCCTGGCAAGAGAGTGTTGAATTGGTGGGTGAAGCTCAAAAAATTGGCATAAAAAAGATTATTATTACCCATCCCATTTACCAAAAAATTGCCATGCCAGTTTCTGTACAGAAAAAACTAGCAGCCAGTGGGGCTTTTATTGAATGTTGTTATTCGATGTATTCAATAGACAAAATACCGATTGAATTAATCGCCAAACAAATCAAGATAGTTGGAGCAAAAAGATATATTTTGTCTTCGGACGTTGGGCAAAAATTTAGTTTATCACCTAGCGAAGCCCTACTCGATTTTATCCATCTTCTTAAAAAAAACGGTATCACCGATAGGGAGTTGTATCAAATGTTGGTTGTAAATCCAAGATATCTGGTTGGGATGGGTTAATCGGTTGTTAGTTAGACAAACCCCATCTTTCCTGATATATTATAGCCATAAATTTTAATATTTTTTTATGGCTATTTTAGTATCTGGCTCGTTGGTCTATGACCACATCATGAATTTTCCGGATAGTTTTAAGAATCATATCTTGCCCGATCAGATCCATATCTTGAATGTTTGTTTTATGGTTGATCGGTTGGAGCGTAGTTGGGGAGGTACCGGCGGCAACATTGCCTTTGATATTAAATCATTAGGTGCTGATCCGGTTTTGGTTTCAGCGGTTGGCTCTGACGGTCGTGATTATGTAAACTATCTCGCACGCCATGGTTTGAAAACTGAACAGATTTTAGTTGACGAAAAACGTCTGACGGCTTCGGCATATATCACTACCGATGCGGACGACAATCAGATGACTGCTTTTTACAATGGGCCATTAGATATCGCCAAAGATGTTGATGTTAGTAATATAGAAGGGGTGAGCTTGGCGATTATTTCCCCAACCCACAAAGAAGTGATGAAAAAACATTTAAAGGAGTGTTCAGAAAAACAGATCAAAACAGTGTTTGATCCTGGTCAGCAGATTACCGCTTTTTCAGAAACCGAATTACAGCAGATGATTAGTCAGTCATATTTTATCATTGGCAATGATTATGAGATTAAGCTTTTACAGGAACGCACAGGTTGGGACACAAAAGAAATTTTAAAAAATGCCAAAGTTTTAATTACCACTTTAGGGGATCGTGGATCGGTAGTTACTACGAGCGAGGGGGAAGAGATAGAAATTGGCACCTGCGCGCCACGTTCGTTTGATGATCCGACCGGTGCCGGCGATGCTTTCCGGGCTGGGTTTTTTGTTGGATATGAACTGGGTTACAACTGGAAAACTTGTGGTCAGATGGGAGCGGTGATGGCGAGTTATGCAATTGAGATTTATGGCACACAAGTAGAATTTACCAAAGATGATTTTGCTTTGCGCTATGAGCAAGCTTTTAAAGAAAAAATTATTTTATAAAAAATTTTAAAACTATCTATGATCAATGAATATAAAATTAAAGATATTAGTTTGGCGGAGTGGGGGAGAAAAGAGTTGGATATTGCGGAGAAAGAAATGCCGGGGTTAATGTCGATTCGAAAAAAGTACGCTAGTAAAAAACCATTTCGTGGGGTGAAGATTACCGGGTCATTACACATGACCATTCAGACAGCGGTATTGATCGAAACTTTGGTGGCACTAGGTGCAAAAGTGCGTTGGGCTTCCTGTAATATTTTTTCTACTCAAGATCATGCGGCCGCCGCAATTGCAAAGGCGGGTGTACCAGTATTTGCCTGGAAAGGCGAGTCCTTGATCGACTATTGGTGGTGCACAGAAAGAGCGTTGGATTTTGGCAATGGAACCGGACCAGATTTAATTGTGGACGATGGTGGGGATGCAACTTTGATGATCCACAAAGGGGTGGAGGTTGAAAATGATCCGAAGTTGTTAAACAAAAACTACAAAAATGAGGGCGAGGATTTTCAAGAATTGATGATTCTTCTGAAAACAGAATATGCCAAAAATCCAAAACGTTGGCAGGCAGTGGCAAAGAAAATAAAAGGGGTGTCAGAAGAGACGACCACTGGTGTTCATCGTTTGTATCAGATGGAAGCGACCGGAAAATTGTTATTCCCGGCAATCAATGTTAACGACTCAGTCACCAAATCCGGTTTTGATAATACCTATGGCTGCCGTCATTCAGTGATCGACGGATTAAATCGCGCAATGGATGTGATGATTGGCGGTAAAGTCGCCGTGGTGTGTGGCTATGGAGATGTTGGCAAGGGGTGTGCTCAGGCTTTACGTGGCCAAGGTGCGCGCGTGATTGTGACCGAAGTAGATCCGATCTGTGCTTTGCAAGCAGCGATGGAAGGTTACGAGGTGGCGACCATCGAAGACTCTTTGGGGGTTGCTGATATCTACGTTACCGCTACTGGCAACTACCATGTGATCACTGTAGAACAGATGGCAAAGATGAAAGACCAGGCGATTGTTTCAAACATCGGACACTTCGATAATGAGATCCAGGTGGATCAATTGAATAAAGCCAAAGGAGTGAAACGAGTAAATATTAAGCCACAAGTCGATAAATATATTTTCCCAGACAAACACGAGATATATATGTTGGCCGAAGGACGATTGATGAATTTGGGCTGTGCCACGGGCCATCCTAGTTTTGTAATGAGTTCTAGTTTTACCAATCAAGTATTAGCACAATTAAGTTTGTGGAATAACAAATACGAAAACAAAGTGTATCGCTTGCCAAAAGAATTAGATGAAGAAGTGGCACGATTACATCTGGAAAAAATCGGGGTGAAATTAACGAAGCTCACCAAAGCGCAGGCCAAGTATTTGGATGTAAAAGAAAATGGACCATACAAGGCCGAGCATTATCGCTACTAAAAAATATACTAAAAAATATCCCGAATAAAATCGGGATATTTTTTAATAGTTTGCTTTTTATAAATTGTAAGAGGTACATCTATGTACAATACACCTTAACCGGTAACACTCTGCTAAACTAAGGGTAACACTTTAACCCTTAAATATTTAGCAGAGTACATATGTCTGGTACCATAATCAGCGCCCCCAAAGAAATACGAGCTCGTTGGTATTTGCAAGTCGAGAAATACAGTAAGACTGTTAGCGAAGTCTGTGAGATATTCGGCATCAGCCGTAAGACATATTACAAATGGTACAACCTTGATCACAATCTGGTTCTTCGGACTTTGGTGCGGCGTAAGCCGCACCCACACACCAAACTGACACCGGCGATTAAGATGGTAATTTACGAAAACAAAATTAAATACAATTACGGACCAAAGAAGATGAAGATGTTTTTAGAAAAGAAGCATGACCTAAAAGTAACCACCAACATTATCTACAAATATTACAAAAAGAAAAGATTGATTAGAAAACCCCAGAAAAAGCAGCCCTGGTACACTCCTTTAAAACAACCACACTATGCCAAAGTACCAGGAGAAAACGTCCAATTAGACGTGAAATATGTCCCAGGAAGGGATCTGAGCTGGAGCTACCAGTATCGCTTCATCGACACCGTCACTAACCTTCAGTATTCCGTTGAAGCGAGTAGTAAAGATTCCTTCGCTACCATCTGGGCATTCCAAAGAGCCAAGCGAAGCTTTCCTTTTACAATCGTCGGCATCCAAACCGACAACGGTTCCGAATTTAGAGGAGTGTTTCACAAATATTTAATTAACAAAAACATTACTCATCGTTACATACCAAAAAGATCCGCACCTTGGAATGGTAAAGTGGAACGAGCGAACCGAAGTATTGATGATGAATATTATTTAAATCAAACTAGACCGTGGCACACCTTACAAGCCTACGTTCACTGGTACAACCACGACCGACCCCACGAAGGTAGGGGCATGAATGGCCTCACTCCTTATGAGAAATATCTTAGTTTAGCAGTTATGCACAAGTGTCACCCTTGAAGGTGTACTGTACAATGTCTTGACAAAACCGCCATATTTTAGTATACTCACCTTATAAAATATTTGTTTCCAAGCCGACCCGATTTAGTGGTCAGCACTCAATCCGCCTCGAGCGGAAGGGATAAGCAGATTTTTTTTGTTTAATATATGACAGAAGAAGCTAAAAAGACAGCTAAAATGGACTTCAAAACCATTTTGCAAACTTATGCAGTTAACGTTCCAAAAGTTGGTGATGTTATCAAAGGCAAAGTCATTTCCGTCGACAAAGGTGCAGTGCGTATCGATGTTGAAGGTTTGACTACTGGTGTAGTACGTGGTCGCGAATTGTTTGCTGAATCACGTGAATACGCTGGTTTAAAAACTGGCGATGAAGCTGAAGCCACTGTTTTGGATTTGGAAAATGAGAATGGCGAGATGGAACTATCTTTCCGTATTGCTGGTTATCGCAAGGCTTGGGACAACATGAAGAAATGGATGCGCGAAGGTTTGACGATCAAAGCCAAAGCATTGTCTGCCAACAAAGGTGGTGTGTTGATGCAGGTAGAAGCCTTAAAAGGTTTTATGCCCGTATCACAGCTTAACCCAGATCACTACCCACGAGTAATTGGTGGCGACAAGAATCGTATCTTCGAAAAATTACAAGAATTGATCGGTAAAGAAATGGAAGTGAAGATTATCGATGCCGAAGAGAAAGACGAGAAATTAATTGTTTCCGAGCGCGCTGTTTGGGAAGATGCCCAGAAAGCAGTGTTGGAATCATACAAGATTGGTGACACTGTTAATGGTGAGGTTAGTGCTCTAACTGCCTTTGGTGCCTTCTTGAAATTTGGTGAGGGCTTGGAAGGTTTAGTACATATCTCCGAAATCGCTTGGCAGAGAATTGAGCATCCACGAGATTTGTTAAAAGTGGGTGATCATGTTAAGGCTCAAATTATCCAATTGGATCACTCCAAGATCTATCTTTCCATCAAACGTTTAGTAGACGATCCTTGGAAAAAAGTAGCAGAAAAATACAAAATCGGTTCCAAAGTGAAAGGTAAGATTATCAAAGTTGAACCATTCGGTTTGATGGTGGCATTGGACAAAGAAATTCATGGGTTAGCTCATGTTTCTGAGTTGTCTGATGAGCCAATGACGAATGTTACTGAGAAATTCAAGATCGGCCAAGAAGCTGAGTTTGAAGTGGTTTCCTTAGAACCAACCGAACATCGTTTAGGTTTGCGGGTTGCCGGTGTTAAAGGCAAAACCGAGTCAAAAGAAAAGAAAGAGAAGAAGGCAAAAGAGGAAGTAGTGGAAGAAGTGAAGGCAGAAAAAGCTGAGTAAGCAAGAATTCGAAAACAGAAGAAATATCCCGGCTAATGTCGGGATATTTTAAATCTGCTTACCACCTTGATTTTTGTCCTGTTTTCCTGTAAATTACCTATATTGTAAATTATTAACGAATTTTTATGCGTAGTTTTTTCAAGAATTTTGTCGCAGTTTTCCTGGTTTTACTGTTAGTGGCCGGGGTTTTGAGTATGACTCGAGGTCAAGGTGCAGCCAAACCAGACCAAGTTGATATTGGTAAATTAGTAGAAGAAATCAATGCTGGCTTGGTAAAGAAGGTGGTGGTAGAGGGTGATGTCTTAACAGTAGAGATGAAAGATGCCAATGCCAAACAGCAGGTAGTCAAAAAGGAACCAGGCGAATCATTTGGTAATGTGATAAAAAATTATGGGGTGACGGATGAGGCGAGAAAAGGTTTTGCAGTAGAGATTAAAGACCAGAGTTCATTAAAGTTTTGGGCGGCGAATTTGTTACCGGCTCTAATCCCGCTCATCATCATCGTCATCTTTTTGTATTTCATGACTCGGGGTGTGCAGGGTGCAAACAACAAGGCGATGGGGTTTGGTCAGAGTAATCCGCGCCAAGTTGGGCCGGACGCGAAAGACAAAAAAACTTTTGCAGATGTGGCTGGCGCGCGTGAGGCCAAAGAAGAGTTGGAAGAAATTGTAGATTTTCTAAAAGATCCGAAAAAATTTGCTGACATGGGTGCAAAGATTCCAAAAGGTGTTTTGCTCACTGGTTCACCTGGTACAGGTAAAACTTTGTTAGCCAAAGCGGTAGCGGGTGAAGCCGGTGTACCGTTTTTTCACATGAGTGGTTCAGAGTTTGTGGAAATGTTTGTGGGCGTCGGTGCATCACGGGTGCGTGATTTATTTACCAAAGCAAAAAAAGCCGCTCCAGCCATTGTATTTATCGATGAAATTGATGCTGTCGGTCGTCGTCGCGGTACTGGTTTAGGTGGTGGGCATGATGAGCGCGAGCAGACATTAAATCAAATATTGGTAGAGATGGACGGTTTTGAGCCTAATTTGGGGGTAATAGTGATGGCAGCTACCAATCGCCCAGATGTGTTGGATCCAGCATTGCTTCGTCCCGGACGTTTTGATCGTCGTGTATTGATTGATTTGCCAGACATTAAAGACCGTGAAGAAATTTTGGTAATTCATGCTAAAGGCAAACCATTATCACAAGAAGTTTCACTACGAAAATTAGCGGAACGCACTCCTGGTTTTTCGGGCGCAGACTTGGCGAATCTTTTGAATGAAGCGGCGATTTTGGCAGTGCGTCGTGGTAAGAAAATTGTGGATGAGGTTGAAGTGTTGGAAAGTATTGAAAAAGTTTTACTTGGCCCAGAAAGAAAAAGCCGAGTGATTAGCGATCAAGAAAAGAAGATGACCGCCTATCACGAAGCGGGTCACGCTGTGGTCGGACATGCTTTGCCAGGAAGTGATCCGGTGCGCAAAGTTTCGATTATTTCTCGTGGTTCAGCCGGTGGATATACTTTGAAAATGCCGAGTGAGGACAAACATTATCATACTTTTTCTCAGTTTAAAGACGAGTTGGCGATGATGATGGGTGGTTATGTGGCTGAAAAAATGATCTATGGTGATGATCAGATTTCTACTGGTCCATCATCAGATTTACGTAATGCCACACGTGTTGCTCGTGATATGGTAATGCGTTATGGTATGAGCGAAAAGTTGGGTGCGCGTACTTTTGGTGAGCGTGAAGAGATGGTTTTCCTAGGTCGTGAGATTCACGAGCAGGTTGATTACAGTGATAAGACAGCGGAAACTATTGATCAAGAGGTGAGTAAACTGATTGAGGAAGCCAGAAAACAAGCCGAAGAAGTTCTTTTGAAAAATCGCGATAAGATGGACAAGATGGTGGAGGTTTTAATGGTCAAAGAAACCATTGAACAGGATGAAATCAAAGAAATTTTGGGCGAGAGACCAGAAGCGAAAAAGAAAGTTTAGAGAAATTTTACGAATCCCCCATAACTGGGGGATTTTGTTATGCAAAAATTTGATTTTATGGTATACTAAATTCAACAGGATTAATTTCCAAATTTTTTGCAACTTATTAATATGCGCGAACCAACATATCGTCAGGCACTTCTTCATTCTTGGCAGTTAGTTTGGCACAATAAATTATTGTGGTTGTTGGGTCTCTGTTCCATGGTTTTAGGTCAGTGGGGTTTGGGTGATTTCATCAGTCAGATGAACTTGTTTGTGGAGGAAGGTTTTTCAATGCCGCCTAGTTTGGGTACGGCTGTGAATATGTTGTCGTCTCTAAACTTCGATAGTATTACCGCTACTTTTTTAAGTCTGTGGTTTTTTATTCTAGTAGCAATTTTTGTCGCGGCGGTGGTTTTTATTTCTGTAGTATCGCGCGGCGCTTTGATTGCGGTTGCAGCAGAATGGTATTATGACCGCAAACGTCTACCAGTTAGCAAAGCTTGGCACGATGGTGTAAAAAGTTTTTGGACTATGTTGTCTTTGGTGGTGGTGAACAAACTTTTACAAACAGTGGTAATATTAGGCTTTGCCAATTTTTTAATTGCGGCGTTGGTAATTAATTCCAGGATTTATAACATTTTAGCTGTAATAGCATTTTTGGTTGCGTTGGCACTCATCCTTGTTTTAGAGACGGTGTCAATCTATGCCTCGTGTTACGCTGTTTTAGAAAGAGTATGGTTCGGTCGGGCTTTTAAGCAGGGTTGGGCAATGTTCCGCCGGCATGTTGTTGTATCGCTTGAACTAGGTATTTTGTTAGTCGTCCTTTCGTTGGGTCTGTTTGCAGTTTTGGCGGTTAGTTCAGTGGCGGTGTTAATTCCAGTGTTAGCGATGTGGTTGGCGGCTGGTTTTAGTGGTTGGTATATTTTGGTCAGTATTGGCTTGATTTTAGCCACCACCTTGTTTATTATTATTGGTATGCTTGCTGGTGGTTTGTTTAGCGCCTTTACGACTTCTGCTTGGGTATATTTGTTTATGAAAATGCACCACGAAGGCATCGCCAGTCGTATTGCGCATCACTTGAAAAATTGGTTAAATATAAAATAGTTATGCCTTCCGGATTTCCATCAATTAACGACTTGATTAAAAAACCAGCACCTACCAAGAGTAAGAGCGTGCCGGCTGATTTGAATTCGGCGCAGTTTAAGTTTTCTCATAAAATGGACGAGATTAAGATAAAAGAACTGGAAGATAAAGCTGAAGCGCAGGCAAAGGTGGTAAATATTCCATATATTGATCTGAATGCTTTTCCAGTTACGGCTGAGGCTCTGAAAGTTATCCCGGAAACCTTAGCACGGGAGAAAAAAATCATTTGTTTTTATTACACTCCAGAAGAAATTAGAGTGGCGGGGGTGGAGCCGATTGCGGCAGACGATGATTTTATTTATCAATTAGGCGAACGTCACCATGCTAAAATTATCCCGTATTTAATTTCAGAGCATAGTTTAGAAAAAGTTTTTAAGTTGTATGCTAATTTGCCGGTAGTGAAGCCGATAAGCAAAGACATTAACATTACTGATGAAGATTTAAATAAATTTGGTTCGGAAATTGATAATTTACAAACACTTCAAGAGCAGTTTAAAAATGTTTCAATCACTAATATTTTAACATTGCTTGTCGCAGCCGCTTTAAAAATTAATTCTTCGGATATTCATGTGGAAGCGGAGGATAAAGGGGTGGCGGTGCGCTATCGTATTGACGGTATTTTGCATGATGTGGCGACATTGCCAAAAGAAGATTGGAAGCGTTTTGTTTCACGCATTAAATTGTTGGCCGCGTTGAAAATTAACATTAACGATCGTCCGCAAGACGGGCGTGTTACTTTGCATCTTGAATCAGGCAACTTGGATGTACGTGTTTCAACGTTGCCCACCACATATGGTGAGAGTGTGGTAATGCGTATTTTGCATAGTGGAAGCAAAGGGGTCACTTTTGACGATTTAGGTTTGCGTGGTGAAGCCTATGAGCGTTTGAAACGAGAGGTAGAACGACCGAACGGTATGATTATCACTACTGGTCCGACTGGCTCGGGTAAAACCACTACTTTGTATGGTATTTTACGTACTTTAAACAAGCCGGGAGTGAAGATTATTACATTGGAAGATCCGGTAGAAATTAAAATGGAGGGAATTAACCAGAGTCAAGTTGACACAACCCGCGACTACACTTTTGCCAAGGGTTTGCGCAGTATTTTGCGTCAAGATCCGGATATTTGTATGGTTGGAGAAATTCGTGATTTGGAATCCGCTGAGATTGCCATTCAGGCGGCTTTGACTGGTCACTTAATGTTATCTACCATCCATACCAATGGTGCAGCTGGTGCAATTCCGAGGTTTTTATCAATGGGTGTTAAACCATTTTTATTGGCACCAGCATTAAATGCAGTTATTGGCCAACGTCTCGTACGTCGTATCTGTCCGAAGTGTATTGAGGAGATAGAATTGGACGCAGAGAAAAAAGAGCGGGTAACAAAAATACTAACCGAATTACCGCCGGCGGAAAAACAGAATATTGATTTGAATAATTTACATTTTTATCATGGTAAAGGCTGTAGAGAATGTAGTGGTTTGGGCTATAAAGGACGTATTGGTATCTATGAAATATTTACTATGAGCAAAGAAATTGAGGCGGTCATTTTGAGCGCGCAGGTTTCAGAATATACGATTCAAGAATTAGCGGTAAAGAACGGAATGGTAACTATGGTGCAAGACGGTTTATTGAAGGCATTGGACAAAATCACTACCGTGGATGAAATTTTGCGTGTGACAGAATAATTTTCAAAATATATACTTTTAAATATTTGATATGATTGTGCGCCACACTGAAACAAGTTTACCAGAGCCATCAGTACGTTTTTACCGTACGATTGCATTTACTTTTTTAATTCTCACCGTTGCTTTGTTGGGGGTGGTTATTTTCATCACTTCAAAAAAAGCGACTGTTACTATTATTTCCAAAGAGGATAGCAAGAGTATCAATCTGAACGTTGGTGTGTCTGCTCTTGGCGGAGGTGAAAAGATAAAAGGATTGGTGACAACAACTATTTTTGCTTTATCAGAAAAATATTATCCTTCCGGTTCAAAAAAAATGGTAGGTGTAGCAGAAGGGGATGTTGTTATTTACAACAAAAGCAACACCGATCAGGCACTTGTTAAAACTACTCGTTTGTTAAACTCAAACGGTGTTTTGTTTCGTCTTTCTGATCGAGTAAATGTACCGGCGAACGGGGAAGTTGTTGCCAAAGTATATGCTGATAAGGAAGGGTCGGAGAGTGAGATTGGTCCAAGCCAATTTGTTATTCCAGGTTTAAATGCTGATCGTCAAAGAGTGGTTTATGCTGAGAGTAAAAGTAAAATGGTTGGTGGTGTGCGTACGGTGGGTATATTATTAGAAAGTGATGTAGTTGGTGCCAAAGCCGATTATTTGGAAAAAGTAAAAAAAGTAGCACTTGAATCTTTAAACAGTGGTGGGTGGGAAGGGATGGGGAAAATAGCGGTAGTGACATCACAAAATATTAAGGTTGATAAAGAGGTGGGCGCGGAAATCGATGGTTTTACGGTAAGCGGTGATAGTGTGTTGGTGGTGATTGGATATGATCGTTTAGCGCTGACAAATTTGGTAAGCGGTGAAATGTCAAAGAAAATTAATATTGGCTCGGAGAAGGTTTTGTCTGTTAGCGGTGATCCTGTGCCATCGATTGCAAGTTATGATTTAAACGGTGCTACGGCTGAGTTATTGATTAGACAAGAGGCCTTGGTGTCACTTGATCCAGACGCTTCGACCCTTTTGCCGCGTAGTTTTGCTGGTAAGAGTAAGAACGAAATTGAGCGCTATGTTCTGGGTATCGACCATGTTGCTGGAGTAGATGTAAAGTTTTCGCCTTCCTGGATCAGAAAAGCACCGACAGTGCCGAATCATATTAAAGTGATTGTGAAGAGTGTAAAATAATTTGACAGATCTAAGCGATTGATATAAGCTACAATCAAGCAATTGAAATGGCTACCAACCATTTTACCAACGTGGTATCTCGACTCAGTCGAGGCTAAGCTGTTTAAAAGAGTGTTCTCGGTTAGTCCGAGAAAAATCGGGTGGAACCATCCTTGTCGCGCCGAAGCTTTAGCGAAGGCGGATTGATAATAAAACATTCAAGGACCCCGGTATCTAATTTAGATATCGGGTTTTTTATTTAATAATTGTACATCAAAAATTAGACGTACAATTATATAATTTATTAAATGTATGAAAGATGAAAAATTAGAAACAATGCGTCATAGTTGTGCGCATTTGGTCGCGGCTGCGGTGCAGGAATTGTATCCGGAAGCCAAGTTTGGTGTGGGGCCAATCGTCGAAAATGGTTTCTATTACGACATAAAATTTCCAGGTGATTTTGGAGAAAATGATCTAAAGGAAATTGAAAAGATGGCAATCAAATTGAAGAACAAAAATATTCCGTTTGTTCGGAAAGAGATGAATATTGATGAGGCGATAAAATATTTTTCCGAAAAAAAACAAGATTTTAAAGTGTCGTTACTTGAGGATCTAAAAGAGAAGGGGACTACTAAAATGAACGCCGAAGAATTACAGGATGTGGGTGCTAATGTAGAAAATGTTTCCGTGTACGAAACCGGAAATTTTGTCGATCTCTGTCGTGGTCCACACGTCGAGTCAAGTGCCAAAGTGGGTTCGTTTAAATTAACAAAGCTAGCTGGTGCATATTGGCGTGGGAGCGAAAAGAATCCGATGCTTTCAAGGATCTATGGTATCTGTTTTGAGACTGAAAAAGAACTGGACGCCTACTTAAAACAGATAGAAGAGGCCAAAAAACGCGACCACCGCAAGTTGGGGGTGGAGCTGGACTTATTTACCTTTTCTGAGCTAGTAGGCCCAGGATTGGCCTTGTGGACCCCTAAGGGCACATTATTGCGTAATACTTTAGACGATTTTGTTTGGCAGTTGCGTAAAGAGAGAGGTTACACTCGAGTTACCATCCCACATATTACCAAGAAGGCTTTGTATGAAAAAAGTGGCCATTGGGACAAGTTTTCTGAAGAGCTATTTCATATCACTACGCGCGAGGGGCATGAGTTTGCAATGAAGCCAATGAACTGTCCGCACCACACTCAGATCTATTGTCATGTCCCGCGCAGCTATCGTGAGTTGCCGCAACGTTATGCGGAAACTACCATGGTATATCGCGATGAGCAATCTGGTGAATTGTCTGGTCTTTCGCGTGTGCGTTGTATCACCCAAGACGATGCGCATGTATTTGTGAGAGAGTCGCAGGTTAAAGAAGAGATGTTTAAAATTTGGGATATTATCGAGATATTTTACAAGGCTAGTGGGTTTGGCGCTTTGAAGGTTAGATTGTCGATGCATGATCCGGAGCATTTTGAAAAATATTTGGGCACTAAAGAAATTTGGGAACAAACAGAAAATCAATTGCGCGAACTTGCTAAAGAGCGTGGAGTAGAAGTGTTTGAAGCCAAAGGCGAGGCGGCCATGTATGGTCCGAAAGTAGATTTTATGGCAGTGGATTCGCTTGGTCGCGAATGGCAAGTAGCGACTATCCAGGTAGACCGTAATTTGCCTGAACGATTTGATTTGGATTGTATTAATGAGAAAGGTGAGAAGGAAAGAATTGTGATGCTACACGCCGCTATCATGGGTTCAATTGAGCGGTTCTTATCAGTTTTAATCGAGCATCACGCTGGTTCTTTTCCAGTATGGATGTGTCCAGTACAGGTAGCATTGGTGACAGTTTCAGAGAATCATGTTGAGGGGGCAAAAGCCCTTATGGACGAACTACTTGCTGCTGGTGTGCGAGTAGAACTAGACGAAGGTGATGAATCAATCAGCAACAAAGTACGCAAAGCAGCTAAACAAAAAGTGCCATACATTGTTGTGGTGGGTGACAAAGAGATTGCGGGCGAACCTTTGATGGTGCGGGTGCGTGGGCAAGAAGAGCAGTTAAAAATGTCCAAGGAAGAATTTGTTGAAAAAGTGAAAAAAGAAATTGCTGAAAAAAAGAGTTAGAACAAAACAAAAACTCCTTCACATTGTGAAGGAGTTTTTAAAAACTTGTTTATCCAACTCGAGAATTTGTTTGTGCTTCTCGGTCCGAATTGCCGACGGCTGATTTTATGAATCCGCTACGTTTTGCTGCTTTAGTCGAGAACACATCGTTTTGTAAATCTTTTAGAGCAACCCACATTTTGTAGTCATCACTCGATTCGGCCGCACTGCGACCAAACCATTTGCTATAAACAAGTGTTCCGTTCTTTTCTTTAAAACCTTGTCCGATAAGCTCGTCTTCTATTGAGCTGGAAACTTCAGTAATAGTGTCTCTTAGAATTTGCTCTTCTCCTTTATAACCATTTTTAGCTAGAGCTTTTATTAGACTACCATCTTCATCTTGTAAAACTTTTTTACGATCTGAATCGATAGTAGTTCCATCAATAATTTTTTTAAATGCTTTTTGTGTAACTTCAGTATCTTTGTTTTCAGGTGTTGCAAACCTGGCACCTTCGTTGCTGTTAGGAAAATTTCTTTTTACAAGTTCGGAACCATTCCTTAGAGCATCTCCAATATCACTACCAGTACCAATTCCACCAACACTACTGCCGTAATTTCTGTTGCTCATGTTTCGAACACCACCCAAATGAGCTTTGGCTCTGGACGCACTTCTTGCTTTTTCATCAGCGTCTGGTTCGTGTAGACCGGTAAGTGTCGCAATATTTTCTAAATTTTTATCAAAAGCTGCAAGGCGCTCAGCAGACAAGTCCGATGCTTTGGCGGCTGGACCTTTGCCCACTTGCCACCAGCGGCGAGTTGTTGTTTCGTCTTTGGCAAGGGTTTGTGCTTCGTCATTTGTGCGTACCAATACGCTCCTATAATTCTTGATCGAATTGTAGATGTCCTCATTTCTTTTAGAAGGATCAAGTTCTTTAAATCTAGCTACTTGTTGTGCGATGCTGTCTGTATCTCCTTTTATTACAGCGTCAGCTAAAGCTAGAATTGTTTCTCTTTGTGTGCGGCCGTACTCTGTTTCTTCAGACCAACTGATAGATTCTTGCTTTTTTGAATCTGAAGGACCGCGTTCTCCCATTGCAATACTAGAGCGACTTGTCATGGCAGATTCTACCCCACCAATACCAGTGCCTCCTGCGCCAAGAGTGGCAATATCAGCACCACCGACAGAATGGTGTCTTAAACGTAATGCAGCTTCAGACCCAGATTTTCTTTTTGTTTTTTCTTCAGCACTTGGTGTGTGTAATCCGGCGGCTTCGGCGACAGCTTCTAGTTTGCTGGCAAAAGAATCGTAATAATTATTGAATTTGGCCGCTTTTTGAGTGGCAGAATCTTTGCTAAACCAACCTTTTATTTTACCAAAGAAACTCTTGTTTTCTTCTTCGGCTGCAGCATCAATCTCTCTTAGTTCATCTACCATGCTTGCTTGATATTGTTTGAGGGTATCATAAATTTGTTCACCAGTCATTGAAGGATCGATTTTCTTTAATTTATCGATTTGGTCTATGACTGAGTCAATATCCCCAGCGGCGCCTCTGCCACCAATGTTTGTTTTAGATATCATTTTAGCAAGTTTGCTAAAAGCTTCTTTCCGATTTGGTTGTTCTTCTTGTACCGTTTCGACTTCAGCAGCACGGGCTACGTTTTCGCGTGCATCTTTTAATGGTTTTTCAACTTTTATTCGGTAAGATTGTATGTCTAGGCCAGCGTCACTAAAGCTCTTTTCAATTGTTCTTAATACACTGTTATATTTTTTAATAGAATCTTCACGGTTCTTAGTAGCAGCTGCCCCTAGTTTTTTTTCTGGTTGTTCCATTAGTTTTTGGAGTGCTTCTTGGTTAGTATAATATTTAGCTGCCTCATTGGTCGCGACATGATCCATGTCTTCCTCTGTTTTTTTTAATCTTGCCTCAGCTTCGGCAATCTGTTTTTTGTGTTTCTTGGCTTCATCTCCGATCATCAAACCATATCCAGCTGCCTCTGTTTGAGCGGCCTTAAACGCACCAGCTTTAAGTGTTAGTGGGCTTTCTTCTTGTGCACCTTCTTGTTGCTTTTTTCTATGACCACTCATTTTGCTGATAGCCTCCGTGTTCTCTCCGTTTAATTCTGAAGTTAGATCTTTGGGAAAATCGAACTCTTCTTTAGTTGCAGGATTAAATTTATGAGCTTCTCCTCCCATATGTTTGGATATTAAAAATAAAGTTTTATTTAATGAACATATATTACCATATTTTTGGCCTTTTGTCAACTTGACAGATTTCGCTTATTGTGCTATTTTATCTAGTTACTTTTGGAGGTTTTGTTGGATGGTGGAGTCAATCGATTGGCTCCCAGCGTTGAAGAATACGTCTAATCATTCCATGTGGAATGAGATCAAGGTGACGTACTATTTCGACGAGGGGAAGCTGTTGGTTGGTCTCACCCCGGATCAACCAACCAAAAGTACTGGGGAGGTAATGGCGCTCTTGAAGACGGTGGAGCGCCTGGTGGTTACCTTCTTTACAGTTGATGGAGTAAGGGCGAAAGCGATTTTCGCCAAGTGCTCTGTCGGGGAGGTGGATGAAGGTACGGTTCGTGACCAGCTCATTGTTAGCTTCCGTGTGGGAGCTGTTGATGAGTGGGTCAAGGAATTGCCCTGCGAAGCAGTTTCGGGTAAGAGGGTTTCATGGAATGAACCCTCTGAGGAACTGGTCGAAGAATTGTCCTTTGGCCTTTCGGGCGGTCGGAACGTTAGATTCCGACTCGTGCGAGAAATCAAAGGAAGCAAAAATGTCGCCTTGGTGATGGTCGCCGAGCGCTCTGTCGAGCGTCCGGATCATACCAAGGTGGTCAATGTGGATTTCGCGGCCAAACGTCGCGAAAAAGGGGGTGAAAAATGAGACGCCGGGACTTGTATATCAAGCCGGCGTCGTTCTATTTTTATAGGGTTTTTAGCAAAGTTTGACAACAATGTCGTTTGGCTTTAATATATGTATTGTTAAG
>CAZHYJ010000005.1:0-96074 GCA_964536725.1 uncultured Gammaproteobacteria bacterium | reverse complement strand
TTTTTAGCAAAGTTTGACAACAATGTCGTTTGGCTTTAATATATGTATTGTTAAGAAATTAGTTCTCTCACTCATCTTATAATATGCAAAATAATCAGTTAAATCGTTTGTTAAAACTAATCAATCGTACTGGCGATCGGCTGGTCGTTTTGGATAAAGATACGGACACCTCGGTGGTAATGATGGAAATTGACGAATATGAAAAAATCCTCAATGGTGGGCCGCGTTTGGAAGATATGAGCGAATCAGACATTTTAGACAAGATTAATCGCGAAGTAGCGGTTTGGCGTGAGAAAAATATGGCAAATTCTGCCGATACTGTTTTGGAAGAAGAGCCTGTTGTCTGCAAACCAACTGTAGAAGAGGAAATACCGGAAATCGATGAAGTTGAGGATGAAGAAATAGACGAAGAATTAGCTGAGATTAGCCATAAAGAGGTAGAAAAGATACCAGAAGAGCCAATCACAATTAATCCGATTATTGGCCCAGAAGTGGAGTTAAAAGACCTTCCGGATGACGGTGAAGAGGAGAAATTTTATCTTGAACCGGTCTAAAATCGACCTTATCCACACCTTATCCCCTTGCCAAATCCAATATATCTGCTATAATAACGCCGCTAATTACAAATGTGATTAGCGGTTTGTTTAATTTATATTTATATCAATACTACGGCTGGACATCAAATCTGTTTTGACCACTCAAAACAGTGCCGTAAAAGTTAATACGTATGGCCGACTTTAATCGCGCCAAAACGCACGTTAACATTGGTACCATTGGTCACGTTGACCACGGAAAAACCACGTTAACAGCTGCCATTTTGCAGGTCTTGACCTCTAACGGCATGACCGCACAAAAGAAGGGTGTAGATGATTTGGATAAAGCCCCAGAGTCAAAAGCTCGTGGTATTACCATCTCTACTGCTCACGTAGAATATGAGTCCGATAAGCGCCATTATGCGCATGTGGACTGTCCAGGCCACGCTGATTATATTAAAAATATGATCACTGGTGCCGCTCAGATGGACGGTGCTATCTTAGTAGTTTCTGCTGCTGATGGTCCGATGCCTCAAACTCGCGAGCACATCTTGTTGGCTCGTCAAGTAGGCGTACCTTATATCGTTGTTTTCTTGAACAAAGTTGACCAAGTTACCGATCCAGAGTTGATCGACTTGGTTGAAGCTGAAGTTCGTGATTTATTGACTAAGAACAAATATCCTGGCGACACCACCCCTATTATCCGTGGTTCCGCTTTGCAAGCTTTACAAAATCCTACCGACCCAACCGCTTCCAAACCAGTTTTGGATCTTATCAAAGCAGTTGATGAATATATCCCAGATCCAGTTCGTGCTACTGACAAACCTTTCTTCATGCCAGTAGAAGACGTCTTCTCTATTGAAGGCCGCGGTACTGTAGTTACTGGTCGTATTGAGCGCGGTATGATTCACGTTAACGACGAAATTTCTATCGTTGGTTTACGCGAAGAACCTCTAAAATCCATCGTTACTGGTATTGAAATGTTCAACAAGACCTTGAAAGAAGGTCAAGCCGGTGATAACGCTGGTATCTTGTTACGTGGTACCAAGAAAGAGGAAGTAGAACGTGGTATGGTTTTGGCCAAACCAGGTTCAATCACTCCTCATACTGAGTTTGAAGCCAATGTTTATATCTTGACCAAAGAAGAAGGTGGTCGTCACAAACCATTCTTCAAGGGCTACAAACCACAGTTCTACGTTCGTACTACTGACGTAACTGGTGAGGTTTTGGAATTGCCAGCTGGTGTTGAGATGGTTATGCCTGGTGACACCGTTGTTATCAGAGTTCAATTGATCACTCAGGTTGCTATGGAAGACCAAATGAACTTCGCTATCCGCGAGGGTGGCCGTACCGTTGGTGCTGGTGTTGTAACAAAAATTATCAAATAAAGCAGTTAAGAGGGGTGGGTAATACCACCCCTCTTAAATTAGCTCTTTAAGTTCTTTAATCTAATTAATTATGACTACAACTGTAAACAAGACAAAAGAGGAGGCTGGAAGTCGTATCAGAATCAAAATTCGTGCTTATGATAGTCGAATTATTGATCAAGCAACCAAGACAATCATCGAAACTGCTGAACGTAATGAAGCTAAGGTAGTTGGTCCAGTACCGTTGCCAACCGAGAAGTCTAAAATCACCGTTTTGCGCTCCACTTTCGTGCACAAAGATGCACGTGAACAGTACGAAATGCGTGTGCACAAGCGTTTGATCGATATCGTCAATGCTTCGCCAAAATGTGTCGATGCTTTGATGAACTTGAACTTGCCAGCAGGGGTAGACATTGAGATCAAAATGTAGGTATTGACAAACGGTCCGTTTTAATATATAGTTAGCCCAGCATTCAGATTTTCTTTGCTCCTAAATAAGATTCGTCGCAAGATGAAAAACATTTAGGCCGCAGGTAGAAATCTTGAAGGGAGACAATCGTGTATTTAAAAACTAGAAAAAATAGCCAATCTTGCTGAATTTATCTGGTACAAGAACGGCTAGAAGTAATAACGTGGATTTTGAGGGATATCTATGTTAGTACTTCTAGTTTTTTGTTAAGTAATTTTTTTTAAGTTATCTCCATCCTTGGGATGGGAGTGGAGCAATAACATTTTGTATATGAAATTCATACTAGGAAAGAAAATTAGCATGACACAGGTATTTTCTCCAACTGGAGAAGTTATTCCTGTAACTAGGGTTTTGGCCGGTCCGTGTTATGTCACCCAAGTAAAGGATGGCACTAAAGACAACGCGACTGCTGTTCAGATTGGATTTGGTGAGACTAAGACTTTTCGTCTTAACAAACCACAATTAGGTCATTTAGAAAACTTGCCCGCTTTACGCTGGTTGAGAGATTTTGGTATTGACAAAGTTGCTGGTTTGGAAAAAGGCGACATGATCACTGTTGAATCTTTTGCTGAAGGCGACAAAACCACAGTGGTGGGTGAGTCAAAAGGTAAAGGTTTTGCTGGTGTGGTCAAGCGTCATCACTTCGCTGGTGGTCCAGCTTCACACGGTCATAAAGACAACCTTCGTGCCCCAGGTGCAATTGGTGCCGGTGGTGTGCAGAGAGTTTTCAAAGGTATGCGTATGGCTGGTCATATGGGTAGTGATCAGGTTACCGTGAAAAATTTAACAATCGTAAAAATTGATTTAGAAAATAATGAGTTATATCTCAAAGGTGCCGTACCAGGTGGGCGCAACAGTTTCTTGATGATCACTTGCCCAGGCGATTTGAAAATAACTAAACCGACTGCTGCAGAGGAAAAAACTCCAGTCGCTCCGGTTGAAGAAGTAGCATCAGTAGTCGAGGCTGCTCCAGTTGAACCTCAGGTTGAGGCTCAGAATTAAGTTGTAAAGATAAGAATACAAAATATATGAAAACAAAAATTTACAATTTGTCTGGCAAAGCTACCGGTGAAATCGAATTATCTGATAAAATTTTTGGTGTAAAAGTAAAACCAGAAGTTGTACACTCAGTGTTTGTTGCTCAAACCAACAACCAACGTGCTCCTTGGGCTGATACCAAGGATCGCGGTGAAGTATCTGGTGGTGGCAAGAAACCTTGGGCACAAAAAGGTACTGGTCGCGCTCGTCACGGTTCCATTCGTTCTCCGATTTGGAAAGGCGGCGGTGTCGCTTTTGGTCCTTTGACTGTTCGTAATTACGAAACCAAAATCAACAAGAAAACCAAACGTTTGGTAATTAAAATGTGTTTTAGCGACAAAGCAATCAGTAACAATTTGATTGTAGTAGAAGACTTTTCTTTTGCCCAACCTAAAACAAAAATGTTTGCTGAATTTTTGAAAGTATTGCCAGAAAAAAGAAAAAGTTTCTTGGTTCTAACTACCGGTAAAGATGATAGTTTGGTGCGCATGTCAAAAAATGTTAAAAAGGTCAATACAATGCGCGCTGAGGATGCTAACGTGATGGCTTTGCTTAAAAACGAAGCAATCATTATTAGTGTAGAAGCTTTGAAGAAGCTTGAGACTGTATTTAAATAGACTAAAGTTTTAACATATGGGATTACTTGATCGTTGGTCAAAAAAGACACAAAAAGCCCAATTAGGTGAAAATACTAATAAGGCCGAGGAAGTGCCAGCCAAAAAGCCGGTTGCCGCCAAAACTGCTACCAAAAAAGTGGTAGCTAAAAAAGTGGTAGCGGAAAAAGTTGAAAAAGCTGTTGAAGCCGAAGTTAAACTTTCTTCTATTGCAGACAAGATTTTGGTTCGTCCTTTGATAACTGAAAAAGCAGCTATCGCTGGAACCCACAATCAGTATGGTTTTATTGTTGCCAAGAATGCTAATAAGATTAGTATTAAAAAAGCGATTCAGGATGTTTATGGTATTAAACCAATGTCTGTTAACATTATTAATGTTTCTGGTAAAAATGTTCGCTTCGGTCGCTCGCTTGGCCGCCGTAGTGATTACAAAAAGGCGTTGGTTACTTTGCCTCAAGGCAAGACCATCAATATTCATGAAGGGGTATAAGATAATATATGCCAATTAAAATTTACAAACCAAATAACGCGGGTCGTCGTCAAGCAAGTGTTGATTCTTTTTCTGATATCACGAAGACTGACCCAGAAAAATCTTTGTTACGCATGATCCAGAAAAAATCTGGTCGCAACAACCAAGGTAGAATTACTGTTCGTCACCAAGCAGGTGGGGTAAAAAAATTCTATCGTGTCGTTGATTTTAAACAACAGAAATTTGATCAAGAAGCAACTGTATTGGCCATCGAATACGATCCAAACCGTGGTCCTCGTATCGCTTTGATTCAGTATGTTGATGAAACCAAATCATACATCTTGTGTCCTGAAGGATTAAAGGTGGGTGATAAGGTAACTTCTTCTGATAAAGCAATCGAAGCTAAGTTAGGCTGTCGTATGCCTTTGGAGTATATTCCACTTGGTTTGTCTGTCCACAATGTTGAGTTGACTTCTGGTAAAGGTGGTCAGTTGGTACGTGGTGCTGGTATGGGAGCGCAGTTGATGGGTTTTGAAGGAAATTATGCGCAGATTCGTTTACCCTCTGGTGAGGTGCGAGCTGTTTTGAAAAAATGTACCGCTTCTGTTGGTATCATGGGTAATGCTGATCGTCGTTTGATTCGCTGGGGTAAGGCCGGTCGTATGCGTTTACGCGGTATCAAACCAACAGTGAAGGGTAAGAATATGAACCCAGTAGACCATGCGCACGGTGGTGGTGAAGGTCACTCTCCGATCGGTCAGAAACGTGGTCCTCAGACTGTTTACGGTAAGGCAGCACGTGGTGTCCGCACTCGTACCCCGGGTAAATGGAGCAACAAGTTTATAATTAAATCCCGCAGAGGTAAAAAATAATAAATATGTCTAGAAGTTTAAAAAAAGGTTTGTACGTTGATCCACGCATCTTAAAGAAAGTGCAGAAAGTGCGTGAGAGTGGCAAACACCAAACAATCAAAACTTGGTCCCGAGCTTGTGTTATCTCTCCAGAGATGGTGGGTATCACCTTCTTGGTGCACAATGGTAAAGATTTTATCAATGTTTTGGTCGACGAAAATATGATCAGTCATCGTTTGGGTGAGTTTTCTCCAACTAAGAAATTCATTCGTCACGGTGGTAAGATGGCTAAAGACCAAGAGTCTGCTGCCGTTGCCAAGTCCGCTGCACCAGCCAAGGCTGCTGCTCCGGCTGCTAAGAAATAACCTTTAGAATATGCAAGAAGTGAAAGCAAAATTAAGTTTTCTGCGCCAAGGACCACGTAAAGTGCGCTTGGTAACAGATTTGATTCGCGGTCGTAAAGTGACTACTGCTTTGAATTCTTTGTCACTGATAAATAAGAGTGCCGCTGAACCAGTTTTGAAATTGTTGCGCTCGGCTATTGCTAATGCTAAACACAATTTTTCTCTTTCGCCAGAGAATTTACGGGTGGCAAAAATTACCGTTGATGGTGGTCCAGTATTAAAACGCTGGATGCCAAAAGCGCATGGTCGTGCTACTCCAGTTCGCGAACGTACTTCACACATTCAGTTGGTTTTGGCTGAAATGGAAGTGAAAGCACCAAAGGCGAAAAAGGAAGTTAAGAAATAACTTTAAATCCTATGGGTCACAAAGTACATCCAGTAATCCACCGCATTCCTTTTATCCATTTTTGGGATTCTCGTTGGTTTGGTAAAAAAGAGCAGTTGCCAATGTTGATGAAGCAAGAGGTGGCAATTCGCAAACTTTTAACTACCAAGTTAAAGGAAGCCGGTATTGATTCAATTAGTATTGAGCGCACTCCTAAGGAAGTGAGTGTCACTATTTTGGCAGCTAAACCAGGTTTTGTTATCGGTCGTGCTGGTCAAGGTTTAGAAGAATTACGTAAAGAAATTGAACGTGGAATTTTACAATTTAAAAGTAAGATTCGTTTGAATATTCAAGCGGTTGAACAACCAGCATTGTCTGCTCAAATTATCGGCCAAGGTGTAGTTTCAGAAATCGAACGTCGTATGCCTTTCCGTCGTGTTATGAAGCAAACCATCGAAAGAGTGATGGCTGCTGGTGCGCAAGGAGTAAAAATAAAAATGTCCGGTCGGTTGAATGGTGTAGAAATTGCTCGCCAGGAAACTTTGTCTGCCGGTAAAATGTCTTTGATCACATTACGCAGTGATGTGGACTATGCTTGGGTTGAAGCTCATACCATTTTCGGTAAAATCGGTGTAAAGGTTTGGGTCTATCGCGGAGAAGCCTTTGGTCGAAGAGATAAATTTGCAAAAAAAGAAGTCAAGGAAGAAACCAAAAAACGCTAATATAAAACCATATGTTGTTTCCAAAAAAAGTAAAACATCGTAAGTGGCATAAGGGTCGCGGTCGTGGCAAAGGTGTCGCTACTCGTACTAATAGCGTTGCTTTTGGTGAATTTGGTTTAAAAAGTCAAGAGCATGGTTGGGTAACCAGTCGTCAAATTGAAGCTACTCGTCGTGTATTAACTCGTTATGTTCGTCGTGGTGGTAAGATTTGGATCCGAGTTTTCCCAGACAAACCAGTGACTAAAAAAGGTAACGAAACTCCGATGGGCGGCGGTAAAGGTTCTCCAGAATACTATGTTACCGTTGTTAAACCAGGTACTGTTTTGTTCGAAATGGGTGGTATCACTCGTGAAGTAGCAAAATCTGCTTTGGATATGGCGGCTTACAAGCTTGGCGTTAAGTCCAAGTTTGTAGAAAAAGTATAACCTTAAAGTATATGGATTTTGAAGAAATAAAAAATAAAAATGCCGCAGAATTGAAAGATTTGGTTTTGGAATGGCGTGCAAAAATGCGTGACATGAAATTCAAAGTGGCTGGCGGAGGTTTGAAGAAGGTTGGGGCAATCGCTGTTTTGCGTCATGATATCGCTCGTGCTTTGACAGTTTTAAAAGATAAAAAGTAATTTTATACATATGGCTAGCACAGAAATTAAAAAAACTCAAAGAACATTTCGCGGCGAAGTGGTCAAAGCCAACATGAACAAAACGATTGTTGTGAAGGTGGACTCCATGAAACGTCATCCGAAATACAACAAAGCCTATCGTGTTACTCACAAATATCATGTTCACGATGAAGCGGGTGTTGCTAAAGTTGGCAATGTTGTAAATTTTTCTGAGTGTCGACCGTTGTCTGCCACCAAACGCTGGCGTTTAATCAGCGTGGTGAAGGCAGTAAAATAATCGAAAAAGTTTAACTGATTTTATATGATTCAACATCGCAGCATGCTCGCGGTTGCCGATAACTCGGGCGCAAAGAAACTACAATGTATCCGTGTTTTAGATGGCTATAAGAAACGCTATGCTCAGATCGGTGATACCATCACTGCTATTGTAAAAGAAGCGGCACCTCATGGATTGGTAAAAAAGAGCGAGGTGATACATGCGGTAATTGTTCGTCAGAAAAAAGAGATTCGTCGTAATGATGGAACTTATATCCGTTTTTCTGAGAATGCCGCCGTACTTATTGACCGCAAAAGCAAAGAACCAAAAGGGTCTCGTATCTTTGGGCCAGTAGCGCGTGAATTGCGTACTGTTGGTTTCCAGAAAATTATTTCCTTAGCTCCGGAAGTACTTTAATTAAACATGTATGAAAATCAAAGTAAATGATCAAGTAAAAATTTCTACTGGTAAAGACAGTGGAAAAAGTGGCAAGATCGTTCAGGTTTTCCCCAACAACGGTAAAGTTGTAGTGGAAGGTCTGAATATTATGAAGAAACACTTGCGCACCAAGAAAAAAGGTGAAAAAGGTCAAGTAATCGAACTGGCCGCTCCAATGCGTGTTGCTAACGTAGCCTTGATTTGTCCAAAATGTGGCAAAGGTACTCGGGTTGGCTACAAATTAGAAGCAGGCGCAAAAAAACGTATGTGCCGTCGTTGTAAAGAAGTTATTGAATAAAATATATGCAGGCGAATTTATACAAACAATTTAGAGAAGAAATAGCCCCAAAATTAAAAGCCGAATTGGGTTATAAAAATATCATGCAAGTACCGAAAGTTTCCAAGGTTATTATTAACGCCGGTATTGGCCGATTTGTCAAAGAGTCTGGTTATATTGAAAATGTTGAAGATACTTTGCGTCGTATTACTGGTCAGAAGCCGGTCCGAACCAAAGCCAAAAAAGCCATCTCTAACTTCAAAATTAGAGAGAATATGGAAATTGGTGTCATGGTCACTTTACGCGGACCGCAGATGTGGCACTTTTTGGAGAAATTATTGAAAGTTACTTTCCCTCGTGTGCGTGATTTTCGTGGTATTTCTGCCAAGTCTTTTGATCGCCAGGGTAACTACACCATTGGTTTTAAGGAAAACTCAGCTTTTCCAGAAGTTAAACAGGGTGAAATTGACAAGATGCACGGCTTGCAGATTATCGTGAAGACGACTGCAAAGAATCAGAAAGATGGAGTTGCCTTGTTGTCTGCTATCGGGTTTCCTTTTTCTAAATAATTTGAGAATACTATGGCTACCCAATCACAAATTGCAAAATCAAATCGTAAACCTAAATTTTCTACCCGCATTGTTCGACGTTGTTGGAAGTGTGGTCGTAAACACGGTTTCATCCGTAAGTTCGGATTGTGCCGTATCTGCTTTAGAGAATTAGCCAATGATGGCAAGATTCCAGGGGTCAGAAAGTCTAGTTGGTAATTTTTAATTGAGAATATAATTCTATGATGACCGATCCAATCGCTGACATGCTCACCCGTATCCGTAATGGATATACCGTGCGCAAATCCGAGGTAACCATGCCTTTTTCTAAAATTAAATTGGCAATTGCTGAAATTTTGGTACGTGAGGAATGTTTGGCTAAAGCTGAAAAATCTGCCGATGGCCGCCAATTAGTGGTAAATTTAAAATATATAAATAAAATTGCTGCTGTCCATGAAATCAACCGATTGAGCAAGCCAGGCAACAGACGTTATGTAGGCAAAGGTGATATTAAACAAGTTTTGAATGGTTTAGGTTTTTCGATCATTTCTACCCCACGCGGCTTGATGACTAACCGCGAGGCCAGAGCAGCTGGTTTGGGTGGAGAATTGATTTGTGAAGTATACTAATTTTGAATTTTAATTGTATGTCCCGTGTAGGCAAAAAAGTAAGAATTATCCCAGCTGGCGTCCAAGTAGAGGTTAAACAAAACCGCTTGGTTGTGAAAGGTCCAAAGGGAGAATTAACACAACTTATCCACCCACGCGTTACTGTTTCGGTAAATGATGGTAAAATGGAAGTAACAGTTGCGAACCCAGAAAGTAAGAGCGATCGTGCTTTGTGGGGAACTTTTTCTAGTATCATCGCCAACATGTTGGAAGGTGTAACTAATGGGTTCAAAAAACAGTTGGAGATTAACGGTGTGGGTTACAAGGTTTCTATGAGTGGTACTACTCTAGTTATGGATGTTGGTTTTTCTCATCCAGTAAACTTTGTTCCTGATAAAAATGTAAAATTATCAGTTGAAAAAAATATTATCACTGTTGAAGGTTTTGAAAAGCAAATGGTAGGTGAAATGGCTGCACAGATTCGAGCAATTAAAAAAGCTGAACCATATAAAGGCAAGGGTATCAGATATATTGACGAAGTTGTTCGTCGTAAGGCTGGTAAAACTGCTGGTAAAGCTGCAGCTTAAATAATAAATGTATGAAAAGATTATTGAACAAATCAAAAAATAATTTACGCCAAGTACGTCACGCTCGTGTGCGTGCGACTGTAAAAGGTACCAAAGAAACCCCACGTCTATCTGTTTTTCGTGGTTTGCGTTCATTGGTTACCCAGTTGATTGATGATACTAGTGGCAAAACCTTATGTGCAGTTAAGAGCGCTGAAATAAAAGAAGCTAAAGTTGAAGGCAAGGAAGGTAAAGTTGCTTTAGCCTATTTGGTTGGTCAGAAATTGGCTGAAAAAGCAGCTGCACTTGGTATTAAAGCTGTTGTTTTTGATCGCGGTGGTTATCGTTACCATGGTCGGGTAGCGGCAGTGGCTGAAGGCGCTCGCGCTGGTGGTCTAAAATTTTAAATTTAGTTTATTATGATGAATAATAAAGACAACAAAGATAATAAAGGCGGATTTAATCGTGGTGGTAAACGCGGTGATCGTTCACAGGAAAAATCCGAATTTGATAGTATTATTTTAGACCTTGCTCGTGTTACTCGTGTGACTGAAGGTGGAAAACATTTAAGTTTTCGTGCTTGTGTGGTAGTGGGAGATAGAAAAGGACGCGTCGGTATGGGCTTGGACAAAGGAAAAGATGTGCAGATTGGGGTGGAAAAAGCTACTCGTCAGGCGAAGAAACATTTGATCCATGTTCCGATTATCAGAGAGTCTATCGCTCACCAAGTACTTTGCAAATTTAAGGCAGCCTATGTGATGATTAAACCAGCCCCAATTGGTTCTGGTATTATCGCTGGTGGTCCAATGCGCGCAATTTTGGAATTAGCAGGCGTACCAAACGCTTCCGCCAAGATTTTGGGTAAAACCAAAAACAAAATCGCAATCGCTGAGGTTACTTTGGCCGCTTTGAAGATGCTTTTGCCAGCTAAGAAGCGTATGGTAGAAGGCAAAAAGGCTGAGGTGGTAGCTGAGAAGGTTGCTGAGGTAAAGACTGTTAAACCAGCTGCAAAAAATAAAGCAGCTAAAGAATAATCAATATGTTGAAATTAAGTACTCTTAAACCTGCTAAAGGTTCCAAACATACCGCCAAGAAACTTGGCCGTGGTAATGCTTCTGGTCATGGTAACTACTCTGGCCACGGTGGCAAGGGTCAAACTGCTCGTTCAGGTGGTGGTCGTGGTTTGCGCTTAAAAGGTTTTAAAAGATTGTTGCAATCTACTCCTAAGCTTGGTGGATTCCGTAGTATGAACATTAAGCCAGATACAATTGTAATGTCTGTTTTGGAAAAGAAATACCAAGCAGGTGAGACTGTTAGTATCGAATCTTTGAAGAAATTAAAGATAATTAGTAAAGGTGTTGTTTCTGCTAAGATTGTTAATGGTGGTGAGCTTACCAAAAAATTAATTATCGACGGTGTCAAAACCACCAAATCGGTGGCTGAAAAAATTAAGTCATTAGGTGGGGAGATTAAATAATCTCCCTTTGGTTTTTTTATTTTTCTATGTGGGAAAAAATATCAAAAGTATGGTACACCAAAGATGTTAGAAATAATATCTTGATTGTTTTAGGTTTGTTGGTGGTGTTTCGTCTGGTCGCTCATATACCAGTTCCAGGAGTAGATACTGAAAATTTAAAGAGTTTCCTTGCCGGTAACCAGATCTTAGGTTTGTTAAATCTTTTTTCTGGCGGTACAATGGAAAATTTTTCTATCATCATGTTGGGTGTTTCGCCTTACATTACCGCATCGATTATCTTTCAACTTTTGGCAATGATTGTGCCTAAATTGGAAGAGATTACCAAAGAAGGTGAGTCCGGACAACAGAGAATTAACATGTATACTCGTTGGTTGACCGTGCCTTTGGCTTTTTTGCAATCCTATGGCATGATCAAACTTTTAAACAACACTTCACGTCCGGTTTTGACCGATATGTCGCCGTTTAATATTGTGGTTATCATGTTAACCATTACTGCTGGTACGATGTTTTTAGTGTGGTTGGGAGAATTGATTTCCGAACGTAAAGTTGGTAATGGCATCTCGCTCTTGATCTTCGCTGGTATAGTTTCTTCTTTGCCCACTACTTTGCGCAATGCGGCAGTGAACTATACTTCGGCTGATTTTTACACCTTTGTCTTGTTTGCTTTGATTGGTATTGCGACTGTAGTTGGTGTGGTATTTATTAGTGAAGGTCAGCGCAATATTCCAGTAAACTATGCTAAGCAGATGCGTGGTACACATGCTTATGGTGGTGGCAATACCCACTTACCATTGCGCGTAAATATGGCTGGTGTGATCCCAATTATCTTCGCGGTTTCATTAGTGATGTTCCCATCGATGATTGCACAGTTTTTTGTTCATGCCAAAGCAGCTTGGTTGGCAGCGGCCGCTACTAAAACAATTATATTGTTTCAGAACCAAGTATTCTACGCTATTGTATATTTCTTGTTAGTGTTCGGTTTTACTTACTTTTACACTGCTGTCATTTTCCACCCACAGAAGATTGCGGAAAATTTGCAGAAGCAGGGTGGGTTTGTGCCTGGTATTCGTCCTGGTAAAGAAACTGAGAAGTATCTACAAAGTACAATGAGTCGTATTAATTTGGTAGGCGCTACCTTCTTGGGTTTGATTGCTATTTTACCTCTATTGATTCAATTGTTTTCTGGCACACAATCTTTCCAGATTGGCGGTACCAGTTTGTTGATCGTGGTAGCAGTGGCCATTGAGACCGCCAAACAGGTTGAGGCCCAGATGACAATGCACGAGTACGATCGAATTTAATTATATTAAATTAACTAGTCCCGCTATTTTGGTGGGACTTTTTAATTTGCCAAAATATATTTTTTGTGTTAGTATATTTTGTGTAATTTAAGCACAATTTAGAGGGAGGGGCATGGTTTTATTTTTTTGTCTATTTTTATCTTCATGAAAAAAATTATCATCTTTTTTGGTGTTCCAGGTAGTGGCAAAGGCACTCAGGCGAAACTGTTGGCTACTGGTTGTGGTTATCAACACATCTCAACAGGAGACCTTTTTCGTGCTTTAGAAAACGACCCGATGGCTGACTCGAAAGAAAAAGAGTCTCTTAAAGTGATGGAGCATGGTGGCTTGGTGCCGTCTGATTTGGTTTATCGTTTAACCTTTAAAGCGATTGAAGAAGGGATGAAAAACAAAGGCGGAGTGGTATTGGATGGTGCAGTACGCACTATGGAACAAGCAAGCGTCTTTGATGAGTTTTTTGCAAAAAACAATTGGTTGGATGATAGTTTGGCGATAGTGTTGCGCTTGAGTGATGAAGAAGCATTGACTCGCCTTACTAAAAGAAAGATCTGCTCCAAATGTGGTGATATTGTAACTTGGGACAAAAAATTAGACCATGTTTCGCGTTGTAAAAAATGTGGCGGTGATTTGGAAATTAGGCCGGATGATAATCCAAAAGCGGTCACTAAACGCTTTGAATCTCAGGGTAATAAGGCGCTCGAACCAATACTGGAGCACTATCGTCAGTCTTATCGTTTGGTGGGTGTTAATGGGGCGAAGACAAGAAAACAAATTATTAAAGAGTTAAGTTTGATTATCAAACATCATAATATATGGCTCTTATTAAAACGCGTCAAGAAATTAATCAAATTCTTCAAGGGGGTAAAATAATAGGAAAGATCTTGGAGGATTTGGGGAAGATGGTGCAGCCGGGTATGAGTACGGCTGATGTTGATGTTGCCGCCGAGGAAATGATTGTGCGGGCAGGTGGTAAGCCAGCGTTCAAGAATTTTAAAAACCATCCGAAAGACACTCCGTTTCCTTCCACGATTTGCGCCTCAATCAACGAAGAGTTAGTGCATGGTATTGCGCGCAAAGATGTGATTCTTAAAGCGGGCGACATTTTCAAAATCGATATTGGGATGGAGTGGCCGGTGGGTAAGGACCAAACAAAGAGTGGATATTTTACGGATACGGCTATCACAGTGGTGGTAGGCGGTAAAATGTCGCCAGAGGTAAAAAAACTGATGGAAGTTACGGCAGAATCACTAGAGGTGGGTATTCGGGCATGTAAGCCGGGTAATAGCGTAGCGGATATTGGACGAGCAATACAGAAATACGTTGAATCACAGGGCGATTATGGCATCATACGCGATTTGGTGGGGCACGGTGTCGGTCACGCAGTACACGAAGATCCACGGGTGCCGAACTACTATGATCGCAGTTTGGAGAAGTTCATTTTAAAACCAGGAATGGTAATTGCCATTGAACCGATGATTGCTTTGGGAAATTGGGAAGTAGAGACCGGACCAGATGGTTGGACAATTGTGATGAGCGATGGGAGTATGTGTGCGCATTTTGAACATACGGTTGTTATTACAGAAAAGGGGAATAAGGTGGCGACACGGAGGCCAGAAGAACGCTTAATCAACACTCTTAAAGAAGCAGAGAAAGATTATCGTGCTGGTAAATATAGTTCATATAGCAGTGCTAGTGATTTTATCTCCCATTTGGACAAACTTGGGAAATAAAATAACGGGATATGATCATTTTAAAAAGAATTAAAGAACGGCGAAATTATCTTTTTCATCTTGCTTGGTACGCATAGCGAGTTGTATAAGTAGAGGATGTTAGTTGTAAAAAAATATCTCGACATAATGTCGGGATATTTTATATAATCGCTCTCTGGTTCTGCAAAACTTTGGAAATTTTCAAAAGCTTTGCGGACACCCAGAGAGCGATGTCCTTGGAAATTTGTGTGGGCGGAGGCGGGGTGTGTTGGTTGGCTAGCGGGGCTCGTCGACGGCGTCGAGGTCGAGCGCCTTCTGGATGGTCTGGTCGCTGACCTCAGCTTCCACCGTGTAGAACACGTCTTCGCCATCTCCGCGGTTGACGAACGTGACCACGGCGTTCCTGAGTTCCCTGGCGCGGATCTTCTTGAGCACTCGCGAGAACGGCACCAGTGCATCGTCGAAACACAACTTGATTTTCATCCTAATTCCTCCTTGTGGCAGTTAATCCACCGCAGATTTTGCGGACTAGCCATTATAGCAAAGAGAGAGAGTTGTCAAGACCGGCATGGTCGTGATATAATATATTTGCTCTTAAATTAGCCAAAATATAACCTAAGTATGAATATTTTAGCCATCGATTTTGGGACAAAAAGTATCGGTCTGGCCTGGTGCGAAACTACTATTGGGGCGATTTTGCCATATGGTATTATTAAAGATCAAAAAATAGACGAGTTGGCCAAGTTGATTAAAGAGGAAAAGATTGAATTGGTGGTGGTTGGTCTGCCAACTGGTTTGGACAACAAAGAAAATACCAATACCGAGCGGGTGCGAAAATTTGCTGAAGAGTTAAAATTAAATATTTCTTGTCCGGTGGTATTTTTTGATGAAAAATTTTCTTCAGCTCAGGCGGATCGGATGGGTGGAGAAGCGTCGCGTGATGAAAAATCAGCGATGATAATTTTGGAAGATTATTTGAATAGTAAAAAATAAATTAGCCGATATGCTGTCCTTTGTGATTGGAAGAAACGATTGGCGTGAGTATGATCAGATAATCTCGTTGTACACTCTAGAAAAAGGCAAGGTGGAAGTGTTGGCGCGAGGTGTTAAAAAAATATTAAGTAAAAACTCAGCCTTTTTAGAACCAGGTAATTTAGTAGAGGCGGAAGTGATTCCTGGTAAAGACCTAAATCATCTCGGTTCGGTGCAGGTGATAAATGATTTTACAGGTTTACGGAAGAGTGGCTGGGGGAATAGTGTCTTATCTTTTAGTTTATATATCTTCTCTCACTTCATCACTCATCAAGAAAAAGATGAGCGTGTTTTTAAGTTGGTTTATAGCTGGCTAGATTTTTTAAACAAGACAAAAACCGTGCCGGCTGTTTTTGCAGTAGATGTTTTTGTTATTAAATTTTTAGCAGTATTGGGATTTGATATTTCTACCGAAGAAAAGATAAATAGCGAGATTAAAAAAGTTTTAGAATCAATAGTGAGTGGTGATTGGGAGGTTATTAATAGTCTGAAATTTGAAGCAGGGAAAGCAGAAATTTTGCACAGCATTGTTTATCAATTTTGTCTTTACCATTCACCTAAAAAGGTCAATAATTGGTCAAAACTTGCCTATTTTAGCGGAAAATGATAGTATTTTAGTACAATATAATATATATCTATGAAAATTTTTATTAAAGACATTGCCGAACACGTTGGTGAAGAAGTAGAAATAAAAGGCTGGTTATACAACAAACGTTCCAGCGGTCCAATCGCTTTTTTAGAGTTGCGTGATGGCACGGGTTGGGTACAGGCAGTGGCAGTAAAAAAAGATTTCTCTGAAGAGGTTTGGACAGAGATGGAAAAAGTTGGACAGGAATCTTCGGTGGCAGTAGTAGGGACAATTACCAAACATCCCAAAAAGGAAAATGTTTTTGAATTGCAAGTAAAAGATTTTAAGATTATTCAGTTAGCCGTTGATTACCCAATTGCACTGAAAGATCATGGACCAGACTTCTTGTTGGATAATCGCCATTTGTGGTTACGCAGTAAAAAACAGTGGGCGATATTGCGTGTGCGTGATTCTATTATCACAGCGATTAATGAATTTTTACACAAAGAAGGTTTTGTGCGCACTGATTCACCAATCTTTACCCCCAGTGCTTGTGAAGGTACAACTACACTGTTCGCCGTACCGTATTTTGATGAAGGCACTGCCTATCTATCTCAATCTGGTCAGCTATATTTAGAAGCAGCCATCGGTTCGGTTGGTCGTTGCTATGATTTTGGTCCAGTATTTCGTGCGGAAAAGAGCAAGACCAAAAGACATTTAACAGAGTTCTGGATGATGGATGCCGAGGGGGCGTTTATTGAACACACGGAAAATTTAGTTATCCAAGAAGTGATGGTGCGTCATATTATTCGTTATTGTTTGGAACATTGTCAAGAAGAATTGATTGTGCTGGAGCGTGATTTAGAAAAATTAAAACAGGCAGATGCGCCATTTGTGCATTATAGCTATGATGAGGCGATTAAAAAATTAAATGAGTTGGGGTCGGATATAAAATACGGTGAGGATTTGGGTAATGATGACGAAGGGTTGTTGACCAAGGATAGCGCGGTGCCAGTATTTATCGAGAAATGGCCAAAATCAATCAAGCCGTTTTATATGAAACGTGATCCACAGAATCCAGAGCTAGTTTTGAATGATGATTTAATTGCAACTGAAGGCGGAGGAGAGCTGATTGGCGGTAGTCAGCGCGAGGACGATGTTAATTTGTTAATTGAACGTATTAACAAAGAAGGATTGAATCAGGCTGATTATGAATGGTATTTAGATGTTCGTCGCTATGGTAGTGTGCCACACTCAGGGTTTGGTATTGGACTTGAACGTGCGGTAAGATGGATTTGCGGAATCGAACACGTACGTGAAACAATACCGTTCCCAAGAACAATTGGGAGATTGAAACCATAAAAATAATTTTTAAAATCCGACCGCTATGGTCGGATTTTTATTACTGCGATTTCTGGTGTTACCCAGAACCTTATCGGCGCCCCTGATTCACCGGCGCCAACCGAGGTAAAAATTGGGGTATTTTTCCAGTAATTTAGCCCACGGTAGTAGTTTCTACCTAAATCGACATCAGTAAGCCCCAAAGGGCCAAATCCGGGCATCCAGACCTGTCCACCGTGAGTATGGCCGACTAAAACCAAATCAGGTGCTGGGCGGTCTTTTGGCCAAGATAGTATACCATCCGGATTGTGGGTTAAGAAAATAAGAGGCGCAGTTGAACTGTTATAATTTTGCAATTCGGTAAAATCGATTGATTTTTTCCAGATGTCATCAGCTCCAAAGATACAAATTTGTTGATTTTTAACTTCAGGACAGATTAGTTGATTGCGTAATAACGGGATATTTAATTTTTTAAAGCGAGCGACTAATTCTTCGGAGCGGTCGCCAGTTTGCCAACTGTTGTTTTCTTTCGTCTTGCTTCCGATACCATACTCATGGTTGCCCAAGACGGCATAGATAGGGTAGTCAACCAACTTGGCAAGTGGTTCGAGATATTGGGTTTCGTCTTCAAAAGCAGCCTCGTTATCAATCAAGTCACCGCCGAGCAATATTATATCGGGTCTTATTTCATTTATTTTTTCAACAATTTTTTCTACCCAAGCGGTCTTTTTGTTGTTTCCAACTTGAATGTCAGTTATTAGGGCAATATTGATTGGTTGGGTTATTTTACTGATTTTAATCTCTTGATTGTTGATTATTAAAATATTAGGGTAAACAAATATGGAAGAAAGTGCCATAATTATACCCAAGCCCAACACGCCAATGAATATTTTTGCCAGTAAGGGTCTCCTACCTAAAAAATATTTGGGATTTTTTTGATCGCGCCAAAAAAAAGCAATTAGGATTATTGCTACTAGTATGTATTCCCAGATGATTATTAGAAGAAAATTCATGGTGCCCGAGGTGGGAATCGAACCCACAAGCCTTTCGGCACACGATTTTGAGTCGTGCACGTTTACCAATTTCATCACTCGGGCTTTTTTATGACTTATATTATACCTCTATTTTGCCCCCTTGTCAATTGTATGCTATAATGGTTTTATTATGCCGAAAATAATCTCAGTAGTTAACCAAAAGGGCGGGGTGGGGAAGACAACAACTGCTGTTAACTTGGCTGCTGCCTTGGCGGAGGCGGGTAAATTTGTGTTGTTGGTTGATTTGGACCCACAGGGCAATGCCACCTCTGGTTTGGGGATAAAATATCAAGAATTAGAGCGGGGTTTGTACCACGCTTTGGTTGGTGAATCTCGCATCCACGATGTTATTTGCAATACTGGACATGCCGGTTTGCGAGTGGTGCCGGCCACCAATGATTTGGCCGGAGCCAATGTTGAATTGGTAAATGTTGAAGGACGGGAGAAGAAATTATCTGATGTTTTGTCCGAGGTGCACCATGCTTATGATTATATTATTATCGATTGTCCTCCGTCACTGGGTATCTTAACCTTAAATGGTTTGGTAGCAGCGGACCACATACTTATTCCAGTCCAAGCAGAATATTATGCACTAGAAGGTTTGGGGCAATTGTTGAAAACAATTACTTTGGTTAAAGAAAATATCAAACCCGATTTAAATGTTTTGGGTGCAGTTTTAACAATGTTTGATGGACGTAATCGTTTGTCCGAAGAAGTTTTGCACGAGCTATACAAATTTTTTCCTAACAATATTTTTCGTTCAGTTATTCCACGCACAGTTCGCTTGGCGGAAGCACCGAGTTTTGGAAAGAGTATTTTTCACTATGAACCATCGGGCAAGGGTGCTCGTGCCTACGAACGTCTGTTGCGCGAGGTGTTAGATTTTTTTGGAAATTAGAAATTTAAATTTTTTCCTATGGCTTTAGGACGAGGGTTGGGGGCTTTAATTACCTCTACCGGTAAAGGTTCTCCAGTAACACACAAAGAAGACCAAAAACACACTGAAGGTCAGATTTGGTATATACCAATAAAAAATATAACACCAAATCCCAATCAGCCACGCAAACGTTTTGCACCAGAAGAATTGCAAGAGTTGGCTGGTAGTATTAAACAATACGGTGTTTTGCAACCTTTGATTGTTAGCGAAAAGAAAGATGGTGGCTATGAATTGGTGGCAGGTGAAAGACGTTTGCGTGCTTCGGAAATTGCCGGAATTCCAACCGTGCCAGCAATTATCAAACAACTTCCCGAGCGCGATAAACTGGAAATTGCTTTGATTGAAAATATTCAGCGTGCCAACCTTGATCCAATCGAAGAGGCTTTTTCATACAAGCGGTTGATTGAAGAATTTGGTTTGAGTCAACAAGAAGTAGCAGAAAAGATGAGTAAGAGTCGTCCGGCTATTGCCAATGCCGTTCGTTTGCTGGATCTGCCATTGCCGGCACAAACAGCTTTAATTGAGGGTAAAATTAACTCTGGCCAGGCACGAGCGATTTTATCTTTAGAAGGTGAAGCGGAGCGTCTAAACCTACTTGCTTCTCTTTTGGGGCAAAAAATTAGTGTGCGGGAATTGGAGCGAAATGTTGCTCAGAAAAAAATAGCGACTGGTTCAAATTTTGTTCGTCGTGATCCAAACTTATTATATTTAGAAAACAAGTTGCGCGAAAAGTTGGGCACCAAAGTAGTGATCACCAAAAAAGGTGAGAGTGGTACAATTGCCTTGAGCTATTATTCCAACGAAGAATTGAATCGTCTGGTGGAGCGTCTTACTGAATAGTTTAAAATAAAAAATATCCCGATTTAATTCGGGATATTTTTTTTGCTCAGAATATTTTTTAGCCAGAACCGGTGTGTAGTAGCTAAGGAATTTTTTATATGATTTTTTGCTAGATGAGTTTTGGCAAACTTCAACCAATCCGGACTGGGTCCTTTGCGGTTTTTATCGGTGATAATTTCTACTACATCACCACTTTTAATTTGTGTATCCAAACTCACCATCTGATCATTAATTTTTGCACCATTACATTTATTGCCAATTTCCGTATGAATATGATAGGCAAAATCAATCGGTGTCGCGTCTTCGGGTAAATCAATCACATCACCTTGTGGGGTAAAGGCAAAAATGTGATTGTGAAAAAAATCTACCTTCATTTCTTCCAAATCCTTGATATTGTTCAATATTTCTTTTTGCATTTGTGCTAACTCTTTTGCCCACTGAATGTCTTTAGCGGGTAGGCGCGAACCTTTTTCGTCATAATGCCAGTGAGCGGCAATACCATATTCTGCCTCCTCATGCATATCGTGTGATCGAATTTGGAATTCGACAATTTTGCCATTTTCACAAAACACAGTAGTATGAAGAGATTGATAACCGTTTGGTTTTGGTTGAGCGATATAGTCTTTAATGCGTCCTTTGAGTGGGGCCCATAGTTTGTGGATAACACCGAGTGCGGCATAACAGTCGCCTAAATCTTTAACGATAATACGCACAGCCACGATATCATGAATATTTCCGATTTCCCAATTTTTGCGAAGTAATTTTTGATAAAGACTGTATAGTTGTTTTTCTCGTCCGTGTATGCTGAGATACTTAATCTTAGAACTGTCCAACTCTTTTTTTGCCACTTTAATTACCGTGTCTAAATACTCGCTTTTTTCTACTAATATTTTATCGCGTATTTCTTTGGTTTTTTTGTATTCTTTGGGATAAATATAGGGAAAAGCAAGGTCTTCTAACATACCTTTAAATTCACCCATTCCCAAACGGTGGGCGATAGGAGCATATATTTCCAAGCTTTCTAAGGCAACGCGATAACGTTTTTTTTCTGGAAGAGCATTGAGGGTGGAGAGGTTGTGTATGCGGTCGGCAAATTTTATTATCATTACACGCACATCTTCAGCCATAGCGACGAACATTTTGCGTAAGTTTTCGATATATCGCTCAACACCGCGGTATTTTATTTTACCCAATTTGGTGATACCACGCACCATATTGGCAGTATCTGTGCCAAAATTCTTTTCTATTTCTTCTAGAGTGATTGATGTGTCTTCTGGAACATCATGTAACAGTGCTGCAACGATAATGTTTGCTTCGATTTGCATTTGTGCCAATATGTGGGCAGCAGATAATGGGTGGATGATATAGGGTTCTCCCGAGCGTCGTACTTGACCGTTGTGTGCATTGTTGGCGAAATCATAAGTTAACTGCACTAATTCGGTCTCGCCTGGTTTGTAAAAAGGGCGGACTAGTTTGAGGAGCTCTTCGATAGTAGGTTGTACCGGAATTGTTATCTTATTATCCATATTATTTGTATTCTGTATTATAGCGATACTGGTGATAAAATGCAATCTGCAAACAAAAACATGCCGGTTTGTTGGCATGTTTTTAAAGGTTTTATTATGACTTGGTTTGTGTTTCTGGCTTTTCGTAACCACACTCTTTTAGGCCACATTTAATTTTTCCTTTTGCTCCCCAGACGAGCAACCCTGTTTCGCAGTTCGGACATTTTTCTCCGGTTGGTTTGTCCCAAAGGGCATATTCACATTCCGGATAACGGTTGCAGGAGTAGAATATTTTACCGCGTTTACTACGACGTTCAGTGATGTCTCCTTCTTTACATTTTGGACATTTGACGTCAATCTTTACCTCAATGCTTTTAATGTTTTTGCATTTTGGATAAGCGGAGCAACCAGTGAATGGTCCATATTTGCCGACACGCTTGACCATGTCTGCACCGCACTTTTCGCATTTTTCTCCAGTGGGTTCGGCGGCGACATCTGGTTCAGCGGCGGTTAGTTGTCCACCCACTATCTTTTTGGTATTTTTACATTCTGGATAACTGCTGCAAGCCATGAATTTGCCAAAGCGTCCAGTTTTGATAATCATTGGTTTACCACATTTTTCGCAAACCTCTTCGGTTGTTTCCTCGGTAATATCTTTTTTTGTCAGTTCTTTGTCTTTTTTAACTAGGTTTTCTTTGAAAGGAAAATAGAAATCAGCGATCACTGGCTGCCACTTCTTTTCTCCGCGCGCAATTGCATCCAAATTTTCTTCCATCTCGGCGGTAAACTTTAGATCGACAACGTGGGGGAAATGTTCGACTAACAGGTCGTTGACTAAAAAGGCGATATCTTTTGGTTTGAGACGTTTTTTGTCATCGCGCTCTATGTAACCACGGTCTTCGATGGTGGCGATAGTAGGAGCGTAAGTTGAAGGGCGGCCGATGCCGTGTTCTTCTAATGCCTTAACCAAAGTCGCATCAGAATAGCGGGCGGGTGGTTCAGTGGAGTGTTGTTCGGGTGTTAGTTCCTGACAGTTTAATTTTTCTTTTTCTTTTAAAACCGGCAAAAGATTTTCTTTGGTTTTTTCTGGGTATAGTTTTAAAAAGCCATCGAAAACTACTACTTGGCCGGTCGCACGGAATTGACAATTTTTATCGGTATCGATATCAATAGCGGTGGCAGACAGTTCGGCGGCCGCCATTTGAGTGGCGACGGCGCGTTGCCAAACGAGTTCATAAAGACGGAAAAGATTTTTTTCTAAAAATGGTTTGACTACGTCAGGGGTGCGACTGGCTTCAGTTGGACGGACAGCCTCATGTGCTTCTTGCGCATTTTTGTTTTTGTTTTTAAAACGACGAATTTCATCAGCTTGATATTTTTTTCCGTACTCTTGGACAATTACAGCATTGGCATCGTTGATAAATTTATCCGAAAGATTTACGGCATCAGTACGCATGTAAGTGATTAAACCCACCGATCCTTCGGCACCCACCTCGACACCTTCGTAAAGTTGCTGAGCAAGACGCATGGTTTGTTTAGCAGAAAAACCCAATTGATTGTTTGCTTCCTGTTGTAAAGTGGAAGTGGTAAAAGGAGGCAGAGGATTGCGTTTTACTTTTTTGTCTTCCACGGAGCCCACAAAATATTTGGCGTCCTTTAATGTGGCGACAATTTCTTGTGCTTGAGCACTGTTTTTGATATCCAGTTTTTCTACTTTCTTTCCTTGCCAAGTAGAAATTTTCCCAGTGAAAGTTTCAGTTGGTTTACTTTCCGGACTAAACAAGCCTTCGATAGTCCAATACTCTTCTGGATTAAAAGCTTGAATTTCTCTTTCGCGTTCTGTTACCAAACGAACTGCGACTGATTGGACGCGTCCGGCAGATAATCCTTTGGCAACCTTGCGCCATAAAAATGGGGAAAGTTCATAGCCGACCAAGCGATCCAAAATACGACGAGCTTGTTGGGCGTCAACCATTTGCAGATCGATTCCACGGGGGTGGGCGATTGCCTCATTGATGGCTTCTTTGGTAATTTCGTGGAAAGTAATACGTTGGGCTTTGTCTTCCGGAATCTGTAATATCTGCGCCAAGTGCCAAGAGATAGCTTCTCCTTCTCGGTCCTCATCACTTGCGAATAGGATAGTGTCGGATTTGTCCGCTGCTGTTTTTAATTCTTTCACTACCTTTGTTTTGTCGCGACTGATGATATAATGGGGCTCAAAGTTGTTTTCAATATCTACACCCATCTTGCTTTTTGGTAGGTCACGAACATGGCCAAAAGAGGATTTGATGATAAATTTGTTGCCTAAAAACTTGCTAATGGTTTTAGCTTTGGCAGGGGACTCGACGATTACTAATGTAGACATATTTTAGCTGTTTTAGGCTGTTTTACCCTTTAAAATAAGGGGTTTGCCGCTTAATACTAGCGAAATTCGAGCGTTTTGTCAAATTAGAGGAGGTTTTGTCAGTTTTTGGCATAATACCCACCGCCTAGATTTTTAACCAAACCACGCATTTCCAGCAGTGTTATGGTCACCAGGATTTTTTCGCTTGGTAGGCCGCTGGCTTGGATTATCGATTCGATTTGACGCGCTTCATTGGATAAATATTTTAAAACATTGTCTTCTTCGGTATTGGTATTTTTGACGATCGGTTGGTCGGGCATTATATTTTGCCAACTCAATGTTTCACAAATATCATCAATCGAAGTGACCAATGCAGCACCATTTTTAATCAATTCGTTACCCCCAGCCCCGCTAATAGAATTAATCGGATGGGGGATGGCCATTACTTCACGGTTGTAATCAAGTGCGCGTCGGGCGGTAATCAATGCTCCGGATTTTAGAGGGGCTTCAATCACCAGTGTACCTTGTGTTAGGCCAGCAACAATGCGGTTGCGTGCGGGAAAAGAAAATTTTGAAGGTGGCGTGCCCGGTGGATATTCGGATATCAAAGCCCCGCCTGATTTTATTATTTTTTCTGCTAAATTTTCATGGCTGCGTGGATAAACAGTCGGGCGATCAATACCACACCCCAGTACAGCGGTAGTTAAACTATTTTGGTTTAAGGCGGATTGGTGAGCGAAGCTGTCGATGCCGAGTGCTAAACCACTGACAATAGTAATTTTTCTTTTTGCCAATTCGTCGCTTAATTTAATGCACACTTCTTTGCCATAAAGTGAATGGCGTCGCGTCCCAACCACTCCCACGCCTAATTGACTAGGATTATTTGGTAATTGTCCGCGTACAAATAACGCCCATGGCGGATCGGTGATCTGTTTGAGCAAATCGGGGTATGCCGGTTCGTCAATTGAGAGAGTGTTTATTTCATAATCATCCAAGTGCTTCTTAATTTTTTCCCAAGGATTTTTTTCTCGCCAAACAATCAACTCGTGGGCGATTTCTGGCTCTAGTCCAGCGGCACAAATATCGTCATATTCAATTTGGGAAAATGGTCGGGAGTTTAAAAAATGCGCTGCCAATTTTTTGTGACGCGCATAAGTAATTTTAGGAAAATGAGTGAGCCAAACGTGGTCGATCATTTTAGGATTGAATAATTTTTTCTAGCTCTTTGGTGAGATTGATAAAAACGTTTTTTAGAGTTACCACTTCTTCTTTAGTAAAATCATGCAGAACAAAATAGCTAGTGACGCCGAGTTTTTCCGGGTCGGCGGGAGCGATGCCGATGCGAATGCGGACAAAGGTGTTGACACCGAGGTGTGTGACGATTGATTTTATTCCATTATGGCCGGCGTCGCTGCGTCCAGTTTGGGTTTTTGTTTTACCAATACCAATATCTTTGTCGTCTTGGACAATGACAACTTGTTCCGGTTTTAATTTATAAAAATCCATTAACGCGCGGACGGCGACACCGGAGTCGTTCATAAAAGTGGTTGGTTTGGCAAGGATAATTTTTTCTCGCCCAAATTTACCCACGGTGATAAACGCGGAGAATTTTTTTTCTTCTTTAAACTCTGGCCAGTCCATTTTTTCTCGCCAAAAATCCAACGCCATGAAGCCGGCGTTGTGGCGGGTGTGTTCATATTCTTTACCAGGATTGCCCAATCCGACAATAAGTCGCATATAACTAGCGTTTCATTTTGGTTAGTTTGATGATAATCGGTGCGGCAAAAAAACTATATTGTTCGCGTAGGCGATTGGCAACGTAGTGTACATATGAGTAGTGGACGGAAGTTTTGGATTTGATAAACATTTCAAAAATCGGCGGAGCGGTATTGATTTGTTTGAGACCAAGAATCTGAGGATGGCGAGTACCACGGCCTTTACTTGGTAATTTTTTCTTCAGAATAGTGCGTAAGAAAGTAGTTAAATCTTCGGGTGGAATTTCAATGGATCTTTCTTTGGCAGCACGTTCAATTAGAGGGAAAATTTGATGAATGCGATAACCGTTTAGAGCGCTAACAAAAACAATTGGAGCATGGTTTAAATGAGGGAAGTGTTTTTGAATTACCATTGTGACTTCTTTACGGAAGGTGTCGTCATTCTCTTCGGCCTTATCCCATTTATTGATGATAATAATCGTGCTCTTGGCGTGTTCACGCAAAAGTCCGCCGAGTTGCTGATCTTGATCGGTGATTGGTTCGGTCGCATCGAGTAAGAATAAAACTACATCGGCTTTTTTTACCATTTCCAAACTTTTTCCAATACCGATTTTTTCCAACTCTCCTTTGACTTGGATTTTTCTGCGAATACCAGCAGTATCAACGAAGACAATTTTTTGACCGTCAACCTCTACCAAAGTGTCGTGTGGTTCACGAGTAGTGTGAGCGATTGGACTGACAATTACACGGTCTTCGCCGATTAATTTGTTGAAAAGTGATGATTTGCCCACATTTGGTTTACCAATTAGAGCTACTTTAAGAGCGTTAACTTCTTTAGCTGCTTTTGGTCTTTTGCTAGTTTTGTTTAAATAAGTATAAACCAAATCCAAGAGGTCACCAACACCAGAACCGTTTTGTGCAGAGATAGGCATTGGTTCGCCGAGGCCCAATTTTTTCCATTCTGGTTCGTGAATGCTCATGCGCATATTCAAATTGTCGGCTTTGTTAGCGACAAAAATAATTGGACGTTTACAATTGCGAATTTTTTTGGCCAATTCTTTTTCTTGTGGTAATAGGCCTTGTTGGACGTCGGCCAAGAAAATAATCACATCTGCTTCGGTAAGAGCAATTTCGGTTTGATGGATAATTTCTTCTTCTAGTACAACATCGTCGGTGAAGGTTAAACCGCCAGTATCAATCACACGAAATTGTTTTCCGCGCCAAGTAGATTCACCGATGTTACGGGTGCGAGTAGTACCTGGTACATCAGAAACAATCGCCTGGCGATTGGCAACTAGACGGTTGAAGAGAGTGGATTTTCCCACGTTTACTCTTCCAACAATTACAACTGTCGGAAGGGTTGTTTCGATAACTGTAGCAGGTGTAGGCATATTATTGTTTAGTATCAGTTCCTAAAATAATTAGAATGTCAGCTTCTTTATTATACCCTATATTATCATTTGTGGAAGGGGTTGAGGTGTTTGTTAAGGGTAGCCAGCTAGGTAGGCCGGTTTTTATTTCCGCACCTAGTTCATTTGCAATAACATTGGTAATTTCTGATGCTGTATTGTTTTTTATGGTATAAATGTAAGTTTTGTCCCAAGGGCGTTTGGCGCTATTCACGGGCGCCAATACAGTAAAGCCTTTGTCTTGTAATTTCTTTTGCACTAATGATGCGAGCCCTGGTATCCAGGTGCCATTTTGAATCTCGATTTTTGCGGAAGGGAAAATGGATTGATTTTCTATCGGAGTGGTTGGGGCAGTCTGGGCAACTTCGGGGTTGAAAATATTTTTTATTGCCAGGTTGATATTGTTGAAATTGCCGGTGACAGGTGACAAGATAAAAGCGCCAGAGGGGGCGATATAAGATTTTAGAAAACCATCAGTACCATTGTCTAATACAAGCATTTTTATCCCTTCATTGGCTTCGCGCCCTAAATTGGCCAAATACATTAGTTGTCCAAAGTCTAAGTTGGTAGTGATGTGTTCGGAGAGGGTTTGTAAGATGTTTTGAACACGGACTGGATTGGTGTAAGTTCCAAAAGACAGCAATCTTTCTTTCAAGGCGGTCAAAATCTGTTGTTGACGGCGAGCGCGGGCAAAATCTGATCCTTCGCCGTTGTTGCCGTGTCTGCTGCGGGCATATTGTAGGGCACGTTCTCCGCTTAGTGTTTGGCTGCCGGCTTCGAAAATGATGGTTTGGTAAGAATGATTGGCTCCAGGGAATTGTGAATCAGTAAATGATCGGGCGACATCAACAGTTACACCACCAACTTCGTTGACCAGGTCTTCAAACGCTTTAAAATCAACACGGACATAGTAGGGGATTTTGGTATTGAATGTTTTTTCAAAAATTTGGCGAGCATATTCTCCACCTGCTCCTTGGCCACTAGCTTCGCCAAAAGCGTTGGCATAGTTGATTTTTCGGAGTCCGCCATTAATCTCTACCCCTAAGTCACGTGGTACTGAAATCATGGATATTTGTTTGGTGCTGGGTTGGATGCTGAGGATAATGTTAGTATCAGTTAGGTATGGTCCGTCGTGTCCCGCTCCGCCCATACCAAGTAAAAGTATATTGACGCGATCTTCGCTTTGACCGGCCAATAGGTTGTCTGAATGAAAAACAAAGTTTTTCATCGATTGGAAAATGCCGGCTTTTTTGGGTTGAAGAGTGATAGGGTCATAGCCGGTAGCTTCTTTGGGCCACTCAGCCACGGAATATTGGCGATAGCTAAAACCAACTAAAAAGAAGGCAATTAGCAAGAAAATAAAAAACAACCAGGTCTTTTTAGGGCGGCGTGGTTCGGGGGTCGGCATTATTGGTTGCGGTCGTAAAAAATTGATGCGATTTTCAGTATCCATAACATTGCTAATTGTACCACAGATTGCAGAATGGTTCAAACGGTGGTTATCTTGATTTATTTAGCACCTTATGTTATACTGCTCTTGCTGTAACTGTCCTAAATTTGGTATAATAAGGACAATTAGCTCAGCTGGTTAGAGCGCTGCATTCACATTGCAGAGGTCACAGGTTCGAGCCCTGTATTGTCCACGGGTAATTTAAATAATAATATGCCCCAAGATATAATCAAAAATGAGGTAGATATCGGCGACGTTGTTTTTGAATGGACAGTTAAGGAATACGAACAGCCTGAACGTGAGCGTCGATGGTATATCCTAATGGGGATTGTAGGTGTATCTTTGGTAGGTTATGCGCTTATTTCGGGAAATTATTTATTTGCGCTAGTGATAGTATTGTTTGGAATAATTCTGTTTATGCATGATATGGTGGAACCGATGGAAGTGCCGGTGCTCATCACAGAAACAGGCGTAGTTGTTGGTAAAAAATATTATCGTTTTAGTGAATTAAAGAGTTTTTGGATGATTTATGACCCACCAGCGATAAAGAATTTATATTTTGGTCTAGATAGTGTGCTGCGACATCGGGTGCAGGTGCCATTGCTTGACAATGATCCGCGTCCGATTCGGGAGCATCTTGAACAGTTTGTTGAGGAAGATTTGGACCAAGAAGAAGAACCATTTAGTGACAGTATTAGTCGTTTATTCAAAATTTAAAATCAAACAAATTAACCCTGCTTTGCTTAAACTAGCTTGGCTGGTTGGTGAAGCGGGGTTAATTTGTTCAGGCGCTCATCGTTCAATGGATAGGACATTGGCCTGCGAAGCCGAAAATTTAGGTTCGACTCCTAATGGGCGCACAAAATACCACCTTAAAAAGGTAGTATTTTACTAAACAAAACCATATTTTGCAAAGGTGGTGTTTGTTAATCTTGGCATGATCCAAACCAAACACACGAAGTATGATAAAAAGAAACTGATCTCAGTTTTTTCTTGACTAGATGATTGGTTGGCTCTATAATATCAATATGTATTATTAAAGATATAATTAAAATATATGCCAGAAAATTATCGAGACGCTTTGGTGGTAGCAAAAGGAGTTTTGAAAAAATCTGAGGCTGAGGCTGAAGTAAGAAGAAAGGCAGCGGCTGCAATAGCTGATAATCAACTTGATGCTGAAGCTTTTAAAATAAGATCTGAATTAGAAGAACAAGCAAATAAAACAGATTCTTTACCCGATAAAAGAGATCAAATCAAACAAATATCAGATACAGTAGAGCAAATTAGAAAGATGCTCGGAGATTTTAATGTCAGTGAGGCGAATAAGAAAGAATTAAGAGATGTTGTAGAGGATTTAAAAAATAGAATTAATGTTTTACAACAGGAAGTTGGTGAAATTGAATATATTGATAAGATCGGTAAGCCACATTGGAGATCTGAATTACCTCCCGAAACATTAAAAAAATTCGCTGATTTAAGGAATGAGGAGGAAATTAGATTGAATCATGAGTATATCAAGGTTATTCTGGATAGGTGGCAAGGTGATGAATTTGTTAGAACTAAAATCAGAAATATCATAGACGGGGATGAAAATGTAATTGAAGAAATTAAACGCTTGGTTTTTCCACAGAACAAAGATGTACATACCATGGAATTAGCAAATACAGTAAGAGAGAGGCTCGTTGAAATAGCGATAGAAATGCTTAGTGAGACGAATGAGGAATCTAATAATATTTACAAAAAGGCAATAGCTTCACTTGGTTGTAGTGATATAAATAAAAAATTGGAGGATCCTACTTTAAAACATTCAATTGATTATAAACAGCCGCCAGATTTACTACATTTTGATTCTGTGTCTAACATAAAAGATCCGATCGATTTTGCTTTATCGCTTAGAGGTTATTTTTTTAGAGATTCTCCTTATGGTGTGGATAGTAGTATAATGGGGACTGCTGAGAAAATTAACGGAAAATTAAAAGAATACAAAGACACTGTTTTACCACTTCTACAGTTTAGAATTGCTCAAGCAAGAACGATCGAGGGTGATTTTAAGAAGTCTTTTTTCAAAATGGGTGAAGTAAAAAAGAATTTTGATAATTTAGTTCATAGTGTAAGAGCTGACTTTACATCAAAGTTTGTAACAAGGACAACAGAAGTGAATAAAATGATAAATTTCTTACAACCATTATTATTCGGTGACCCAGAAATGCGCCAAGATAATGTTGACCGCATGATCAATGATTATGGACCAGCTGCCTTTTTAGAATTTATATCTAAAAAAGTAGATGGAATTATGAAAAAAATTGAAGTAATAATTGAAAAAATCAATGATGCAAAAAAAGCATATGACGACTGGGAAAATACTAATGATGGTCAAAAGTTAAAAACAAACTGTGATATAGCGATTAGTCTAGGGAAAATAGCTTCAGATCAATTTAGTGATAAGAAGTCTGCTAATCTTTATAGTCGTAATTATGACTTTAAAGCAAAGCCAAGATGGTAGGTGGGTGGACTCTTTTATTCACACAACAACCAGTTTTTAATTACTGGTTGTTTTTTAAATATGGATTTTTTGCAGTTGACCAAAGAGTGGTAAATAATATACGCATAGCGTCGGCGTAGTCTTTGTCTTCGATTATCATGCCAAGGAGTTTTTCTCGATAGGAAAGTAGTGCGACTTTGTTCTTAAAGATATTAATTTCAGTAGGGAAGGGTGTCTCAAAAAACCTTCGTTCCAGGTTATTGTCTTTATCTTTTATCAACATCTCTGGTGTAATTGGTTTGCTAGAAATTATTTTTGTTCTAATACCAAGTTCCTTCCTTTTAATTATGTAATCATGTAGAAAAGAATCCATAATTGTAAAACTGTATTTTGAAACGATAACCCACATTTCATCCGGTTGGTCGGTTAGTGTCTCATTATAAATTCTTGTTACCCCAGCGTATCCCTCGTAGTATTTTATGACCGGCCTATCTTGGGTGTAGAGAAACATTTGTTCCAGCGTTGGTAAATGGGCGTAAAATTCTGCTTTTGATAGGGATATTGTCTGTTCTTTGTCGGCGAGGATTTTTTCTAATTTTGCTGGTGGTTCAGCACGGAAAACTATTTTTCTCGATTTATCCAGGGTTTCAGTTATTAAATTGAGCTTTTTCAACCCCTCCATAACATTATATATATTGCTTCTGGTTAATGATCCTTTACCTAAAAGCTGCTTGGCTGATTGGGGGCCTTGGGACAGGAGTGTTTCGTATAGTAGGGCCTCGTTTTTGTTTAGTCCGAGGTTGGATAGGAGGTTTTCGTACATATTGTTGTTAATAATATAGGTATATTAGCATGTTTTATGATTATTGTCAAATATATTCTGACAGTGTATTAGGATATTTTAGCCAAATTTAATGCTATATTAAAAAGTATTTTGAATAATGTGTATAAATAGTCCGTTTAAGATTGACAGTGGATATATAAAATGATAGAATGTAGGGTCTTTGATTAGCTGTTTGTTCGCAAGTTGCTGATTAAAGAACGGATGCGGGGACAAAGTGTCTCCCTTCCTCTCGCCTCTTCTAGAGAGAGAAAGGGGTGGGAGGGAGTGTTCTTTCACATTTTTCGCCAACGCAAAAGCGTTTGGCAAAGGAGTGTTATGGAAAAGGCTCAGGGGACCACGTGGACCGCGGACGACCAGCTCGTTTCTCTTTCCAGGGAGATCCTGGAAGAGGCGGTGGGTGGAGAACTGTCGGCGGTGACGTCCGTGCTCAGTGTGCTGGGCACGATGGTGTTCTTGGGGATGAAGAGCGAGGCCCAGGAGTGGGCCGAGAAGCTCAGGGACCACCTGGTCGAATGGGCGGGAACATTCCTTGAAGATCACGACGGTTTCGCTGGTAAGCTGGACGAGCATCTCGTTCGGCTGTTGAAGGCGGTGGTCGTGATCGATGAGGGTGGTGTCGGTCTGGAAACGGATTCGGACTGTGACGACCAGTCAGAAGACATCAATCGAGCCGTCCAGTTCAGAGTGAACTTGGATATGGTGCTCGAGGGATGTCGACTGGTCCTCGGTCCGGAGGCGGATGTCTGTGCCGACCTCGGATCGTCGATGGATGCGTTCGACGATCTCGTGGGGAAGCAGGAGGCCATCTGGTTGGTTCTCGTGGAAGCGGAGTCCCATTTCGTCTGGGCCGCTCCCGAGTACCGCTCCCGTTTCCGGATCTGGCAGGAGGTGGCCAAGTGGTTCAAGTCGGTGAAGCCTAATCTTCACGACTTGAAATACTGGTCGATCTTCGATCACGAAGAATACTCGCGGCGGTGGTGCTGTGAGTGAATTCTTCAACCTCTCCACACCAAAGAGGTGGTGTGGAAAAAAGAGGTGACTAACCTCAAGGCCTGCTCGGCCTGTTCTAACCTTGCGGCACTTTCGGGTGTGCAAAGTTGATAAAAGAGCATAACTAGGGACGGCGCTAATGGCCGTCCCTGATCTGTATTAGTTAAGAATTTTTTTCTTAGTTGATGTGGATAGTATGTTTTTGAAAACCACCAAGTTGGTGGTTTTTTGCTGTCTATCTGATATAATGAGTTGGTATGGAATTGTCAGATTCTGTCTCGCAACTCAATCGTATTGGCAAAGTGCTTGTTAAAAAACTAGAAAATCTTGGTATTAAAACTGCCCGGGATCTTTTGTATTATTTCCCTTTTCGCTACGACGACTTTCGCAAAGTTGTAGCGATTAAAGATCTGAAACCGGACGATGTGGTGACTGTGAATGGTCGGATAAATTTAATCGCTAGCCGAAGAAGTTTTAAAACGCGAAAAAATATTACAGAAGCTTTGGTTGAGGATAGTACGGGTGCGGTACGAGTGATTTGGTTTAATCAGCCGTATCTAACAAAAGTTTTAAAAATTGGTGATGATATTTCTTTGTCCGGCAAGGTGACTGGTGATATGTTGGGGGTGCAATTTGTCAGTCCGGTGTATGAAAAGATTGGCAAAAAAGAAACGACCCACACGGCGCGTCTAGTGCCGGTGTATCCTCTGACTGCAGGTTTGTCGGAAAAGCAATTGCGCTTTTTGATTAGTCAGGTTTTACCGCTAGTAAGTAAAATCCCGGAGTGGTTGCCGAGTGATATTTTAGAAGGTGAAGATTTGGTACCGATTGGTGCGGCGATTAAGGGGCTGCATTTTCCCACTGACGAAAAAGACTTAACCGAATGTTTGCGCCGCCTTAAATTTGACGAACTGTTTTCTCTGCAGATACATTCGGCAATCGAACGTTCGCGACGCGAAAAAGAAAAAGCAGTAGCGATAAAATTTCAAGAAAAAGAGATTAAGGAATTTGTGGACAGCCTGTCGTTTACTTTGACTAAATCACAGAAAATATCGGCTTGGGAGATTTTGGGTGATTTGGGAAAAGGTCATCCAATGAACCGTTTGTTGTCGGGTGATGTTGGTTCAGGAAAAACTGTAGTAGCAGCTCTGGCAGGGTACAATACGGCGTTAAATGGTCTGCAGACCGTATTTATGGCCCCAACCGAGATACTGGCCACTCAGCATTTTAACTCATTAAATCAGTTGTTTTCTGAATTGCCAATAAAAATTGGCCTGTTAACACGTAGTCAGGCGCGGGTTAGTGGAGAAGAATTAGGTGGAAGTTTTGCCAAACAAAAAAATCTTTTAGTAGAAAAAACTAATGCGGGTGAGTTGCTTTTGGTAATCGGTACACACGCTCTTCTGAGTGAAAAAATTAATTTTAGAAATTTAGGTATGGTGGTGGTGGACGAACAGCATCGTTTTGGGGTGGAACAAAGGAAAGCATTGAAAGAAAAAATGGCAGATAGCAGGAGGCCGCATTTTTTAAGCATGACTGCCACGCCAATCCCGCGTTCGCTAGCACTGACGGTCTATGGCGATTTAGATCTGTCGGTTATCAATGAGCTGCCCGTGGGGCGTAAGCCGATTATCACCCGTGTTGTTTCAGCGGCGAATCGTATTAAGGCATATGATTTTATTCGTGCCCAAGTAAAAAGCGGTCGTCAAGCATTCGTGGTGTGTCCGTTGATTGAAGATAAAAATTTGGGAAGTGAAAAGAAAAGTGTTTTGACAGAATACGAAAAATTATCTAAACAAATTTTTTCTGATTTACGTGTTGGGTATTTGCATGGGAAAATGTTGGGTCGGGAAAAAGAAGAGGTGATGAGTAAATTTAAAAATGGCGCAATTGATATTTTGGTTTCGACGGCGGTGATTGAGGTGGGGGTAGATATCCCAAATGCGAGTGTGATGATGATTGAGGGGGCAGAGCGCTTTGGTCTGGCGCAACTGCATCAGTTCCGTGGGCGAGTGGGGCGCAGTGTTCATCAGTCGTATTGTTTGGTTTTTTCTGGAAATGATAGTAGTGGTGTGTTGGAGCGACTGAATTTTTTTGAAAAGAACCTGGACGGATTTAAATTAGCGGAATATGATCTGTCGAAGCGCGGTCCGGGGGAGGTGTATGGTGTTGAGCAGAGTGGGCAGATGGATTTGAAATTGGCAAATTTGGGGGACAGGGAAATAATAAAAGATGCGCGAGTTTGGGCGACCAAAGTGGTAGAAGAACCGAAAAAATATGCGCAAGTTTTAAAGAATTTCAAGAAAATTGATGGGGTGCACTGGGAATAAGGTTAATGGATATATTTTGCATTAAAACCGAGCAAACATTGACTTTTGTTCGGTTTTTTGATATACTGAGCTTCGTTTTCAACCCGCTTGGGAATTGTGAGGACATTAGGTCCTTCATTCCTGCCAATTTCGGTCGGGTTGGTTTCTTCCTAGGGGGGAAGAATGGGGTTTTGCAACAAGGTGAAGCAGGAGTGTCTGGAGCGGCGTGCCAGGAAGTCCTTGATGCGGAAGATCCGCAGCAAGGACGAGGAGAAGATGCTGCGCTGTGGCTGGGCAGCTCCGGTCACGCGCTGTCGTCCGCGTCGGGTACGTCTCGTCGTTCCGACGGCAGCTACCGTCCGGACGTTCAAGTACGTTCCGGTAGTGGGTCGGCTCTCGTTCTGATCCTTTCCCCGTGTATCCCGCATTTTTCCGCCCATACCCGACGACGAATACAAAAAGTTTGATGCGTTTACGTAGCGCAACAAACTGGATGTGTCCGTCGTCGGTCCTATCTAATACAAACTCCCGACCATATTCTGGTCGGGAGATTTTTTTATGCTTGTTTTTTATTTCACTATTTTTTCCACCACTTCTTGCACATTCTTTATCGGTGCTATTTTTATATCACCAATCTTTTCATTCATTACTGGTGTCACTGCAAATTTTAATCCCATTTTTTTAATTTCTTCCAAACGTCTTTTTTGTTGTGCCACTGGTCGTACCTCTCCTCCTAATCCCACTTCACCGAATGCTGCTAAATCAGCCGGTAAAGTTTTTTCTTTTAAAGCGGAGGCGAGAGCGAGGATTACCGCCAGATCTGCAGCCGGCTCTTCCACGTTAACTCCACCGACCACATTTAAAAACACATCAAATGATTCAAGTGGTAATTTGGCGCGTTTGGATAAAACACCGATTAAAACTTGTAAGCGGTTTAAATCGAATCCAGAGGCACGGCGTTGTGGGTAGCCAAAATTGGTTTTGGTAACGAGGGCCTGAACTTCAACAAGAATCGGTCGGGTGCCTTCCATTAGACAGGTGATTGCAGTACCGGGCACCGGATCTCCACGACCGGACAAAAAGGCGGCAGAAGGATTTTTCACTTCTTCTAATCCATTTTCGGTCATTGAGAATACACCAATTTCATCAGTAGAGCCAAAGCGATTCTTGGCAGCACGGAGGATACGATATTGATGATATTTATCACCTTCTAAATACATCACCACATCCACCAGATGCTCCAATGTCTTTGGTCCAGCAACACCACCTTCTTTGGTGACCTGGCCGATCAAAACAATCGTGGTACCAGTAGTCTTAGCTGTTTCCATAAACTTAACAGTGGCGGCACGAACTTGGGTGATACTACCACTTTCACCGTCGGCTTCATTGGAGCGAGCGGTTTGGATGGAGTCGATAATGGCTAGTTTTGGTTTTTTTGTCTTGATAGTAGCAATGATATTTTCCACCACTGATGAGTTGCCGATTTCTAAACCAGCGCCAGAAATTTTTAAACGGTCAGCGCGTAATTTAATTTGTTCAACGGATTCTTCTCCGGAGAAATACAAAGTGGGGGAGAGGAGAGTGGCGAGTTGTAAGGCCAAAGTAGATTTACCAATTCCAGGTTCGCCTCCTAGGAGAATTAAGCTGCCAGGGACGATACCCCCGCCCAATACGCGATCCAACTCTTCGGTTTTGGTTTTTATCCGTAGAGTGTTTTTACCTTCGATTTCTTTTAATCCAACTGTTTTAACCGGAGCATATTCGGCAACCTCTTTTTTACTAGTATTTTCACCAATCAATTGTGACTTTTCAATCGTTCCCCATTGTCCGCATTCCAAACAACGTCCAATCCATTTTTGGAATTGGGCATTGCAGTGGGAACAATGGAACAGAATAGTTTGTTTCATATTTTTATTTATCTTGAGGCCTTTCAATCATAATAATTACAACACCTTTTTTATCAAAATCACGCGTAGAAATACGAAAAAAATTTCCTGCATCTCCGCTTGCTTCAAATGCGACATGGTTTGCTTTGTCTTTCCACCCCAAAAACATAGCAGAATGTGTTGGCGAACAAGTAGAGTTCCAGTTTGCAATATTATAATAATCACCTGGTTTCAAATCATTAAACCACTGCTCCTCGTCCCATTTTCCGGTGGTTTTTAGTAGCTCCTTTAATTTATTTGATGCCGCTTTTGGGTCTGTAAAGCACTGTTCTTTCCAGTTTACATCCCAGCCAGCGCCTTTGCACACAGGAACTCCCTCGCACATCATGCCTTGTAGAAGTTTTCCTACACTTACACCACCAATCTTAGTAGAGTAAACTGAACGGACCGTTTGCTTCTTTATTATTGGATCGCCTCCCATATTACATGTTTGTTTAAGACATTTGTTATTAAGGCCGAAACTACCGTTTACTCCAGCTAAAGCGTAAATAGCAGTAGTTCCTTGTCCGCAGGTTCCAAAATAAATTTTACATTTGGAAGCTGCTTCTGCTGCCATCATTGCACGATTGCTGAAGTCACCGGTAAGAATTTTGTTGTCCAATATTTTTTGAACAAATTCTTGTTTTCGAGATTGATTTCCTGTTGGATCTGGTATCGGTTTATTATTTTTACCAATTTTCGTAATTGGCCCTGAACTCATTTTGATTGGACATTCTGAAAATTTTTCTGAAAATCCAGCATCACTAGCGTTGTCAGTATTTTTAATACCAGTGTTGTCGTCTGTTTCATCCATAGTATTGTCACCAAAAAGAATTTCTTCTCGTTCAATATATTTTACTTTTAAACTTTTGAACGTTGTTAATCCGGGATTGATAATATTTAATACTGCGTAAGAAAGGTAGGCGATTAGTAGGCCAACTAATGCACCGCCAATACGTTTTTTTGAACTGCCAATTGCTTCGCTGTTCCCACCAGAAGTAGTCCAGCGTACACCGGCGATAATAATCATAATAGCTGCGATAATGGCAGCGATACCCAAGGCGTAAGTATAGACACCGACAATATATTCTCCAATCCAAGGGATGTTTAAATACCCTTCTTCGTCGGTGGTGTCTGCTAGGTTGCTGAATTCAACTCCAGGAATTGTAATTTCCAAATTAGGTGTAAAGGTTTTTACTTTTTCTAACAATGCGGCCTGGGTGGCAGGGGAGTCAAAAATTGCATCTGTTAATTTGCTTATGGGGGTGGCATTTTTGTTTATACCTGAAGCTGTTTTAACTTCTCTGGTGGTGGCGTTATAACAATAATCAGAATTATAAGTATACGCAGCACCATCACTGCACTCCCATTTTCCGGTAGTCGGGGTGCCATATTCAATGTTACAATCATTAGCAGTAACGCAGTCACAAAAACTTAAGGTTTTGCCGGAAGCATCTTTCTTTTGGCTGCCCTCACAGTCGTTTGAACGGCATTCTGAATTGCCACTGACAGGCCCACTGCAAGGCGATCCAATAGGAAGTTTGTCAACAGCCGATGTCGTAGATGTCTGTAACACAAAAAACAGCAAGGCAAAAATTATTGATAGGAATATTTTTTTTCTGACTGGCATATTTTGTTTAGCTAGTATTTTTATAACTACGATTGTTCCGGTTCAATCTCCTTGGGATCCTCTGGGTCGGGTGTTAATTCTTTTGGTACAGTCGGATTACTTTTACATTGTTTGTATGGTTCCCATTTTGTATCACCAGGTTTTCTTGTGCCGTCTGCTTTTTTTCCGTAGAGTATTTCGCTACCAGAAGATGGGCTGGGTATATTGCCAGGTCCAGCAGCAAATCCCCAAAAGGCGGCGCGTATAATATCGTCTTCACTTTTCCAACCCTTACTTTTTGCCTTTTCTATATTTTTTTTCATTAGACAAATAGAGATTTCAATTGAAGATTGTGGAGATAATAGCTCAGGAATGGTATAGCACTTACCACATCTTTTTGCACCTCTAACACCAGGTGAACAATATTCTTTTCCGGTTATTGTGATCTGTCCTAATCCGAATCCGTGGGTGAATCTCCAATCGAGTCCATAATCTGGTGGGCCAACGGCGGTATTTAAATTTTTTCCACCATCATCATTCCATATTTTTCTTTTATTCTCATTAACATCAAAATTATTACTGGTTCCAGGAGAGGGGTCAAATGTTGCTCCGGAATATTTTTTTCCTGATAGCAAAAATTCTCTTCGAGCTGGTATCGGTTTGGCGACGCCAGCATTTTCATCGTGTCCAATTACGGCCGGATTACCACCAGATTCAGTTAATAGGATGGCTTGCATAACACAAGGATCAAAACCAGCTGCCGCGCTCATTTCTTTGGCTTTTTGGAAAGAGTCAGATTTTGACATTACAGCATTTCCTGTGATTTTTTGATATGACTCATTAGATAAAAATTCAAGTGTTAATGGTTTTTTTTCAATATATTTTACTTTTAAACTATTAAACTGAACCAACGCCGGATTGATTGTATAAAGTATGGCATAAGACCCCCAAGCGATCATCAAACCGATCGCAATCTGTCCGATTTTTTTGTAACCTTCCACTTTTGATTCGCCGCCGGAAACAATAATTTTTGCTCCTTGCATTATTATCATCACCACTGCCACGATACTAATTATAGCAAGTCCAAAATTGTATATTGCTTTTAAAAATTCTCCAATCCAGGGAATATGCAAGAAGCCTTCCTCGTCTACTTTTTTTGCTAAGTCGCTAAATTCTAATCCAGGTAAGCGGATTTCTAGTCCGGGCTTAAAAGTCATTACTTCTTGCATCAAGGTGGCTTGCAACGCTTTGGTGTCAAAAAGAGCGGTGTGTAGTCTGCCCATTAACGAAGTGTTAGTCTCATATTCAGGCAGTGTTGACTCTATTCTATTATTAGCTTCATTTATGCAATAGTCCAAATCCGCAGTTACCGACGCTCCGTCTACGCACTTCCACACCCCGCTGGCTGGGGCGCCGTATTGTTGTTGGCAGTCACCGGCATCGTTACAGTCACAAAACCGCAAGTTGTTGTTGCTTGCATCTTTTTTTTCACTTGTTTCACAATCATTCGATCTACAGTCTGAATTATCTTTACAAGGTGATCCGATTGGTAAATCTGTAGCGGCCAAAAGAGTGGCGTGCGGCCAGATGGCAGCAATCATTAATATTGCAACTACCAAAACTTTTTGCGCCACTTTTTTTGTCATATTTTACTGGATAAATTTGTTAATTATTTCGGTAAAACTGACCTCTGTTTGAGGGTCAATTTTTTGATTGTTGACAAATATGGTAGGCGAAGTGTTTACACCCAGTTCTTTGGCAAGTTGTAAAGATAAATTTACTGCGGCGATTGTGGTTTCGTTTTCGCGACATTTGTTCCAAGTAGTCAGGTTGATTTTTGCTTCACTGGCAGCGGCCAAAATAGTCTCTTCACTCCAACGTTTTTCTTTGGTCATTAAAGAGTCTAAAAATAACCAATAGCGTTTTTGTTGGTTGGCACAATATGCAGCAGTGTTCACATATTGTGAGTTATGAGCAAAAAGTCCGCTAGTGTCCGCTAATTTTAATACCAGGCGTAATTTGGCCGGATTTTTGTCAACCAAGTTGTTGAGTTCGTTGTATTTATCTACACAATCGGTGCAGTTTAAATCCAAATATTCTATGATGGTTATGGCTGCCCCTGGATTTCCGCGCACCGCTTCATCATCAGCAAGGGAAATATTATAGATTTGTTCACTGATTAAGGGTGTTTCATTTTGAGTGACGCGGATGTTAATCGCTTTCTTTGCCTGCCAGAAAAAAATACTCGCGAGCACCAAGACTGAAAGACCGAGTATCAAATAGAATTTGTGGATGTGTTTCATATATTTATTCTATTTTAATTTTACTTCAAAAATACCAGTTTGACTTTTGGAAGTAAAAAATACTTTTTCTCCCGCAGTGTCAAAAGAAATATTGTTGATTTCGTAGTCTGCACCTAGTGGTATGCCGGTTTTTAAACCAGTTTTTAGATCAATTTTGTACAAGTCATCATAAACACCGGCAGCTAATTCTGGCAACATTCCTGATCCTTCTGGTAGGTTGCGTGGTACAGCGCAATACAAAGTCGTGTTGTTTTGAAAAGTACATTTATCTGCCCAAGTATTTATTTTTAATAATTGGCGGTTGTCACCGATGTTTTCGCCGTAGGCATCAACAATCCATAATTCTGGTTGATAGCTACTGCGTGCGCTGTAGACGCTGTAAAGTAAACGGCTGCCGGTAGGTGACCATTGGGGACGAAAATCATTTCCTTCCACAATGGTTGATTTAAAATTTTCACCGTTTAAACCGACCAACAATACTTCTTTTCTGTCTAGTCCTAAAGGTTCGCCGGTTTGTGAAAAGGCAACAACTTGACGGCTAGGGGACCAAGCAATTTGTACTTTGTCCGCGTTTTCTCCCATTGGTTCAATGAGCTTGGTGCCAGTACCATCGTCATTAAAAGTTATCAACCAGCGATTTTCCGGAGAGAGGCCGATGCTTTTAGCGGCGAGTTCATTGCTCTCGGGAGAAAAAGAAAAGTCTTCCCAGTGACTCGGAATTGAGACTTGTTTTTTTGTTTCAAAATTGTAGATTATTTTCGCGCCATCGGGGTATTCTAATACGGCCTCATCTTTTGTATTTGCCCAAGTGATTTTTTGTACATTGTAAAATACCTGGTCGGCCAGTTCTTTGATTGAGCCGTCTGGTAGAACGCGATAAAACTTTCCGTCGGATGAATTGTAATAGCGCAATGCATTATTTTTACTTAAAGAAGGAAAGGTGGCATAGTCAGAAGTGATTTGTGTTACCGGAGTTGGTTTGTAATAGTTCGGTGTGGTTTGGGGGATATATCCGGCGGTGGGGAGTAGTTGTCCATCTGGACCAATGGTGCCGGGGGTGGTGGTGGCACCCGGCTGGCGTTCTCCGGCAGTGGGTAATTTTCCGCCGGTAGTAGTTGTGGTTTGTCCAGGGATTTTGCTTCCAGGGGCGGTCTTTTGAAACATAAAATAGAGGCCGTAGGCAATCAGCGCAGTGACAATTGTGAGGCCGGCGATTAGGAGGATGCGTTTTAGGTTGGGGGACATATATTTTGTTTAAATATTTTAAGCGGCTAATTTTATGTTTTCACCTTTTTCTTCGTCGACTTTGATTTTTGACTGTTTGCCATCTTTGCCTTTGGTTTTTACTTTTACGTCCACTTTCATTTCTATTTTTGGTTCTTTAATCGATCGACCGTCGGTTTGCACCTCGGTTTCTTGTGGTTCGGTTGTTTCTGGTTTTTGTTCTTCAGTTGGTGGTGCGGCTGGTTTTTCTTCTGCACTCGCTGGCTGACCTTCTGCTGTCTGTGCTTGTTCGGTCGGCTCTGCTGCAGGTGGTGGTGGAGCTGGTTGGACGGAAGGTTGCGGTGCCGCGACTTGATTTTGTTGTTGAGCCGCTGGTGTTTGCATTGGTTGTGGTGCAGTTTTCCCAGGTGTTTGGTTTTGTGTTGGTTGTTCGACTGTTTCCGGACCGCCTTCTTTTGTTGCGTTGTTATTTTGTGATTGTTCTTCTGGTTTTTGTACCTCGGTTGGTGGTGCAGTTGGTTTTTGTACTTCGGGTTTTGGTGCCGTTGGTTTTGTAATGTCCTGTGTTTCAGGTTTGGGTGTCTCTGTTGTTTCCGCCTCTTTTCCTTCTGCACTTTCTTCGGCTCCGGTCTGTGGTTGTGTAGTCGTTTCTGTTTCTGTTGGATTTGCTGTTTCTGCTGGTTGTGCTTCAGGAGCTTCTTGCGGGGCATTTCCTTCTGATGATTGTGATTGTGTTGTCTCAGGAGTTTTTTCTGGTTCTGTTGCTTTTGTTTCTTCTGTGTTTGCGCCTGTTTCTTCAGGTTTTTTCTCTTCTGGTTTACTTGGTTCTGGTTGCGCCTCTGGTTCCTGTTCTCTTTTTCTTTGGATCTCTTCTTCGGTTCCTACCTTTGTTATTTCAGCGCGTTTGTCTTTTTTATTGTTCATTAGTGCTAATTTCTTTTTTTCTATAACTAATGTTTTTTCTAATGGTTCGAGGACTTTGTTTATTTGCGTTACTAATTGTTTAAAAATTCTCGAGAACTTTCCACCGAGTGTAAGATATATTGGTACTAATATCATTAGTAATAGTGGCGATAAGAGAATAATTAAAACCGGTAGCAAAATCGTAGATAATGTATAGGCAATCATCTCTCCGATGGACACCAAGGCGTCTAATACCGCAGCCGCAAACTGCGCTGTTTGTAATGCAGCTTTGGCGGATTTGAGTGCCGTGGCTTGGGCTTCAAGCTTGGCCACTTTCACTTTTTGTGATGCACCGCTCTTTATTTCTGTTACACCGGCAATTTTGCTGTATAGACCGGGGAAGAAAAATTTTAGTGCTAATAGTGCTTTTGAAGCTTTTAAACTAGTAAGACTGCCTTGTAATTCGTCTAATTCTTTGTCGATTTTTTTTATATCTTTTAATAATTTTCTTTTTTTCATGCCGCTAGTACGCAGGCTATTGGCAGCGTCTTTTAATTTGTTTTGTGCGCCTTTTGCCATTTTATCTAGGTTGCGTACACCTGATTGGGCAATTTTCTTGCCCATGTTTTTTCCCAAATTTTTCCCGAATTGTTTGGGGTTTTTAATAGCGGCAGCAGCCCCTTTTTTTAAAGCCTTAGCTTTATTTTTTATGGCCCTGCCTTTTTTTCTAATATTTTCTGGAGTATCTGCAATTTTTTGTCCAACATCTGCCAGCTTGTTTCCAGCATCAGAAATTCTTTTTCCTAAGGAGTCTTTTTTCATTTCTTGGCCGGCTTCTCTTTGTTGTTCTGGGCTTAGTTGGCTGGTTGGTGGTGTTGTTGCTGTTTGTGCTTGCTCGGTTGGTGTGCCTTGCTCTCCCTCGTTTTGTTCAGGAAGAGTAGCCGGTGATTGGTTTTCGCCTGTAGTGGCGCCTTCTGGGTTTGCTGAAGGTTGGCCGTTTGTTTGTGTTGAAGGAATTTTGGCAGTCGGTGCTGAGGAAGGAGCGTTTTTGTCTATATCTGGTTTGGTCGATCTGGTTGCTGGATTTTGTTTATTTATTTGAGAATTGTTTGGTTTTGTATTACCAGTATTGGCCGGTGTGTGTGTCGGAGGTAGTGTTTGTGCCGCGGGTGTTGGTGTTGGCGATTGTGGTTGTGGTAAAGGGCTCACGTTGTTTTTTGGAGATTCATTGGTTTCTGTAGTCGTCACTGGAGATTTATTGGTTTGTGTAGTTGCCACTTCTTTTTCTCCACCAAAATTAACATGGTATACGTTACCTTGTTTTTCCACTTTCGTATCGTCTCCTTCAACCTTAACACTACCAACTTTTGGTTGCTCTGTGTTTGCTGTTTCTCGGTCGTTGTCGACTACTGGCTGTGCCGCTTCGTCCGGCATATTATTTTAAAGCTAACTGGTTATCTTTAAAAGTTAATTGATATTTACTCTTCATCTTTCCGCCCGAGGCGGATTCGTCTTTGGTGGACATTATTTCCCCTGCAATTAATTCCTCAATCTGTCCACGCACCTCTCTTCTTAAATCACGGGCACTGTTTTTTTCTTTTGGTAATTGTACTAAAAATTGTTTTAATATTTTTTCGTCGGCGACAATATTCGTTTGATAGTGGGTGAGCCGAGTATTGAGACGTTTGATTTCTAATTCGGCAATTTTAACTAAGTCGGCGGATGTCAGGGGATTGAACAGACAGATTTGATCAAGGCGGTTGATCACCTCAGGTGAGAAATGTTGTTTTAACGTTTCAGTAACTTTTTTTAGATTTTCTTTGGTTAAATTTGTAGTCTCACTAAAACCAAAATTTCCCCGTTGGAGGTCTTCGGCTCCGACGGTGGTTGTTAGTATTATTATACCATGTCTTAAAGAAATTTTCTTGCCCGTGGAGTCAGTAATTTCCCCGTTTTCTAAAATTTGTAAAAGTAGTTTGGCGACATCTTTGTGGGCTTTGTCGATTTCATCAAACAGTACTACGGAGTAGGGGTTTAATTTTAATTTGTCGGTGAATTGGTTTGACTCACGGTAGCCGATATATCCAGCGGGGGAACCGAGTAATTTGGAAACACCAAATGCCTCGTTGAATTCGCTCATGTCCAATTTGATGAGGGCGTCACGGCCGGGGTAGAGGGTCTCGGCTAGTACTTTGGCTAGTTCAGTTTTGCCTACACCACTAGCACCGACGAACAAAAATGAGGCCAGTGGTCGGTCAGGGTGTGACAGTTCCAATTCAGCGCGACGAATTTGTTTGGCGACACTTTCGATTGTCTCGTCTTGGCCGACGATTTGGGTTTTTAATTTTTCGGCAATCGACACCTTTTCTTCTTTATTCAAGTCAGTTAATTTGGCGCCAGTAATTTTGGAAAGCTGTTCCGCAACATCTTTGGCGGTAATTGAGCCAATCATCTTTGGTTGTTTTTCCTCAGCCTGTTTTTCGATTTTTATTATCTCCTTTCTAATTTCCTCCTCAATCTTTTTGTGTTTTACTGCCTCATCAAATTTGTCTGTTCGGGCAGCATTTTCTTTATCCAAAATTGTTTGTTCAAGTTTTTGACGCAGGTGGAACAATTTGTTCTGCCAGGACAAGGGTTTTGATTTAATACGTTTAGCCGCGGCAGTTTCGTCAATCAAATCAATCGCTTTGTCAGGTAAAAATTTGTTGGCGATATGACGCATTGAAAGTCGGACAGCGGCCTCAATGGCATCCGGTTCAATTTTAATCCGATGGTAAAGTTCGTAATTCTTCTTCACTCCCTCGATTATCTTTATCGTCTCCTCAGCGGATGGTTCACCGACCATCACTGGTTGGAAACGGCGCTCCAACGCAGCGTCATTTTCAATATGTTTTTTAAATTCTCCTGGAGTAGTGGCACCGATACAACGAATTTGGCCACGAGCTAGTACGGGTTTTAAAATGTTAGCGGCGTCCATTGTGCCTTGGTTCGAACCAGCACCGACGATGTTGTGTATTTCGTCAATGAAAAGAATGATGTTGGGGTCTTGTGCCACTTCGTCGATCACTTGTTTGAGCCGGCCTTCGAATTCACCGCGGTAAATGGTGCCGGCGATCAGGAGTCCCATGTCGAGTGAGTAGATTTTTTTGTTTAACAACAGGTCTGGAACTTCACCCAAAGTGATGCGGCGAGCTAATCCTTCGACGATGGCAGTTTTGCCGACACCCGGATCACCAAGTAGTACGGGGTTGTTTTTGGTACGGCGGCAGATTATTTGGATAATGCGTTCGATCTCTTTTTCGCGACCGATTACCGGGTCGATATTTTTTTGGTTTTCTTTGGCAGTTAAATTGGTAGCAAAAAAATCCAAAGCACTTTCTTTGGAGCGGTTGTTTTTTTTGTTGTTTTTTGGTGCGGCGGACACTGGATCCCTGTGACTGTCCAAATCTCCCGTAAACTTATCCAAAACATCCATCGCTTCACTAATTTGGGGGAATTGGGTGGCGTTGTTAAGTACGGTTTCCAACTGTTTGTTAACTACTCCTAGCTCGACGTGGCAAGTTTTTAAAAGGGTTAAAATTTTCTGGTCGCCTAAGTTAACCAAAGCATGCAGTAAGTGTTCAGTGCCGACATAGTTATGGTGATTTTCTTCGGCAATGAGCATCGCTTTTTCCAAAGCACCTTTGGTTAAGGGGGAGAGGGGGGCGATGACCTCTGTCGGGGTATTTTGCGTGCCGGTTTCTGGCTCAGCGGGTAAGGTTAAAATGATGTTTTCCGTTTCACGCTGTCCGATTTTTAAACGACTTAAAACTTCCGCTCCGATTGACCCTTTTTCACCAAACAAAACATACAAAAGGTGGATTGGTTCGACGTTCGGATTTCTCAAGTCTGTAGCCACTTTTATGGCTTTGGTAAGGGTGTTTTTGAGGTGGGTGGAGAAGCGATCGAGGATGTTCATACTTTGCTTGCAACAGTTTTAAAATACGAAAAAAGTTTGCCTATTAGGCGGTTGTATTATATAATATTTTAAGTGGTGCGTCAAAGCTAATTTACCTTAAAATTCATCAATTTTATGTTCCCAGAAAATATTTTTAAGGCCTATGATATTCGTGGGCTGTACCCGAGTGAATTGGACGAAGATTTGGCCTATCGGGTTGGCCAGGCATTTACTTTTTTACGTCAAAAAGAATTGGGTAGGGACAGTGTAAAATTGGTGGTGGGGCATGATATGCGTCTTTCTTCGCCAGCTTTGTTTTCTGCTCTAAAACAGGGTGTGGTCGACCAGGGTGGTGACGTAGTCGATATCGGTTTGGCCTCCACGCCAACTTTTTATTTCGCAGTGGCATATTTTAAATATGATGGTGGTATTTTGGTAACTGCTTCGCATAATCCTAAAGAATATAATGGGCTAAAATTGGTGCGCGAAGAGTCGAAACCGGTAGGTAAGGGGATGGGTATGGAGGAACTAAAAGAAATTGTGCGCGAGAATATGTTGACGGCGGCGGCAACAAAAGGCAAAGTGACAGAACATAATAATATTGGCAGAGAAGAAGTTGAAATCACCAAACAGTGGGCTGATTTTTCTAAGATTAAGCCGTTTAAGATAGTGTTGGATACGGCCAATTCTATGGGTATTACTTATCTCGAGCCGCTTTTTGCTAATTTTCCACAAATAGAGCTGGTAAAAATGAATAGTGAACTGGACGGTACTTTTCCTAGTCATCAGCCTGATCCTTTTCAAGAAGAAAATACCCATGATCTGTGCGAGCGGGTAAAAGTAGAGGGTGCAGATTTGGGAATTGCCACGGATGGTGATGGGGATCGAATATTTTTTGTAGATAATGAAGGTAAGGTGGTTGAGCCGGCGATTGTTCGGGGAATAATGGCGCGCATATTTTTGCGCACCAATCCAGGGGCAGTGATTTGTTACGATATTCGTCCGGGGAAGATAACTGAAGATATGATTTTAGAAGGTGGCGGTAAACCATCGGTAACACGTGTTGGGCACTCTTTGATTAAAGAGCAAATGTTGAAAGAGGGCGCAGTTTTTGGTGGAGAGTCTTCGGGACACTTCTTTGTACGTTTCCCTTATGGTTCTTTTGAATCACCACTTGTTGTAGCGGTAAAATTATTACAGGAGTTGTCTGAGTCAGGTTTGTCTGTAGCAGAATATGTTGAGCCTTTAAAAAGATATTTTCATTCGGGAGAGATAAATTATACAGTGGAAGATAAGGCTGGTGCACTGGTTCGTTTGAAAGAAAAATATCACGAGGCGGTTATTAACGAATTGGATGGTGTGACTTTTACCTATCCAGATTGGTGGTTTAATGTGCGAGGAAGCAATACCGAACCATTATTGCGCTTGAATTTAGAGGCGCGCACTGAAATATTGATGCAAGAAAAAACAAAAGAGGTGGAGCGAGTTATTTTAGCATAATTTAGCTAAAAAACTTGACAAAATTGTTGTTTTGTGCTATACTTACTATTGTGATATTAGAGAGTAAAATCTTTAACGTCAACTCTTACCACCGGCTTTCAGCTGGTGGTAAGTTGTTTCTAAGCGATATTTGGAAAACAAAAAAATATGCCGACTTAATCGGCATATTTTGTTTTTTGTTTACTGAGTCACCAACGGTATTTCTTCGCCCATTAAATCTAACTTTTCACCTGTGACCGTATCCTCAGCCCGGACTCGAACTTTACTCACCAACAGATTTTGCGTGGGATTCTTTTTGTTGATCGTGATAGTGAAGGGGAGTGCTAAGACATCAGTCTCACTACCCATCTGTGGTATCTCCCAGGTTATCTTTTTCTCTTTTGCGTCATAGGTGACAGTACCGGCTGGAGCGACAATTGGATTGGTTACTGTGATATCGCCGTAGAGGTCAGCACTTAGGGTAATATTCTTGAGTGGATGGACGCTGTTGTTAATTACCCAAGTAACATTGTGGACATCTTTACCATCGGTGTTTTCAATCTCTTCTCTCACTTCCAAACTTAGATCGGAATTGATGATAATCTCGAGTGGTTTACCGGTAATGGTTTGTACTGCGCCAGCGGAGTCAGTGAAAACAATCTCTGGGGTGGCCACTATTTTCGTCTCGCTAATCGTACTCCAATCAACCGCTTTGGTATCTTTGAGTGGTACTTGGAAATCGAACTGAATTTCTCCGCCCGCTTTCCAGTTGCCTAGGGTGCTTAATTTGGAGCTGTTCCAGGTAATTTTTCCTTGGCGGATAGTATCAGAAATTTGTTTACCCACCACGTCGCCATCCAGCTTGTCAGTAATCTTCGCCCAGTCAATTACGCTGGTTTTTTTGTAAGCCGGGGCGTCGAAATATATATTGATCGTCGCTTTAGTTAATTTACTTGCACTTTCATTTTTTGTCGCAACAGTAACATTTAAATTTTCCTCCGGTCGAGTGGTGATTTTCTCGAGCGATCCATTGATAGCGAGCTGGAGTGAAACAGAGTTTTTGATTAACTCAGTAGTCACCGAAGCATCACCGATTTGATAGCTGTTTTTGTTGGTGACAAAAAGTAAGGCAGATTTCATTGTGACATTTTTTTGGTCACTGTCACTAAACTTGCCGGTAATTTTAAAAGTTTGTTTAATCGGTAAGACTGGAGTAGAAGTAGTTGACGTTGGGGGAGTGTAAACAAATATCCAACTGTTGTTTTTTTCTAGTGCTGGCGTTGAGCTGGTGGGATAGAAATTGGTTGGCCAGGTATTTTGAATAACAAATTTTTGATTTGGTTTTCCTTCGCGATCTTCTAAAGTGATGAGATATGTTACCTCGTTGCCAATAGCAATTTTATCCGGTCCGGTTAAAGTCAAAGAGAAAGGGGAGCGAGTAATACGCGTTGTTTTAACGGCACTACGTTGCAATTCCGAGTTGAAATTTTCTGGTTTGTAGCGTGCTGATGCTCGCCAGGACTGGTCTTGGTCTAGAGCACCATAGTAGACACCGCTAATTTGCAATTTTTTGTTTTTGTTTCCTGCTAAGTCACCCAAATTCCATTCGGTGTTGCCTTGATTAGTGGGGGATATGGTGCTAGTGCCAAAGACAAAGCTTTCAGGATAGCGTACAGTGAGGTTGATATTTTTAATTCCTACTGCCTGTTGATTGGCGACAACTATATCATAAGTAGTGGTAGCGCCAAAAACCGGATTCTCTGGTCCTTCGATAGTGACGGCAACTTGTGTGTCGGAGATATTATTTTTTGGCATCATGAAAAAACCGGTCCACGCGGCGGCAGCTAGCAACCCAGCGACGATTAAGAAGATAAAAAACTTCTTGAATATTGACCCCTCTTTTTTAATTTTTATTCTACTCATATCAGGGATTTTGCCGCTTTCATCACGGTAGATGTCGTTTAGTTGCTGATTAATTCTTTCGGTGTTGATAGATGGTTCTTTTGGAACGGATGGGCGACGTGCGCGCGGCGCAGCAGTAGCTGTTGCACGCTTTCGTATTATTCGTCTTTTTGGTTTTGTTGGTTCTTTGGAAATACGTTGGGTAGTAAAAGAAGGGGTTTCTTCAGCCATATTTTTTTAAAATATTTTTTAAGTTATTTTAGTTACTTTTGTTCAGCCACCAAGCTCCAGATTCGGTCACTCTTCAATTGTTGTGGGGCAATCACCATGCCATTGGCGGCCACTTCAGTTTCAAGACCATCTTTCCAAACCGGTGTTAAATTATTCGGTAAAATTATCTGACTTTCAAAACTAGTTTCTGAACCAGACTGTCTTTGAGTGATTAGTTGGTAACGTGCAGTTTTTTTCTGGACTTTATCAGATTGTTTTTCAGTCGAAAATACATTGCTTGGGATACGATAGACAAATTCAATCTGCGAAGTTTGCCCCGGCTCGGTGATTATCCAGTTGCCGAAAGCTGTTTTGTTAAATTCGTTCGTGATACGCGTGCCGCTTTGGGCATCGATTTTAATTTCTTTTTCCATCTCTGCCAAAAATGCATCTTTTTTGGTCCAGCTATCTGGTGCGCGGAAATATTTTTCTTCAGGCCAGGTAAAACCGTTGGCAGAGATTAGTTCAGTGCCCTGTGGGACATACAGACGAATGTAGTCGATATTGGTTCCACCATACAAACTACCGTCGTTTATGCCAGTGTGGGTGCGAGCAATCGTCACGGTATCGGTGATTGAACCGTCATCCGCAATCACAGCTTGGTGGCTGATAACCTGTTTGATGTTGGCGTCAGTTTTCTGTCCTTGGATGTTGGTGTTTACTACCATCAAGTAATCTTGATTGGCATTGGTGTTGAGAATTTGTCCGCCCCAACCAAAATCTTTGATGGCTCTTTCGGTTTTGAAATCAGTAAAATATACCTGGACTTCTTTTTGTCCAAGCGATTCTTGTAAGTTTACTAACAGTGGTAAAAGATTTTGTGGTTCGATGTTTTTAAAATATTCCAAGAAGGTTTGGGAGAGGTCGGTGATAATCTGTTTTGGTCGATAATCTTTTTTCTCTGCGTCCCAGGTTTCTACTTTTTGTTGGATCGTGTTGATCGCATTCTCTTGGGTTAAAACCAAGCCGCGCTTCTCGTCAGTCACGGGGCCGATTACTCCTAAAATTCTTTCCAAAACAGTGGAGTTGATTGCAATCACACCATCAGCGGTTTCATTGCGACTGTGTTGATAGAACCAAAGAATTTTTTCGGCACTAGCCGGGAAATCAGGGAACCAATTGGCGTCTTGGAATTCCCAACGGCGATTGGATAGTAACATGGGACGAGGTGGCTCGACGTAGATGTCCAGTTGTTTTTTTAAATCATAGGTACCATTTGGGGGGACTTCTAGATTAATAATTTCACCATCTTTCACAGTGAGAATGGCGAAGCTACCCATGAAACCACCAGTCGCACGAATCTCGCTGACGTTTTGGAAGATTAATAAATAACGGCGTAGTCCTTTACCGCCGAACGCCTCTTGGACAGCATCGCCTAAATTGGCCAAGTTTTTTAAATCAGTGAAGATGGAGGCAAAAAGTGTGCGGTAATCTTTGAACACACCTTGATATTGCAAAGGTAAAACATCGGGTTTGACGGCTTGCAAATTCTCTAAAGCTTTTTCATAGTTGGGAACGGCTGCTCGTAAGTGGGTGATAATAATATTGGCACGCGCGGTGAGAGTGGAGGAGGGAGCGTTTTGGCTTTCAGTTAGGCCTTTGAGTAAGTATGTGTTACCTAATGTGAGTTGTTGTCCGGCAAGTACTAATTTTTGTCGGCTAGAAACTTCGTCACCGATAAAGGGTAATGCTGAAGCAAAACTCTGGAGAAATTTATTTTTTGTTTCCATGGTGGTGACCGCACTATCAAAACGGCTTAGCGCTTCGGAGATGGATGCCTGTGCCAATGGCATGTTGGCTTGCATCAAGGCGGTCGTGGAATCTTGAAGGGACATAAAACCGGCGGCACCATCGGCGGCGATGTTGGCGGTAGTGTGTTTTAGATTTTGATAATATCCCCAAGTTGGTCCAGGGACGATGGTTGCTAATATCATTAGTGCAATTGCCCAAGCCATCTTTTTCAAATTTGGTTGGAGCGCTTTTTTTAAATTATTTTTTGTATTAACAACTGCATCATTGGTAGTGGTAAGGCTGTTTTTGATTTTGTTGGAAATTTGTGTGTGGGTATTTTTGACTTTTCCGCCGATTAGTTTAAAGGGGTTAGTAAATTGACGTTTTGTTTTTTGGGGTAATGATTTTACTTTTTTCTGTTCAACAGTTTTTTCTTCTACAATCATTTCCGGTCGCCCGGCATTTTGTAGTGGGGCAGAAAAAAGACTTTGGTTTGGTTGTGCCACTTCGGATTTTGCCTCGTGATAAAAATGATATAGTGGGTTGGTGGATTCAGTAGGTGATACGGTTTCCACGTTGTTCCAATGACTTGAGGTTTCTCTTTTTAAATCAATGACATGCGGTGATTGAGCGGGGGAATGTTGAACGTGATGAACAAAAAAATTAACCGTGCGAGGATGATCTGCTGGTTTGAGTGTTGCGAGGTATTTTGGGCAGGTGGATTTGTTGTGTCCCACCTTGTTACAGACCGCGCAACGGCGCACTTGTAGGCGTTTTTTTGCCTTTGCCATTTTAACCAAGTTTAAATTGATTTTCTAGAAATTACGTGTTTGATAATTTTTTCACTTTCCTCGGCCGCGAGGCCTCAGGGATGAAGTCTGTGGACTTCATAACCCGCTCAAAAAATATCAAACGCGTAATTTCTTTTTCGTTATCATTATTATACATCAATTTACAACTTTTGGCATTGTTTTTCTGGGAAGTTATCCACTTTTTTGATAAGTGTGAAGTGTTTCATAAGTAAGTTTCTCCCAAGAGTATTTTTTTAGTAGTTCGACACCGGATTTTTGGAGAGTGTCGCGGAGATCAGTGTTGTCAAAAGTCATCAAAATTTTGCGTGCCATGTCTTCGGTGTCTGTTGGGTCAAAATACCAAACGGCGTTGCCTAAAATTTCTTGGAGACAAGAAGTGTTCGAAGATACAACGGGTATATTGCGGAGCATGGCCTCGAGTGGTGGTAGGCCAAAGCCTTCATAAAGTGAAGGAAAAACGAAGAGGTCAGCGTTTTGATAGAGTGTTTCGAGCTGTGGGTCAGTTGGGTTGGACACATATTGTATCCGTTGGCAGTTTTTAAATTCAACGGAATTGGTTAGTTGATCATAGAAGAAATTCTTTCGTCCAGCCAGCACCAAGTTAAGTTCGGAGTTTATCCCTTCAATTTTTTTCCAGGCACACAACAGTGCAGGGAGATTTTTGTGTGGGTATCCGGCACCAACATACAAAGCGTATGGTTTCTTCACTTCGGTCGGGAGTGATTCAATGGAGGTAGTCTGGGAAAATGGAGCTTGGTAGGTAACGGTAATTTTTTCTGGATTGATTTTTAATTCTTTAACAATGTCGTTTTTGGTAAACTCGCTGGTGGCGATAACGGCTTGAGCGCGCTTGGCGGCGGAGGATAAGATGAGACGATGAAGTTTGTCTTTTAACCAGTACACAATTGGTCCGTGGGTGGAAGCCTCGGTGCGAGGAAAATGGTACATGATCAGATCGTGGATGGTGACGACAAATTTACCACGATAAAACAGCGGCACGTTCCAATGGGGGAAGTGCATCAGGTCAATATTTTCTTTTTTGATTATCTTACAAAAGTCGGTTTGTTCTTTCAGACTGTACCAGGGAATGTCGGCTAATACTTTTTTAAAATTTGAATTGGTGATTTCGCATTCGTCAAAATTGCTTTTACGTAAAAACAAAATATATTGATTGTTTTGGTCAATTTTTTGTAGTTGCTTAATTAATTGTTCGATATATCGCCCAATGCCGCCTTGCGCAGGGCCATACATGCGGGCGTCGATGCCGATTTTCATATGGTTTCGTAGAAGTTACACGTTTGGTAATTTTTTCGCTTTTTTCGCCCGCGAGGGCGAAAGGATGTGCCTTGGCGCATAACCCGCTCAAAAAATACCAAACGTGTAACTTCTACTCTGATTTTAACAGTATATTGACAAAAAGGCAAAAGTTTGCTATCTTTAGCTGTTACTTATGGTGTTTTTGGGGATTTTACCGATCAGAATATTTATGAAGTATTTTGTTCGGTACAATGCCCAAATTGGTGGGCTGATTTGCCAGGAGGCAAACGGTATGTCGGAAGGATCGAAGAAGGTTGCGGTGCTGGTGGCTGTGGGGATCGTCGTGCTCGTGGCGTGGTGTGGCGGGGCTTTCGGAAAGCCGATCGTCGCCGGCGAACACGACGAGGAGCTTCCCCCCCTTCGGACGTCGTCCTCTCGAACGACGCCGTCGGTGGTGGTCCGTTCGGAGGCCGTGATGAGCTGCCATGACGAAGGAGGTGCGGGCGGTGTGGGGATGGTGTGTCGTGCGACGGACGTCGCCGGCAAGCCGGTGCCCTCGCAGTGGATCTGCCCCCCGGGGTACGAGATCCGCGTCGCGTACTCAAGCGACGAAGCCGGCGGGCTGCGCGGAGAGATCTTCTGTCTCGCCCCGGGGTTCCCCGCCGTTCAGCCGTCCGTACCCGCGCCGCCACGGGAGCGGCCGTTCACCAAGTGACGACCACCTCGGCTCCACCCACCATAAGGCAAGGGCGACGCAATATTTTTCTGTGAGCTGACAGCTATGTCGGATTCAGAAAGATGCGTCGCCCTCCCACCGCCTTTCTCATTTAAAAAACAATCACTCGGTTGTTTCTTTTTTATTTTAGATTGTTTTTTTTCATTTTTTGGTATATAATATTGGCGTCTAACTAATACTTTTATGCCATACTTAAGCGAGCTCCTAAATCATAAAGTTAAAGACAGCGCCGATGAAGTGGTGGGACGATTAAAAGATATTTTGATTAGTTCCAAAGCTTCTGAATATCAACCTCTAGAGTTTTTGGTAATAGAAAGTAAAGAAACAGGTGATAATATTTTGATACCATACTCTTTCGTCGGCAATTTTAGCCGGCGTTTTATTTTTCTAAAAACTCCAATCAAAAAAATATCGACTACGTCGGAAATCACCGATAGTGGTTGGGTATATTTGAAGCGTGATGTAATGGATGAGCAGATTGTCGATGTGGCGGGCGCACGTTTGGTGCGTGTTAATGATTTACGTCTTAACATTTTTAAGGAAAAAATGAGTGTTGTGGGGATTGATGTGAGTACCAAAGGGTTGTTGCGTCGGATGGGTTTGGAATGGATAGATTTTGGTAATTGGTTAAAGGTGAATTTGATTGATTGGCGTCACACGCAACCAGTACGTGGTATTTTGAAACTAGATACGGCAGCGAAAAACTTGAACCGTCTGCATCCAGCAGATTTGGCTAATGTTATTGAAGATTTGAATGTTAAAGCGGGTAGTCAGTTGGTTATCAACTTGGACGCCAAATCGGCGGCGAAGGTGTTGGAAGAAGTTGATCCCCATCTACAGAAAGTGTTGGTAAAATATTTGGGTCCAGAAAAAATGTCCAGTATCTTGGGTCAAATGTCGACTGATGAAATCGTGGACTTGTTGAAAACGATGCCAAAGGAAGAGGCGCGCATTTTCTTGTCTTACTTGCAAAATCAAAAAGCAAAAAAGATTGAAAAGTTGATTAAATACGAGGACGATACCGCGGGTGGTTTGATGACTTCAGAGTATATTCGTGTGCGACCAGAGTGGGTGGTTAAAGAGGCGGTGGCGGAAGTTAAAAAGTTGTCCCCAACTTTGCGTTCGGTGCTTTATGTCTATGTCTTGGATGATGAAGATAAATTTTTAGGAGCGATTTCTTTGCGTTGGCTGTTGGTTTCGGATGCAGATAAAAAAATTAAAGAGTTGTTAAAAACATTTCCAAGTAGTTCAATCTTGCGAGTGGGTCAGGATATTGAAGATGTAATCAAGGTGATGACAAAATATGATTTGTATACTGCGGTCGTGTTGGATGACGAAAAAAGAATGTTGGGTATGGTGACGATTGATGATGTGATGCGTCATCTAGTGCCACAAGCTTAAAATATATGCGTGGAAAACTTCGTCATTGGTGGGTCAAAATTGTCTTTTTTTTAGGAGTGATTGGTCCCGGTATTATTGCGGCGAACGCGGATAATGATGCCGGTGGAATTACCACCTACTCGATTGCTGGTGCCCACTTTGGTACGAAGATGTTGTGGGTGTTGCTTTTAATTACTTTTGCTTTAGCAGTTACTCAGGAGATGGGCGTGCGTATTGGTATTGTTACGCGTCAGGGTTTGGCCGGTATTATCCGTGAAAGTTTTGGGGTGCGATTGACAACGTTAGCGATGTTGTTGATGTTGGTGGCCAATATCGGTACTGTCACCGCCGAATTTGCCGGTGTGGCTTCTTCTTTTTCTCTGATTGGGGTTAGTAAATATTTATCCGTTCCGATTTCCGCTTTGGTGGTTTGGTTTATTCTGTACAAAGGCTCGTTTAAAACCACACAAAAAATATTTTTGGTATTTTCTTTTTTCTACATCGTCTACATCATTAACGGGTTTGTGGTCGGCCCAGATTTTGGTGCGGCAGTGAAAGATATGTTTAAGCCGACATTAGAATGGAACGCCCCCTTTCTTTTAATGATGATCGCCGTAATTGGCACAACTATTACGCCATGGGGGCAGTTTTTTATCCAGTCATATGTCGTGGACAAGGGGTTGGAAATTAAACACTATAAAACGGAAAAAGTTGAGGTGTTTATCGGTGCCTTTATTACGAATATTGTCAGTTTCTTTATCATCATTGGTACGGCTGCTACTTTATATAAACACGGCATTCGTATAGATAATGTATCAGATGTAGCGCAGGCCTTGCGACCGTTAGCGGGTGATTTAGCACAATTTTTATTTGCCTTCGGTTTGTTTGTGGCTTCGATGCTTGGTGCTTTTATCTTACCCACGGCCACTGCCTATGCAATTTGTGAGGCTTTTGGTTGGGAGTCAGGATTTGATACGACTTGGGAGAATGGAAAAATATTTTACAGCATTATTTTATTCACTATTTTTATCCCGGCATTAATGGTCTTAATTCCGGGAATTTCTTTGATTAAAATCATGGTTTGGTCGCAAGATATTAACGGTATTTTATTGCCGTTTATCTTGATTTTTGTGATGAAGATAATAAATGACAAGCGGATTATGGGGGAGCATACCAACAAGCCGATTGGTAATATTATCGCTTGGTTAACGATTTTGGGTATTATTGCAGCGACGGTGGCGTTGGTGGTGACTTCTTTTCTGGGGTTTAATTGATAAAAAACAATAAAATAACCACAGTTACCGCGCTACGTTTTGAAAAAAATAATAAGTTTTCTTACGTAAAATATCATAACTCGGCCGCGAGGCCTCAAGCAATGATATTTTACTAAAAACTTATTATTTTTTTAGCAAAACTTCGCTAGGTAACTGTGGCTATTTTATTGTTTTTTACTTTATCAACTGGCACTGATTCCATCCTTTTTTAAACTCCTCGTAATAGTCCTCGACTTGTTTTTTTATTTCCGTCTTAAATTTTTCCGTGCTAAATTTAGTGGCGTGTTCTTTGATCTTTTCTGTGTCCCATTCAAACGGTTTAAATTTAACTACCGCCTCATAGAGCGATTCCCAAGTCTGCTCAGGAAAAAACACACCAGTAATATTATGGCGCACAGTTTCAGTAGCGCCACCCTGGCCATAGGCGATAACGGGACGGCCGGCGGCCATACTTTCGATGGGGGTGATGCCAAAATCTTCTAGTTGCGGGTGGATGAAAGCGCGTGCGCCAGAAAGCAAATTAGCTTTTTCTTCTTCGGATATTTTTCCTAAAAATTCGATATTTGGTTTAGCGATTTTTTTGAGATAATTTAATTCTGGTCCAGTACCAAATATCTTTAAATTCCAACCTAAACGATTGAAAGTTTTAACGGCAATGTCTAGGCGTTTGTAAGGGACCAAGCGTCCGCCGGCGATAAAATATTGTCCAATTCGGTTGACTGAGGATGGGGTAATATTCACGGGCGGGTAGATAACAACACTTTCACGACGATAATATTTTAAAATACGTTGACGAACTGTGTGGGAATTAGCAATAAATCGATCGACTCTTTGGGTACTCATTTGGTCCCAGAGGCGCAGGCGGTGCATTATGATGGGTAGGATTTTTTTAACCAACCAACTTCTCTTTAGATCAGACAAATAGTGGTGACCATCTGCCCAGAGGAAGCGGGCGGGTGTGTGGCAGTAGGAAACGTGCAAAGCGTGTGGTGGGGTGATTACACCTTTAGCGAAGACACTAGAAGAAGAAATGACGATGTCAAATTTACTTAGATCATGGCGTTCAGTGGCCACCGGCATTAGTGATAGGTACCACGGGAACGACGAGCGAATAAAAGGCATTTTTGCTAAAAATGATTCAGTAATTTTTTCAGTGGGGATGTAGTTGATTTTCTTGGGATCGTGAAACAACACAAAAATTGGCGCACTAGGCCAAATTTCTTGGAGAGCTTTCAAGACGCGCTCCGCCCCTCCATCTTGCGCGAGATAATCATGTACTAGGGCGATTCGCATAGTTTTACCAAGCACCTTTGCGTTTGATGACGATAAAAGGTGTTTTAATTAAAATAATTAAATCTAACAACAGCGACCAGTTTTCGATATAGAAAGTGTCGAGTTTTACTTCTTCGTCGAAGGATAGATTGCTGCGTCCAGAAACTTGTGCCATGCCAGTTAAACCAGGTTTAGCTACCATCACTATCTTTTGCCATTTCTCATATTTCGCCACTTCGCGGGGTTGATGGGGGCGTGGTCCAACCAGACTCATTTCGCCTTTTACAATATTCCAAAACTGGGGTAATTCATCCAAACTCCAGGCACGAATGATGCGGCCAAATTTGGTCACTCTTGGATCATCTTTAATTTTGTATACTGGTCCGTCTTTCACACTTTGATTAGCAATTAGTTTTTCTTCTTCAGTCAACGCCGCTTTGTTTTGTGTATCAAATTGTGTACCAGTACAATATTTTTGGTACATTGAACGAAATTTCAAAGTAGTAAATTTTTTTCCTTTTTGTCCTACACGTTCATTTTTGTAGATTATCGGGCGACCGGTTTCGATTAAAATTCCGAGAGCGATGATGAAGTAAACAGGGGAGAGAATGATCATTAAAATCAATCCAAGAATAATATCCAGTAAACGTTTGCTGATTCTGCCCCAAGCACCGATGCGGGCACGGCGGAGTTCAATGATCGGGATGCCGGCAATTGCATATACTGTCATGTTGGTGGAAATGGTGGCAAAAAGGTCAGCGGAATATTTGAAAGTAAGGTGATTTTCGTTGGCGAAATCTACAGCTTGCAGGGATTCTTCTTCAGATGCTTTTGGGTCAGTTAAAAGCATTTCATCAGGACGAAGATCTTTAATTTGCTTTTTTGTCTCTTCGTCAAAGTGGTTAAAAATACCAACTACGGAATAGCCGAGATATTTTTTTTGTTTAAATGAGTCGGCGATTATTTGGGAAATATTTTCATTGCCAACAATGACAAGTCTGCGTAGTCCGATTCCGTAATGGTAAAGAATTGCTTTAGTACCACGGATAGCCATGCGTTCGAATATCACAAAAACTATCGCCAAAACTCCACCCACTAAAACCAAAAAGCGGGAATCAAATTTTTGTAAAGTGAAAAATACGTAAATAGTGATGGCAGCAAAGCCGGTCGAACAGGCCATGAAGATGCGGGAAATGTCAGCGGCGAATTTGCGGTTGGGGTCAATTTTATACAGTCCGTTTAGGGCAAAGATAATTAACCAACCAACACCCACCATCAAGACAAGCGGCCAATACTTTTCCCATCCTAGATTAAAAACTACCGGTCGGATGGAGGTGACAATATTAGAAAAACGCAAGCCATAGGCGGCAAAGCCGGCAAGGATAATGGCAAGGTAATCTAGAGGTAGTTGAAGGAAAGTGAAGATAAGTTCAAAGCGTTTCATATTCGATTAGGAATGAGGTGAATGAGAATATATTGCTTTAGCGAATATAGGTTTATTTAATGTTTTCTTGTATTTTACGCTAAAGGATAGTTTTGGTCAATTGGATTTTTTGGCCAATTATGGTAGGATGTGGAGGTATGAAAATCCTATTGCCAAAAATTCAAATCGTAGATCCAGAGCAATATATCCGTCGTTGTGGCTATGGTTTAAAAATTGATCGTCATGGTGGCACTAAAAGTTACACCCGTCATCCCGATCGTACGATGTTGTATCCGCGGTTTCATGTGTATGTAGAAGATCGAGGCGATAACTGGTCGTTTGATCTACACTTAGACCAGCGGGCACCGGTCTACGCCGGTGTAAAGGCGCATGCCGGGGAGAAAGACGGAGACGTGGTAGAACGAGAAGGGGAAAGGATAAAAAGTATGCTGACAAAAAATCCGACCAATTAAGGTCGGATTTTTAGTTTCATTATTATAAGCCGAATTTTGTCTTCTGTTGTTGAGCCGAACCATTTTACACCGCTACTTTCCGCGTATTGGATTTCTCGGTATCTTTTGGCCTTGGCTTTTTTAACAGGAGGTAATCATTTATCTTGTCCCGTTGTTACCAACGGAATCAACGCGAGCGAACTTTTCCATGTAACCAGATATTCCAGTTGCAAGGCTGCTCTTGCATCAGACAGGGCTTGGCACCATTCCACATTGCTGTGGATGGGGCATAGTAGCTTTGATCTAGAACCAAAACCTCCATGCGCTTTTCACCTTTCCCTTGCCCGCCGTAGCTTTAGCGGAGGTGGGTCGGTTGGATCCTCCTTCGCCAAGGCTTCGGCGGACAAAGTAGTATTGTCTCTGTGCCGCTTTCCCGCCCTAACACTTTGCAGGTTAGGGGGTGGGCGTTACCCACTGTCTTTTTCCCAACTTGCGTTGGAGATGTTCGGACTTTCCTCTTCCCAATTACTTGGGAGCGATTACCAATAATGAACAAGGGGATAGTACCATAAAACTGGGGTTTTGTCAATGTTGAGCATCAAAAAACCCCATATTTTATGGGGTTTTGCGTACTTTTTTGATTACTTTTTTTTTGGCTTGGGTGCTGTCGCGTCGTTTTTAATCTCACCCTTTGCAAACGAACGTACATTCTCGATCGTCGTATCGATTATCCTTTGTAATGCTTCTGTACTATTAAAAGCATTGTGCGGAGTGACGATGGTGTTGGGGTGGTCGATGATGATGTTGTTCATCAGATTAGTTTTGATCTGACATTCAGTGCAGTCGCTGGAAAGAAATTTGTCTTCTTCTTGGACGAAGCCTTCATCCTCTAATACATCCAAACCAGCACCGGCGATTTGGTTTTTTTGTAATGCCCAAACCAATGCCTCGGGATCGATTAATCCGCCGCGGGCGGTGTTGACCAGGTAAGCACCTTTTTTAATTTTCTTAATATTTTTTTTGTTGATCAAATGATAGGTCTCAGGGAATAGGGGAACATGCAAACTAATGACATCGGAGTTCGCCAAAAGTTTGTCTAGTGTGGTATAAGTAAAACCCATTTTTTCTGCCATCTCTTTGTTAGGATATGGATCATAACCAATTACATTCATCTCCAAACCTTTAGCCATACGAACAAGATGGGTGCCAATGCGACCAGTACCAATAACACCCAAAGTTTTTCCTTTTAGATCAACTCCGCGTAGGCCGTGATAATCGTACACACCTTCTTTTACTCTCTTAACGGATTGGAAAAGTTTGCGGGTTAATCCGAGAATCAAAGCGAGCGCATGTTCAGCAACGGTATTTTCGCCATAGAAGGGGACGGTGCACACTGGAATTTTTCGAGCTTTGGCGGCTTTAACATCGATATGATCAAAGCCAGTACTCATGGTGGCGATCATTTTTAAATGAGGCATCTGCTCAATAGTTTTTTTAGTAACAGGGGATTCGACAAATACCACCAACACATCAGCATCTTTTTTTATATTTTTTTCCGTAATATCTTTTTCTTCGATAATCGAACAACTAAATCCACTCATGTGGGAGCGAACGTATTCTTTCATCTCTGGCCAAATGCCATAGAAGACGACGTGGAGTTTTTTGGTGGTGGGCATATTTTTTTTTAGTTAATTTAAGCGCTTTAATTATAGCATTTTTTACTAATTAAAAACAACCCCGACTGTTCGGAATTGTTTAACACTTTTCTTACACCTCAATTATCACTGGCAACACCATCGGTCGTTTTTCGGTTTTGGTAAACAGAAATTGGCCAACGTAATCGCGGATCTTGTTACGGATGTTATTAGTATCCGCCCAAGTCAGAGGGTCGGAATCAGTGACAATCTTTTTAACACGATGACGTAAATCCTCAATCAATTCTTTATGTTCTTTTAAGAAAACAAAGCCACGAGAAATGATGTCGGGGTTCTGGATTAATTTTCCAGTTTTGGAATCAACGGTGGCAATCACCACGACCATACCGTCTTCGGCCAACACTTGGCGATCACGCAAAACCACATTGGTTTCGTCGGATACACCCAAGCCATCAACGAATACATAATCGGAAGGAACTTTTTCTTTAGTTAATTTACCTACACCGGATTTGAATTCCATTACTTGGCCATTGTCGGCGATAAAGATTTTTTCTTTATCAAACCCAATCGATTCGGCAACGCGTGCGTTGTAATGAAGTAAATAGTGGTTGCCTTCAATTGGCACAAAATATTTTGGATTCAAAAGACGAATCATCAACTTCACATCGTCAGCTTTAGCGTGGCCACCAGCATGTACGTCCATCATTTGATAATGGATAACATTAGCACCCTTTCTAAACAGCGTATCTTTCAAGCGTTGAACTGTGCGTTCGTTGCCTGGGATCACCGAAGAAGAGAAAACGACAGTGTCGCCAGAGTTTAAAGTGACAATACGATGTTCGCCATTAGCGATGCGCATTAATGAAGCATTTTTTTCTCCTTGAGCGCCAGTACAGATGATGATCACCTTGTTATCCGGATAATCTTTTACTCGGGTCAGGTCGACAAAAGTATGAGGATTAAATTTCATGTAGCCCAATTCTTTGGCGATTTCCACATTGCCTTTCATTGAAAAACCATCGAGCGCTACCACCTTACCTGTTTTTTCGGCGATGTCTACGATTTGTTTGATACGAGACAGTAGAGAGGCAAAAGTGCCGATAATCAAACGACCGGGAGCTTTGCCGATAATGTCGTCCATATTTGTACCGATTTCTGATTCGGACATTTGGTGACCAGGCTGTGATGCATTGGTGGAATCGGTCAAGAGTGCCATTACGCCCTTTGCGCCAATTTGAGCAATGCGCTGTAGGTCGGCTGGTTGATCACCCGCTACTGGTTGATAATCAAACTTCCAATCACCTGTATGAACGATTGTTCCTTCTGGAGTGTTTACTACGATACCCATTGTATCGGGAATGTTATGGTTCAAATGGAAAAATTCCACCTCGAAACTTCCCAATCTTAATTTGTCATCAATTTTTACATTGTGAATATTAAGTGGCTTTAAACCTTTGTAATCCTCCTGTCTTTTCTTGATAATGGCGTTTGTCAAAGGCAAACCATAGATTGGAGGATAGCCGAGCATTGGGATAAGATGGGGAATACCGCCGATGTGGTCGTAGTGAGCGTGGGTAATGATAACGCCACGGATGTTTTTTTCTTTTCCTTTGAGATAACTCATGTTTGGAATGATGTAATCGATTCCAGGCATGTCTTCCTCGGGAAACTGCAGACCCATATCGATAATGATGATATCATTACCATATTCCAGGAATGTGCAGTTGCGACCAACTTCTTCTAGTCCGCCGACGACCATAACTTTTAGTTTGGTGTCGTCGTTGCGAAAGCGAGAAAACGAAGGTTGATAATTGTTGCGTCCATGTGGGGCGCGGGGATTTTGACGGGGCACGAATTTTCGTGGCTCACGTCGCGTATTAGTTGTAATCATAAATTAAATATGTGATGTGAAATTTGTGCGTTTGGTAATTTTTTCGCTTTTTTCATCCGCGAGGATGAAAGGATGAAGCCGTGGGCTTCATAACCCGCTCAAAAAATACCAAACACACAAATTTCACAATAAATTAAAAGAAGTTTTTCCCTCATTTCGACTAGAGGAGAGATAAATTTGTGGGCAAGAGGAGAGTCGAACTCCTGTGGGTTTCCCCATACGCTTCTGAGACGTACGCGTATACCAATTCCGCCACTTGCCCAAGATGTGTGTTAGTTGCTTTTCCAACGCCAAGTGGTTTTGGTGTACCACTCGTTTAAATATTGGAAACGATTTGCGGGAGTTGCCGGATTTTCAATTTTTACTCCTTTAATATCTTGGCCAATAGCCATTAAATGTTTAGGGGTGTAAAGGAAAATCGCGGGAATTTCTTTGACTAAGATATCTTGAAATTTTTTGTACAATTTCACTCGTTCAGCATCAGCAAAAGTAGTGCGGGCTTCTTCCAAAATCTTATCGGCATCACGATTGGAGAACATTGCTAAATTCATACCAGGGTAGTCTCCTTGTGAAGAATGCCAAAAAGAAAATGGATCAGGATCAGCGCCGACGATTTCGCCGTAGATGAAAATCTGGTAGTTGCGATCGCGCACAATATCTTTGTTTAATTGATAGCCACTAAGTGATTGAATGGTAGTTTGTACACCTAGTGCGCGCCAAAATGTGGCGACCGTTTGAGCGGTTTTCAAATATTCGGGAGTGTCGGCAGTGGTGATGGTTAAAGAAAGGACGTTACCTTTGCTGTCTTTGCGGTAGAATGTTTGGCCGGCGTCCATGGTTTGGCGCACAGTACTTTTTGTTTCGTTGTTGATACGTTCTATTGTAGATGAAACCATCTCCGGAGTGGAACTGGCGTTCTTTTTTACCTCATCGATTTCGACTTGATATTTTTTTAATTCGGCTGTTTGTTTGATTGTAAAATATTCTTCCGGTTGGATGCGCGTCCATTTTTTGTCCAATGTTTTATTGGCTAATTCTGGGTTGAAATCTGCATCCTTAATCGTGGCGTCATAACCAAGCATACCGGGTAGAATCGGGGAATCAATGGTGATACCGGCACCGTCTAATGCTTCACGAATAACTCTTTCCTTATCGATTGCTAAATTTAAAGCCAGACGTAAATCTTTGTCTTTTAATTCAGATGACTGGTTGGTGTTGAAAAAAATGGCGCTGTATTGGGGTAAAGTAAAATCGTAAAGCGAGATATTTTTTCCACCGACTTTATCTTTTAATTTTTGCGGGACAAAGGCGATACTATTAATTGTCTGTCCGCGCAGGCCGTTAATCGCTTCAGTGTAGTTGTTATAAAATTTGAAAGTAAGATTTTTTAAATAAGGGCGAGTGTTGTAGTATAAATCGTTTGGTACTAGGGTGATGGTTTGAATATTTCCACCCTCATCTTTTACTAATTTAGAAAATTTCCAAGCACCTGCTCCTACTGGTTGGGAATTTAATTTAGCCAATTTTATACTGGCCGCTGGTGTATCAGACCAAAGATGGCTCGGCAATATACCAGTAGTTAAGACTCCCAAGAAAGGGGAGAAGGATTCTTTTAAAGTAAAATTTATTGTTAACTCGCCAGTGACTTCGATCTTTACTCCTTGTACAGCAGCGAATAGTGGACTACCAACCTCGGGGTTTTGGATCGTTTCAAAAGTGTAAGAAATATCCTGACTGGTGATCGGTTGGCTATCAGGCCATTTTAAATTTGGTTTTAATTTTATAGTATAAGTTTTTTTATCAGCACTTAACTTGTAACTTTCTGCCAACTCTGGTTCGATAGTTCCATTTTTGCCATATTTGAACAAGCCAGCGTAAACCAATCCGACAATGTCGGCATCGACATCGTTGGTAGTGGAAAAAATTGGGTTGATATATTTTGGTTGTCCGACCAGACCTTCAATATATTCACCGCCCGTTTTTGGAGCGCGTTCGTAGTGACGAGCCAAAAAGACGGTGGTCCAACCAAGTAGCCCGACAAGAGAAACAATTAGACCACCAAGAACTATTTTCTTTTCAGAGGCATTCAAAAATTGTCCCAAATATTTTAATTGTGAAAATTTTGGTAACTGATGTAAGTTAGCTTTACGAATCAGTTTGCTATCCAAATTCTTCCGGACAACAGTGTGGTCCGGTTTTTTAAAGCGTGACAAGAGTACTTTCCAATTCATGGGAGTAAATTACAACACCCTGTATTTGGGTTTTTTAGAAAACTAAACGAAGCAAAGAAAGAACGAAGAAGAGGATGGACACTACAATAGTAGAGTAATGAAGAATTTTATCAATTCCGCGTTTGGTGCTGTAGACATTAGAAGAGCCACCAAAAACACCACTGAGGCCAGTGCCTTTTTGTTGGATCAAAACAATCAAAATCATGATAACAGCGAGTATAATTTGTAAGATGTTGAAAATAGTTTGAGTCATAGGGTTTTAAGTAGTTAGTATGATACCATTTTGGTGGATTTTTGTCAATTGCTGTTCAAAGGTAGGGTATTGCAAAAAACCTTTTTATGGTATACTATGCTTGTCTAACTATTACTATACATATGCAAAATCAACCTTTTCCTGTCAAACATTGGTATCACAGTGGTTGGAAAGTGGCTTTGGTTGGGTTGGGGGCGTTGGTGGTGGCGGGTATTTTGGGTTTTGGTGGTCTGACATTTTATTACTGGCGTGAGATTAAGGCGGGGCGTGGAGCGGCACTGACGCAAAAAATATATGGTGAATTTAGTGCTTCAGGCAGTAATACTGGCCCGGCATTTGTTAAGCGCACTGAAATTGAAACTACTGACGATCCATTTTTAGGGAATGCCAATGCTGAGATTGTGATTGTGGAGTTTGTTGATTTTAAATGTCCAAATTGTAAAACAGCTTTGCCGATTATGAAACGAGTGCTGGCAAAATATGGGCAAAAAATAAAATTGATTGTGCGTGATTTTCCCGTGGAGTCATTGCATCCAGGGGCCAACAAAATGGCAGAGTTGGCCGGTTGTGCTTACAATCAAGGGTTGTTTTGGCCAGTGCATGATTGGTTGTATACAAATCAGGATAGTTTGCCCGAGAATATTTCTGCTAATGATCTAAAGGAAGTAGCGGGTCTGACGGGGTTGGATTACAAAAAATTGACCGACTGTTTTAATAACCAAACGATGGTGACGGAAATAAATCGTGACTATGCCGATGGGTTTAAATTGGGTGTGAATGGCACGCCGACATTCTTTGTAAATGGTGAAAAGATTGAAGGTGTGGTGCCGTGGGAAGCGTGGGAAGCGTTTTTTTCTAAATTAAGCAAATAGTATGAAGCGAATTTTTTTTGTATTACTGTTAGGAGCGCTGCTCCTGCCTGTTTTTTCTGTGCGCGCTGCGGACACCGAATTGATTCCCGAGTTTAATCCAATTTGTTGGGAAAAGGAAGCTTGTGTTGCAGCCAGAAAACAATTTAATCCGGATGCTACACAACAAGTTTTGGAGGGTGGTTGGCTGCAGGGGGAGGAGCCGTGTAATAAGACGGGATGGGGAAAATGTTTGCCGGCCGGAGTGACAGAAACACAAATTAAATTTGGCGGACAGACAACGTTTAAAGATATTGGTGAGTTTCTTTTTGTAAATTACAACTACATTATTAGTGTGGTCGGCATTTTGGCGGCGATTATGATAATTATCGCTGGGGTGCAATGGGTGACTTCCGCTGGGAGCAGTGAGGCGATTAGTAGCGCAAAGAAACGTATTGGCGGGGCGTTGATTGGTTTACTGATCGCGTATCTTTCCTATGTGATTTTAAGCACAATCAATCCGGCGTTGGTGAATTTGCGGTTGCCACAGACGTTTATGGTGCGATCTAGTTCTATAGTGCCGGACTATTGTAGTAAAATCCCGTCTTCTACTAGCTTTGCTTTTGCTGCTGAGCCAGGGGAATTAGTTGATAAAGATAAATATAAGACCGCCTCCTTCGATTTAACTTTTAGTCGAACGAAAGAATTCGCCTGCGGCAGGCAATTTTATGTAAAAAACAGTGGGGGCAATACTTGTGTGGGGGATTTTTGTGAACCGAGGAGTGATAGCAAGATGCAACTCTGTGCTCCAGACTACAAACAGCCGACGAAAAATTTGTATGTTTGTCGTGCTGGTTTGATTGGAGGTAAGGTTGCTTATAATTCTCTTGAGAAAGAAATTCACCCTCTTGAAGGTTTAAAGCTTGAAACTTGGGATTATCCAGCAATAAATGTGGGTGAATCAGAGTTATGGGCAGTTTGTGAGGACAGAGATACAACAGATGTGAGTAATGGTGATTATGGCGGTAAGATTGATGATAAAAATCAGACCTATCTAATTGATGCTGATGTGGCTGATTTGGATGAAGCGGCTAAGCGTTGTGCTGGCAGCCATAAAGGATTACGGGGTTTTGTCTTGATGTTTGAGATGAATGAAAACTGGGACCCTAAAGACGAGGCGCACTTAGTTGGTTTTGATAATGGGTCAGTTGTCGATCTGGGTGATCAGGGTTTCTTTTTAAAGAACGCTGATAAAATCAATAAAAAATATTTTATTTCGCTTGAGAAGCTAAAAGATCCATCGGGTATGTTAGCAAATGTTGACGCAGAAAAAATTTATGATATGGATGAGAGCGCTGACTATAAAGTCTATGATTATTTGTTTAAATAAGATTAACTATGCCAGATAAAATTGTTATTCGTGGCGCGCGCGTCCACAATTTGAAAAACGTAAACATCGAAATTCCAAAAAACAAACTCGTGGTAATCACGGGTTTGTCTGGTTCTGGGAAATCTTCTTTGGCATTTGATACTATCTACGCTGAAGGACAGCGTCGTTATGCTGAATCACTCTCGGCCTATGCACGCCAGTTCATGGAAATGCGCGACAAGCCGGATGTGGATGGAATTGATGGGTTGTCACCGACGATCGCCATTGATCAAAAAGTATTTTCGCAAAATCCACGTTCGACGGTTGGAACCGTAACAGAAATTTACGATTATTTGCGTTTACTTTTTGCGCGCGCCGGTGAACAATATTGTCCGGAATGTAAGGTGCGGGTTTTGGCGAATACTCCCGGTGAAATTTCAGAGAATGTGCGCAAGATGGCACGGCGCGGGGCGGTGTCAATATTTTCTCCACTGGTGCGTTGTGGTCAGGTTGAGCAACGAGTAATTTTGGACAAGATTGAAAAATCGGGATATGAATGGGTGATGATTAATGGTGAAGTGATGAAATTGCCGGAGTTCGCCAAGCGCTCATTTAAACCTGGAGTAATTCATGATATTGCGGTGATGGTTGGTAAGATTGAGGATATTAAAAAAGATAATCCGACAAAATTAGTTGATCTGGCACTTGAATTTAGCAACGGTCTTTTGATTGCTAAAAACAATACAACAGAAGAATTTTTTTCCACTGTTGGTTTGTGTCCGAAATGTGATCGTACTTTGCCAGTATTGGATGTGCGTAGTTTTAGTTTTAATAGTCCATATGGTGCTTGTCCGCGTTGTACGGGTTTAGGTCTAACCATGGAAGTAGATGTGAATTTGGTTATCCCTAATCCACGCTTAACTTTGGCTGAAGGCGCAGTTCAACCCTGGACTCGCATTACCGGCAATCAAGTTTGGTATCAAAAGATGTTGGCAGTAGTGGCTGAGAAGCACCATTTTTCTTTAAATATTGCTTGGGACAATTTACCCGAAAATGTGCGTGAGACCATTTTGTATGGTACGGGCAAGGAAGTGTATACGATAGAAAACAAAACGGCTCCTTTTGTTGGTGTGGTAAATGATTTGCGTGAGCGTCATTTGCAGACTACCTCTGATTATGTGCGCAAAGAAGTAGAACAATATATGCGTGAGATGGTGTGTCCAGAATGTAAAGGCAAACGGTTACGTCCGGAATCTTTGGCGGTAAAGTTGGGTGGATACAGTATCGCTGATTTGTCTGGTATGAGTGTGGCGGAAAATCAGGTAGTGTTGAAAAAAATTGGTGTAGACAAAGCTAAATCAGTGATCGTTACGCCGATTGTTAAAGAATTATTACCACGTTTAACTAATCTAGAAAAAGTAGGTTTGGAATATTTAAGTTTAGACCGATCACTAAATACTTTGTCTGGTGGTGAGATTACACGCGTACGGTTGTCTTCGCAGTTGTCTTCGGGTTTAACTGGTGTGATATATGTATTGGACGAACCCTCGATGGGTTTGCATCCCCGTGACAACCAGCAGTTAATTGGAACATTAAAGTTTTTACGTGATTTGGGTAATTCAGTAATTGTGGTGGAGCACGATGCGGCGATGATGGAAGCGGCCGACTATCTAATCGACGTTGGTCCAGGGGCGGGCGTGTATGGCGGAGAAATCATTGCGGCGGGTACGGTGGCGGAGGTGAAGAAAAATAAATCATCCTTAACTGGTCTGTTTTTGTCTGGTCAAGAAAAAATTACTTTGGAAAAAGCTCCGGTCAGTAAGAAGAATTTAGCAGGTGAGTTGAAAAAGCCAAACAAAAACAGTTTGACGATTGTGGGGGCGAAAGCGTTTAATTTAAAAAATATTACTGTCGGTATTCCGCTCGGCAAATTGGTTTGTGTTACTGGTGTTTCTGGTTCAGGTAAATCTACTCTGATTGGTGAGGTTTTGTCTAAAGCCTTGCTCAAGAAGTTTTATCGTGCCAAAGACGAACCGGGCGAACACAAAGAGATAAAAGGAATGGACAATATTGATAAGGTTATCGCTGTAGATCAGGCACCAATTGGTCGGACTCCACGTTCTAATCCTGCTACCTATACCGGTATCTTTACTTTAATCCGTGATCTGTTTTCCAATTTGCAAGAGGCGCGCTTACGCGGGTATGATGCGGGTAAGTTTAGTTTCAATGTTAAAGGTGGTGGACGATGTGAGGCTTGTGCCGGTGAGGGTTATGTTCGTATCCCGATGCAATTTTTAGCGGATGTGTTTGTAGTGTGTAACGAATGTAATGGTTCGCGCTATAACCAAGAAGCGTTAGAGGTGCATCATCACAACAAAAATATCGCCGATGTTTTGCAGATGACAGTGGAAGAAGCATACAAATTTTTTCATGATGTGCCAGCTTTGGCCGACAAACTGGATCTGCTCCGAGCAGTGGGTTTGAGTTATTTACGCCTTGGTCAGCCAGCGACCACATTGTCGGGTGGTGAGGCGCAAAGAATAAAATTAGCGACAGAGTTGGTGCGTTCAGCTACGGGCAAGACTTTGTATATTTTAGATGAGCCAACCACTGGTTTACATTTTGCCGATATTCAAAATCTTTTGGGTGTGTTACAGCGATTGGTAGAGAAGGGGAATACCGTTTTGGTAATCGAACACAACGTAGATGTAATCAACTACTCCGATTGGGTAATCGAACTCGGCCCAGAGGGAGGCAAAGGCGGCGGTCAATTAATTGCCGAAGGCACGCCAGCTGACATCAAGAAAAACAAAAAAACCCAGACGGGAAAGTATTTATAAGAGTAGTAAGGTAGTATCTACATTTTTAAAAATTTTTATTGAGGAGCCTAGGGAGCGTCACAGCGACCGCGGCTCCGAGATAAAATATTTTTAAAATGTAAGACCCAAAAGAAATAAAAAAATCCGACCAACAAGGCCGGATTTTTTAGTTTAATTATTTCTTTACTTCCACTTTTGCCTTCTTAACTTCCTTCAACTTGCGTTTGAACTTGCGATCACGCAAATGTCCAAGCTTGGCACGACGGACACGGAACGCTTTGACGATTTCGATCTTAGCGACCACCGGCGAATGGATTGGGTAGATTTTTTCTACACCGACGCCTTCAGAAACTTTGTATACAGTGATGGTGGCACCAATCTCTTGTCCGTGTTTAGCGGCGATGATGGTTCCTTCGAAAATCTGGATACGTTCTTTCTCCTCACCCTTAGTGTTGGTTTCTTTAATTTTCTGGTGAACTCTTACCAACATGCCAGGTTTGTAAATTTGGTTGTCTTTTGTTTCGGTCATAAATTTCAATTAAGTATTGATTGTTGCCATATTTTAGCCAATTTTCTGTTTTTTGTCAAGGTGTCGTAATTAAAAATGCAGAAATGTGCGAATTTGGCTAAATATGGAGGTTTTTTGGGTTAAATATGGGGTGAGGATTTTCTTTATTGTAGCAATCGTTTCTTGTACTCTGCCTTCACTGTTCACTATTTGGTGCTGATAGATGTTCTGTGTTTTTAGCTCTTTTTCAGCCGACTCGAGACGTCGGGCGAGATCGTCCGGATCAGAGTGACCACGTTTGATTATCCGTTCTTTGATTTGTTCAATTGATTCTGGTACAAGGAAAATGCTAACCAAGGGGTGGTCAGTAATCTTCTCCATAATTTGTTTTGCGCCCTGAACATCAAGGTTAAAAATTACCGGATGGTTCTTTAATTTTTCCAAAGTTTTGTTTTTGTGTGTGCCGTAATATTGGCCATGTACTTTTGCCCATTCTAAAAATTCATCTTGGACAATCATTTTTTCGAATTCCGGAATAGTAATGTAATATATTTTTTTATCTTCTGGGGCTTCAAGACGGGGTTGGCGGGTGGTATAGGTGACGCTGGTTTCTAAGTTGGAATAATCGCGTTGCAATGCTTTAGCGACAGTAGTTTTGCCTACACCAGCGGGGCCGCTAATTATTATAATTGGATTTTTTTGGGCAGCTTTCATACTACGCCAAAGTTTTAAGGAAATTTTCTAGTGGTTCAGGTAAAGGTGATTCGGCACTAACCGTTTTGCCATTTAAATCCTCAAAGGCAATTTTATTGCAATGCAAAAACAGTCGACCCAAACGGATGTCCCAGGTGCGTTTTTGTTTCTTTTGGAAATATAGTGGGTCGCCAACTACTGGGTGATCGTACGCCAACATATGTGCACGGATTTGGTGCATGCGACCGGTGTGGATGTTTACGCGTAGAAGTGTGAAGTTAACAAATCTTTTTTCCACCCAAAATTCGGTGAGGGCTTCTTTGCCGGCCTCGGATGGTTGGCCTTTTTCTAATGTGGGACGAGCAGCCATGCGGTCGGCATTTTCGGAGCGTTCGATGCGGAAGTTTATCTCTGCCCAATCTTTAGCAACTTTGTCGTGCACCAAGACAAGGTATTCTTTTTGGATAGTACGTTTTTTAAACTGTTCCTTTAAATGTTCAAACATTTTCTGTGTGCGGGCAACAACCAATAAACCGGAGGCCTCTTTATCTAAACGATGGACAATACCAGGACGAGCAGGATCGTCGCCCACGTTTTTTATTTCGGGAAATTTTTTGGCCATTAATTCTGCCAACGAGTCAGGTTCATTTTTTAAAGTAGAGTGGGTGAGCATCCCGGTTGGTTTTTCAACGATAAAATAGTCGGGAGTTTTTTTGGTGATAGTTAGATCTTTAAAAGTGAATTTTTTTGTTCTTTCGGCGATCACTTTTTTTCTTTCGTTGTCGTCTTTCTTGGGGGCGGGTTTAATAAAAGTAACTTTGTCCTTTGGACCGATTTTCTGGCCGGTTTTAAATGGTGGTTCACCGTTTACCAAAACTTCTCCACGTTCCAACATCTTTTGTGCTTGGGAGCGGGTGATTTTTAGTGTTTCGGTTAAAAAAACATCTAACCGTTGGATCGGTGTCTTCGGCATGTCTTTTGGGTTGGGGATTGGTTTTTTCATAGTGCGCCCAGATGGCTTCGAACCATCGACCCCCGCCTTATAAGGGCGGTGCTCTAACCCCTGAGCTATGGGCGCATATTGATGGGGGGAATTATACCATTAAGTCAGAAAAATTCAAGGTTTTGGCCTAGTTGCCATTAAGCCTGCTTTTTGTTAAGATATATCCATTATATATCCTATGGACTGGAACACACGTCTTTTTTTGAAAATTAACAGTTTGGTCGGGAAAAATCGCTGGTTTGACGCCTTTGGTCGCGCGGGAGCGGAGTGGGTGATTTTTGGTATGACCGCTTGGTTTTTGGTTGGAATGTGGATGGTACGCATGCCTGATCGCAAAGCGATGTTCATTGGAGTGATGATTTTGGGTAGTGCGTGGGCAATGGGGATAATGCTCAGTTTGTTGATCGGTATGATTGTAAAGGAGTCTCGTCCGCATGTGAAACACCCGGAAAGCCATCTTTTGTTCTATCCCTTGAGTAGTTGGAAGTCATTTCCGTCCGATCATGCGTTTTCTGCCTTCTTACTTTTGTTTCTGGCGTTACTTTTGGGTTTGCCGGGAGCCTGGATGTTGTTGCCAATGGCATTATGGGTTGGTTGGGGGCGAGTGTATGCCGGCGTCCACTATCCTTTTGATATTGTTGGCGGGTTGTCCTTGGCAGGTTTGGTGACGGTGATAATGTTTTGGTTACGTATTGTTATTGATCTATGAAAGCAATCATTCTAGCAGGTGGTTTAGGAACACGTTTACGACCATTAACGGAAAATATTCCCAAACCACTTTTAACAATTAAGGGTAAGCCAATTATCGAGCACGCTTTATTAAATTTTAAAAAACATGGTATCACCGATGTTATTCTTTCGATTGGCTATCGTGCGGAATTGATTAAAGAATATTTTGGTGATGGTAGTAAATGGGGGATGAATATTGAATATTGTATTGAGGATGCTCCGCTAGGAACGGGTGGTGCGATTCGTAAAGCGGCAGAAAATATTAACGAAAAATTTTTGGTAATTAATGGTGATAATTTGGCGGATTTTGACTGGACGGAATTAATTGCAACACATGAACGCAATCCAGCCAAAATTACCCTGGCACTTTTTCCGGTGGAGGATGTAACGCAATTTGGTATTGCTGAATTAGAAGGGGAGAAGATTAAGCGGTTTATCGAAAAACCTAAGGTGGAAGAGGCGCCATCAAATTTAAATAACGCTGGCGGATATGTAATGGAGAAAGACGTTTTGGAAATGTTGCCAGAAGGTTTTTGTATGATCGAGCGTGATTGTTTTGAAAAACTATCTCCGAGTGGTGTAATTTTTTCCTGTTGTCACAATGGGCAATGGTTTCCGACAGACACACTAGAGAAATATTATCGTGCGGAAGAAAAGTTTAATCCTCCAACAATCGAATGAATATCCAAAAAATAAACACATTTTTAATCGCAATAATCATATTGGCAGTATTGGGTATTTTTGGTTACCGTCATTTTAGTCGGCCAAAATATGTTCCATTGCCACCACGTCCAGAGATAAACATCACTATTATCCCCGGGTGGAATTTGCGCCAGATTGCTACTGATTGGGTTAAAAAAGGGTTGATTAAAAACGAAGATGAGCTATATGCATTGGTGGGTGAGCCGGCAAAAAATTATCGTGCGGTAAAAACTGTTTCGCCGGTTTTGGACTGGACAGCGACCGGGACTTTGGCTGAATTGTTTACGGACAAATCCAGCAGTGTCTCATATGAAGGATATTTTTTACCAGAAACCTATCGTGTTTATGCTGACGCCAAGCCAGAAGAAATTATCAAAAAAATATTTTCTGTTTTAGATGACAAAATTATTCCTGAAATGCGCACTGAAGCCGTTGCACAGAAAAAAACGTGGTTTGATATTTTAACCATGGCATCGGTAGTAGAGCGGGAGGCGGCATCGGCGGAAGATATGAAATTGGTGGCAGATATTTTTTGGAGACGTCTGCAAAAAAACTGGGCACTGCAATCGTGTGCAACTGTGAATTATGTTACCGGTAAAAATGACCCAGCCGTCAATGCAGAGGATCGTCAAATAGATTCTTTTTATAATACCTATAAATATCCTGGCCTACCACTTGGTCCAATTGGTAATCCGAGTTTAAAAGCAATCAATGCGACACTTTACCCAACAAAAAATGATTACTGGTATTTTATGAGTGGCACCGACGGAGTGATGCATTACGCGAAGACACTGGAAGAGCACAATGTTAACGTGGCGAAATATTTACGTTAAAATATGTTAACTTCCGATTTTGATTACAATTTACCCAAAGAACTAATCGCCCAAACGCCAGCCGAGCGACGTGATCAGTCGCGTCTAATGGTGATTAATCGCACAACGAGAGAAGTTAATCATCGCCAGTTTTTTAATATCGGTGAATATCTACGTCCCGGCGATCTGTTGGTGTGGAACAATTCGAAAGTGCTTAAGGCGCGATTAAAGGGAGTGTTACTTTTAGACGAAGAAGTGTTGGAGATAAAAGGCAAAGATTTAACGGATAGAATTTTTAATACACCAAGTGTTGAAATATTTTTGGTTAGACCAATGGAAAATTTTGGGGTGTGGAAGGTGTTGGCGAAGCCGGGGAAGAAATTACGTTTGGGAATGAAGGTTGTTTTTGCGGAAGACTTTTTTGCCGAGGTGATTACCAAAGAAGAAGACGGCACTGTTCTGGTGCAATTTAAAGATGATGATATGACTGTGCGGGCTAAGGCGAATAAATATGGCGAGGTGCCAACGCCACCATATATCAAAGAGATGAGTGGTAAAGCGATCGGATTGAATTTGGACGAACGCTATCAAACGGTGTATGCAAAAGAGGAAGGGTCGGTAGCGGCACCAACAGCTGGTTTTCATTTTACTCCGGAATTGATTGAGCAATTAAAAAACCAAGGAGTCGAATTTGCCGAAGTTACTTTGCATGTTGGTTTGGGAACATTTTTGCCGGTGAAGACCGAAAAGGTGGAAGAACACAAAATGCATCCAGAGTGGGTGGAACTGACAGATAAAAATGCACAGCTGATAAACACGGCTAAAGCGCAAGGTAGGCGAGTGGTCGTAGTGGGAACAACCGCCGTGCGATCGTTGGAAGGAATTTTTGCTAAACGTGGGCGACTGGAAGCATTTAGTGGTGATATTAATATTTTTATTACACCCGGGTTTGAATTTAAAGTGGTGGATGCGTTGATTACTAATTTTCATTTACCTGAGTCCACGTTGATAATGCTGGTATCAGCATTTGTAGGGAGTAGGGAATTCACATTAGAGTGTTACCAAAAAGCAGTAGAAGCAAAATATCGCTTCTATAGTTTTGGTGACGCCATGTTTATACAATAATTTTTTTATATGGACACTTTAGACAGGGACCCGCTTGGACATCCAACGGAGAGAGGAAAAGACAAAGCTCCACAAAAGGTAGAAGATGGTGGTCCAGATTTTGGACCAAAGATCGCGGAATTACGTGGTGTTGGGGAAGGAAAGCAAGCGGACATTAAAGATCGCATAGAGGAGGTGCGCGCAGCTATTTTAGGTCCAGAAAGCCCAGCCACCATTTCTGGGGCAGTTTTAACAACCAAGGAGCAGGGTGAGTTGGAAGGAAAAATTAAAGATCTTAAAAAAGAAGTTGGTTTTCGTGCGCCGGCGATAATTAAAGGAAATAACACGGCGGCTGAATATGATTGTCATGTTCATAGTTATAGCACACAAACTAAAATCGTTACTTTAGAAAGCGGCCGGAAATTATTTGTAGTTTTCAACTACCCAACCTCTTGGATTCATAGAAAATTTGATAATATTTTTAAGACTTTGAGTGGTAGGAAAATTAAAAAAGCCGATTCAATAAAATGGAAAGAAACTTTCGAGCGTCGTAGTCAGATCCCCACTATTAACAACAGCGATCCTAATACAATAGTGATGGATTATCTCCCCAATGTTAACTTATATGATTTGTTTGCCAATCGTTCGTTAATTAAAGATTATGGTGAGTGTGATTTTGCTAAAGACATGGATGCGGATGGTTTGATGGGGGTGTTGGACAAAGTTGTTGATCAAACTAAAGCAATGCATACTCAAGGGGTACAGTGGGGTGAACTGAATTTGCCCAATATGATTATCGATAAGGATCAGAATGTTCATATTTGCGATCCGGAGACGGAATATAGTCCCAAAGTGCCAGTACCAGAGAGGCAGGCACGGGATTTGTTTATTTTTCTAATGTCTTCTTCGGCAGCGTTGCAACATGGAAATGGTGTAGATCATGCAGTGGCGATAAGAAGAATGTTGGATCGTTATCAGCTTGGTGAGGAGACAAAAAAAGAATTAAAGAAACTGGCCGAGAAGCCAATGAGTTTTCTGCAAAAATTAACTTTTGGTTATACCCAAGTAAACTATGGTTTAAAAGATAAAGCAGAGTACGAAAAAATTAAACAAGACATAGCCAGTTGTCTGGGTTAGTTTGTTTTTTTGTTCGCAACCGGTCTTATGGCCGGTTTTTTGTTTCCTTGGTATTTGCAATCTTGACAAAATGGTGTTTTTTGTGTTTGTATACTATCATCTCTTGTCTCGAGGAGTTAATCATGGAAACCATGCTCTGCTGGTCAACTGCGATGACTTTCGCAATTGTGGGGGTCGTGGCATTCTGGGTGGTTCTGTCCATCTGTGGTATCGTGGTTGGCCTGGCTCGTCATGCCACCAGATTGGGCGGACAGCCTCGTCGGCACAGTTTCGTGTGGTGGGCAGGTTTCTCTACTGTTGCGACGATCGTGGTGGTCGTGGTTACCGCCATCGTCGCTATCGTTAGCGGTGCTGTCGGTTACGGGCTTTCCTATGGATTGTGCCGTCTTGCCTCGTTCGCCCTCTCCCTCTTCGGGGTATTTATTCCCCCCACCTTCTGAAGGGCTTCACCTTCAAATCCCTTCCCCGTTTTTTGCAAAATTTGTAGAAAGCGGCGAGGATTTGAAAGTGAAAAAGAGATAAAATAAAACACTCCGACTTAAATCGGAGTGTTTTTTTGTTTTTTTATCCTTCAATCGTCACACCCATCTGTTTAGCAGTACCCTCCACCATTCTCATTGCACCGCCTAAATCCTTGGCGTTCAAGTCAGTCATTTTCTTTTCGGCGATTTCTTTGACTTGGGCCTTGGTGATTTTGCCAACCTTTTCTTGCAAAGGTTTAGCAGAACCTTTTTGGATCTTAGCCGCTTTCTTGATGAGCTCAGCAGTTGGAGCCGTCTTCATAACGAAGTCAAAAGTGCGGTCGGCGTAAACGTTGATGATTACTGGTACGACATCACCTTTTTTGTCTTGGGTCTTGTCGTTGAATTCCTTACAGAAACCCTGGATGTTCAAACCGTGTTGACCAAGGGCTGGACCGACTGGAGGAGCTGGATTAGCGGCGCCACCAACGATCTGTAATTTGATTTGAGTTAATAGTTTTTTTGCCATATATTATTATTTAATGCGCCTGAGAAGCGTACCGATTAACTCGATACCAGTCGCGTTTAACATACTACCTAAATTTTCTTAACTTGTAAAGCGTCTAATTCCACTGGGGTCTCACGACCGAACATAGTGACCATGACTTTGATCTTGCTGCGTTCAGCATCAACGGCAGAAACCTTGCCTTCAAAGTTCTTGAATGGGCCGTCAGAGATGCGTACAATGTCGCCAATGTTGATATCAATCTTGTGTTGTGGCTCAGCCGAGTTAACCCGTTTCAAAAGTTGGTCAACTTCTTTTTGGTCAATCGGAGTTGGGGTAGTACCGGAACCAACGAAACCAGTAACGTTTGGCGTGTTACGCACTACGTACCAAGAATCATCAGTAACGATCATTTCTACCAAGACGTAACCCGGGAAGATTTTTTCTTCCACCGTGGTACGTTTGCCGTTTTTGATTTTAATTCTTTTTTCTTTGGGAACGATTATTCCAAAAATCTTATCGCGCATGTCAAAAGATTCGACACGTTGTTCGAGGTTGTGTTTTACATTTTCTTCGTAACCGGAGTAGGTGTGTAGCACATACCAGCGTCGCCCAAGATTAAGTGTTTGTTTTGCCATATTGTTTTAAAATTATATTGGGCTTAGCGAGTAATGAGCTCGGCGATACCAAGGTTGAAGACATAGTCTAAGACAGCGAAAAACACCGCCATACCAATTGAAAGACCAATAACTAACAAACTGTAGTTAATAGTTTGTTTTTTAGTTGGCCAGGAAACCTTCTTCATTTCAGCGTATGAGCTGACGAAGTAGTTTTTGATCGCGGAAAATATTTGCATATTCGAAATGAATGAGAGAAATGAAAAATGTAGTTTTTCATTTCCGAGTGAATGAGAATATATCGCTTTAGCGGATATATTTTTTAAGGTTTTTAAAACAGCCTTTGAAGGGCCGTTTTAAATTATTTATGCGTATATCTTAGCACAAATAGCTACTTTCGTCAATAGCTATTTTACACATCCAAATTACTTACAGATTTTGCGTTGGTTTGGATGAATTTTTTGCGTTGTTCTACATCTTCACCCATTAGGATTTCAAATGTTTCGTTGGCCAATTCGGCATCATCCACGGTCACTTGTTTCATCAAACGCTTTTCTGGATTCATAGTGGTTTCCCAGAGCTGGTCTGGGTTCATTTCTCCCAAACCTTTGTAGCGCTGAATGTTTACTTTTACACCACCGATGACAATGGATTCTGCTTGGGCGTCGCCGCCTTCTTCGCCATCCGCATTGGCGGTTGTTTCTTCTTCGACTTCAACCTCTTCCTTTTCTCCCTTTTTCTTTTTTAACTCGGCTTTGTCCGCTTTGTTTTTACTTAATTCTGCCAAGATTGTATCTCTTTCTTCATCGTTATACGCATACCTCATTTCTTTCCCGGTCTTCACACTGTAAAGTGGTGGTTGGGCGATGTAGATATGGCCCTGGTTTACTAGTTCGGGGAAATGGCGATAGAAGAAAGTTAAAAGTAGTGTGCGGATATGGGCACCGTCGACATCCGCATCGGTCATGATGATAATGCGATGATAGCGAAGTTTGGTAATATCAAATTGTTCGCCGATGTTTGTGCCGATGGCGATGATTAAAGATTTCAACTCATTGTTCGCCAAGATTTTGTCCAAGCGTGCGCGTTCTACATTTAATACTTTACCGCGCAAGGAGAGGATGGCCTGGAATTCACGGTTGCGTCCTTGTTTTGCACTGCCCCCGGCGGAATCTCCCTCGACAATATATAATTCCGAAATCTCCGCGTCGCGAGAAGAGCAATCGGCCAATTTACCTGGCAATGTAAACCCTTCTAAAGCGCCTTTGCGCAGGATGGCGTCACGCGCCATTTTGGCGGCGTTACGAGCACGGCTAGCGAGCAAGCATTTACCGATAATCGCTTCACCATCCTTAGGATGTTCTTCCAAGAAGATCATAAACTCTTCACCCATGATAGTTTCCACCGCGGTTTTGGCTTCGGTGTTGCCCAATTTGGATTTTGTCTGTCCTTCGAATTGTGGTTCACGAATTTTAATGGAAATCACGGCGTTCAAACCCTCGCGCACATCTTCGCCGGTGAGGTTGGCATCTTTTTCTTTCAAAATATTTTTGTTACGCGCATATGAATTCAAAACGCGGGTGAGGGCTGTGCGAAAACCTTGGACATGGGTACCACCATCTGGATTGTGGATATTGTTGGTAAAAGCAAAAAGCGATTCGGTAAAATCATCGCTGTATTGTAAAGCGATTTCAACATTAATGCCGTCGGCTTCTTTGTCGGCGTAAAAAATATTTTCTCCCTTAGTTTCTTTGTTGTGGTTGATGTAGCGAACATAGGAGGCAACACCACCTTCAAAGTAAAATTGATAGGTTGGGTTGGGGAAATCGATTGCAGTTTTGTCGGCTGCTTTTTCTTCTGGGCTACGTTTGTCTGAAATCACAAAGTGCAATCCTTTAGAGAGATAGGCGTATTGACGCAAGTGGTCGACAATAGTTTTCCATTCGTAATTGGTAGTTTCAAAAATTGTTTTGTCGGCTTTGAAAGTGATAGTCGTTCCTGTGTCTTTACAAGTACCAGTGACCCTAACTTTTTTTTGTGGGGTACCTTCTTTGTATTCTTGTTCCCAAATTTTTCCGTCACGATGCACCTCTGCCTTCATATAAGAAGAGAGGGCGTTTACAACCGTAACACCTACACCGTGCAAACCACCTGAAATTTTATAACCACCGCTACCAAATTTACCACCAGCATGTAGTTTGGTTAAAATAACTTCTAAGGCACTGACGCCCTGTTGGGAGTGAATATCAACTGGGATACCGCGTCCGTTATCGCGTACCTCTACCATATGATCGGGGAGTAAGGTAACTTCAATGCGATTGCAATGTCCCGCCATGGCTTCGTCGACAGAGTTGTCTACAACTTCCCAAATAAGGTGGTGCAAACCGGTTGGGCCGGTTGAACCAATATACATACCGGGGCGACGACGCACGGCCTCTAAGCCTTCTAACACAGTAATGTTCTTCGCGCTGTACTCAGAAGAGGTTTTGCTTTCCTTGGTTCCGCTGTGGGTCATCGTTGCTTTGACAAGCTCAGGTTCGATTTCAACTTTTTCTTCTTTTTCTTCCACTACTTTGGCTGGTTTTTCCAATTTTATCTTCCCCCTTATAATTCTTTTTAATGGCATAAATGGTGTTTTCATTTTTTAAAAGTGACTTAATTTTACCATAAATACTCCAGGTCGGCAAGGCCGTGTATTTAAGAAAAACGGTTTTTGAGGTATAATAGTAATAACGAAATTAATCTATTCTATGCTTAATATATATAACCAAAAAAATGGTAATAATGATAGTGCTAGTACACCTACTCCGGACTCCGCTTCGAAATTACCTAAACCAAGTTTTACTCGTTATACCGATCCAACCGCTGAGTTTACCACTTCAGAGTTTAAGTGGGGTTTTTGGTTTGCGCGCAATCGGGTGGTGTTGTATCGCGTGGCAGTGGGGTTTTTGATTGGACTTAGTGTGATTTTTTGGTTGTATGTTTTGATTAGGGGTGGTAGCTTGGCACTTTACGAATTGCAAAGCGGCAGTAAATTGGATCGCGACCTTGCGTATTTTTATGATTACACGGTCATCCATCCCGCATATTCTCCGGCACCGCTTTTAATTGCAGGCACACAGATTCTGCAAGGGGGAGTAAAGAAATATGATTTGGTAGGTGAGGTGTCCAATCCTAACAATCGATTCTACGTTTCGTTTGATTATTATTTTAATATTGATGGTGCGCCGACGCCAGTACAACGTGCTTTTCTTTTACCAGAAGAAACCAAGATGATTGCCCATTTAGGATATGATCAAACAGAATATCCGAGCGGAGCGGAGCTAGTGATAAGTAATTTACAATGGCGTCGTATTTCGAATCATCAAATTACCGATGTGACGGCGTGGCAGGCAGCGCGTTTGAATTTTAAGGTGAGTGATTTTTCTTTCGAGCCTGCTGGTAGTATTAATACTGATGAAGGCGCGGCGGCGAATATAATTAAATTTAATTTAAATAATGCCAGTCCGTATTCTTATGTAGAAGCAAACTTTGCTGTTGGTTTGTTTCAGGGCGAAACGTTGATGGGTGTTTTGCAATTGCGCTTGCCCAGTTTTGTAGCAGGTACTACTCGAGCGATTGATTTGCGCAGTTTTGTTACTGGTTTAAATGTGACAGATGTGAGGGTGTTTCCGTTGATTGACATTTACGACAATTCAGTATATCTTCCCCCTACTAGCTAAAAACTATGTCGGGAATTTTTTCTAAGTTTTCATGGCGTAATTTTGATTGGGGATTGACGGGGGCCGTGTTTTTTTTGATTTTGATTGGTTTGGCGGCGATTTATAGCGTGGATCTTTCGCGTGGTCAGGAATTAATATATTTTCGCAAACAATCGATTGCGCTTCTTATCGGTACTACCTTAATGTTCCTCGCCGCCAGTCGTCAGAGCGGTTTTTTTCGTTCCTATGCGAAGTGGTTTTTTCTTATTTGTCTAATTTTGTTGTTAGCTGTTCTGTTTTTTGGCTCCACCATTCGTGGCACGCGTGGTTGGTTTGCAGTTGCGGGATTCTCTTTTCAACCAGTGGAGTTGGCCAAGTGGGGGTTGGTTCTTGTTTTAGCTCATGTAGTGTCGCGTTTTGGTCGGCATTTTGAGCGGCCACTTTTTTTCTTTGGTACGGGGATGATTACTTTAGCGGCGATCGTTTTGGTTATGTTTCAGCCGGATCTTGGTTCGGCAGTAATACTTGGTTTGATTTGGTTTGGTATTATGTGTCTAGTCGGCGCACGACGATTGTATTTAATTGGTTTAATGGTGGGGGTAATGGTGGTGGCAGTTTTTAGTTGGTTTTTTCTTTTGCAAGATTATCAAAAAGATCGTGTGTTAACTTTTGTTAATCCAGCGTCGGATCCATTGGGAGCAGGGTACAATACCAATCAAGCGGCGATCGCCATTGGTTCGGGTAAGTTTTTTGGGCGCGGTTTGGGTTTTGGTTCGCAAAGTCAGTTGCGGTTTTTACCGGAAGCACAGACTGATTTCGTTTTCTCAGTGATTGGTGAAGAATTAGGTTTTGCTGGTGCGGCCGCAGTGTTGGGTTTATTCGGTTTTGTGTTTTGGCGGCTGATACGGATTATTCGGCATTCCGATAATGATTTTGCCGCGGTAATAGTGAGTGGGGTGACGCTGGTATTTTTTAGTCAGTTGGTTATCAACGTTGGCGCCAATTTGGGATTATTACCAGTGACGGGTGTGACGTTACCGTTTGTTAGTTATGGTGGTTCGTCTTTGATTGTTAATCTTTTGATGGTTGGGATGGTGCAGAGTGTGATTGAAAAAAGATACTAATTATGGAAGAGATTTTTAAATTACAAACTAAAATGAAGCCCGCCGGTGATCAGCCGGAAGCGATTGAAAAGCTGGTGGCAGGGTTGAAACAAAAAATGTCTAAACAGACATTGCTTGGTGTTACCGGTTCGGGTAAAACTTTTACGATTGCCAATGTGATTAATGAGGTAAAGCTGCCGACTTTGGTCATCGCCCACAACAAAACTTTAGCGGCGCAGTTGTGCAATGAATTCCGTGAATTTTTTCCGGACAATGCGGTGGAATATTTTGTTTCCTATTATGACTACTACCAACCTGAAGCATATCTACCACACTCTGACACCTACATCGAAAAAGAAGCACAGATCAATCAAGAGATCGATCGTTTGCGCCATGCTTGCACCCAAGCTTTGCTGATGCGTAAGGATGTGATTATCGTCGCCTCAGTTTCTGCGATATATGGTTTGGGTTCGCCGGCAGAATATGAAAAAATTGTTTTGCATCTAACAGTTGATCAAAAGCTCAATCGCGAAGAATTGTTGGCACAATTAGTGGAGATGCAATTTGAAAGAACTAACAGTGATTTGAAACGGGGTAGTTTTCGTTTGCATGGCCAGGTGTTTGAGCTGATGCCGGTGAACGAAGAAATGATCTATCGTTTCGAAGTGGGGGAGAGAATCGATTTGATTGAACAGGTGGATCCGGTGACGCGGAAAGTAAAACGCGAAGTTTCGGATGCGTGGATTTTTCCCGCTCGGCATTATGTCGCTAGTCCGGCGGCACGTGACAAAGCGGTTCTTTCGATTCGAGCGGAGTTGGCAGAACAATTAAAACAATTTGAAGATGAAGGAAAAGTTTTGGAATATGAGAGATTAAAACGTCGGGTGAATTATGATTTGGAAATGATCCAAAATCTTGGTTATTGTAATGGTATTGAAAACTACTCCCGTCATTTTGAAAATCGCGCCGCAGGTGAGCCGCCTTTTTCGTTGTTGGATTATTTTAAATATTGTTCACCGGACTTCTTAACCGTGATCGATGAGTCGCATATGACCGTGCCCCAGATTCGGGGGATGTACAATGGCGACAAGGCACGTAAAGATATTTTGGTGGAACATGGGTTTAGGTTGCCGAGTGCGCGAGACAATCGGCCGTTGCGTTATGAAGAATTTGAAAGCCGGGTGGTACAGACGGTATATGTTTCGGCTACTCCAGATGAATATGAATTAACTGCTAGCCAACAAGTGGTAGAGCAGGTGGTGCGTCCAACAGGTTTGGTTGATTCCGAGGTGATCATCCGACCGGTGACAGGCAAAAAAGATGGTTCGGTAAAATCGCAGATCGAAGATTTGATGGTGATGATTGATGAACGCGTTAAAGTGAACGAGCGAGTATTGGTTACCACTTTAACTAAAAAAATGGCGGAAGATTTGAGTGATTATTTATTACAAAAGAAAGTAAAGGTAAAATATTTACACAGCGATATTTTAACACTTGAACGAATTGAGATTATCGCCGCCCTACGCAAGGGCGAGATTGATGTAATTATCGGCGTCAACCTTTTGCGTGAAGGGTTGGACATGCCTGAGGTGTCGCTCGTAGCGATCTTGGATGCAGATAAGGAAGGATTTTTGCGTAGTACCACTAGTTTGATTCAAACTATCGGCCGTGCCGCGCGCAACGCTAATGGTCGGGTGGTTTTGTATGCGGATAATATTACTGGTTCAATTAAACGCGCGATTGAAGAGACAGATCGTCGCCGGAAAGTACAGTTGGCGTACAACAAGAAACATGGTATTACGCCGAAGACGATCGTGAAAAGTATTAGAAATATTTTAGAAGAATTTGGCATTTCTGGTAGCAAAGAAAAAGCAGGTAAAAGAAAAGGCAAAGAAAGAATTAAAGATATTTTAGAATTAGATCTGCTGGGCGATGGTCGTCCGGTGGGGGAAATTATCAAAGAAAAAGAACAGCAGATGCGTGAAGCGGCTAAAGATCTGGAGTTTGAGTTGGCGGCGATTTTGCGAGACGAGGTTGATGTGTTGAGGAAAGGTCTGGGTAAAAACAAGATTGTCGGTGGAAAAAAATAGTGGTATAGTAATTATGTTGAAATTGTTAATTTAACTTATTTATATGAGAGAAGGAATGATGGGAGGGTTTTATAATGAATTAGAAAAATATGCTAAAGCAGGGGAAAAGTCCCCAGAATCAAGGCCAGCGGCGGTGGGTAATATAGAGGAAAATGTTAATGAAAGAGAAAGAAGTCGGCTCTACCGAGAAGCAACGGCGATGATGGGGAAAGTTGTTTGGATACCATCGGCTAATGGAAAGTATGAGTTAGGACGAATGATTAGTGCACCGCTTAAGGATAATATGCCTGGTCAAACGGAGGATCTAGTGTTAGTCCAACCGCTTGTTAAAGATGGTTTTGAAGAAGATGAAAGCATGCCGCCAAGAAGAATTAGGGTTAAGGAATTTTTGTCTCTCCAATCAGATTGTAAAAATAATCATCCGGATTTGTATTATAAAAAATATAAAACAGAAGACAGGAAAGCAGCTGAATGGTTGGATTCGATATTGAAATCAAAATACAAAGGTGATCTGTTAAATATTAGAATAGTGGATGGTGGTAAAGATAGATTTTCAAATATCTACGATATTATAGAAGATGGCAAAAAAATTCGAGTGACCTATAAAATGGGTGCTGAAATGAAAACAAACACTTTCCCTGTTGAAATGGTATGGCAGTGGTTTAATGGCGATTCCGGCGCTTTGGTGAATACGGAAAATGTAGAAGATGTCTCTTCTAAGACAGGTGGGTTTGGTGGAAGAAAAATTACAGGCAGAGACACGGTTGCTGTTAGTCCAAGAGAAGAAGACTATAGAGAAGCCGCTTGACAATTCACACTAATTTAGTATAATTAAGCTGTTCTTTGTATTTTAATAGTCTGGTATGTAACCCCGTTTTAGGGGCTTTTTGGCGTTTTTATGCAAAACAAAATTATCATCAAAGGAGCGCGCGAGCACAATCTAAAGAATATTTCTTTGGAGTTGCCACGCAATCAAATGATTGTTTTTACGGGTTTGTCTGGTTCAGGCAAGTCCTCTTTGGCGTTTGATACTATCTTTGCTGAAGGTCAAAGACGATATATCGAATCATTGTCGGCCTATGCCCGGCAGTTTTTGGGCGGCATGCAAAAACCAGATGTGGATGAAATTGACGGCTTGTCACCAGCCATTTCGATTGATCAAAAAGCACATAGCGCCAATCCGCGTTCCACTGTAGCAACCATTACGGAAATTTATGACTATCTCCGCGTGTTGTTCGCACGTATCGGCGCGCCGCATTGTCCGTTGTGTGGCACAAAGATTGAGAAGATGACAACAGATGAAATGTATGAACAGATTGTTAAAAAAATTAAGAAACATGCTGGCAAGGATGAACTAGTAATTTTATCGCCTGTGGTGCGGGGGCGCAAAGGTGAGTATTATCAAATGTTGTATGATTTGTATAACTCGGGATATTTGGAAGTGCGGGTGGATGGGAAATTTAAAAGTTTGCGCGAGCGTTTGCTTTTGAGTAAAAACGACAAGCATGATATCGCGGTGGTGGTGGATCGTATTTCATTATCCGATGGTCTAACCACAGAGGTTGAAAAGCGTTTGAGTGAGGCGGTGGAGAATGCAGTGGATTTAGCGAATGGATTGTGTATCGCGATTTTTCCTGATAAGGAAGAAATAATTTTCTCGACGGAATATTCTTGTCCGAAGGATGGCTTTAGTTTTCCAGAAATTGAGCCGCGTTTGTTTAGTTTTAATAGTCCATATGGATATTGTGAATATTGTACTGGCTTAGGAACGAAAGAATTGTTTAGTGAAGAAGTTTGTCCAAAATGTAATGGCAAACGTTTGAATGAAAACGCACTGAACGTACGGGTGGGCGGGAAAAATATTTGGGAAGTGGTGTCTTTGAACATTCGCAATGTCCGCGAGTTTTTTGCGGAACTAGAAATGGAACTGCCTAGTCGCGACCAAGAAATCGCCGGAGCAGTTTTAAAAGAAATTCAAAATCGTCTGCAGTTTATGTATGATGTGGGTTTGCATTACCTTACTTTAAACCGCACCGCTGGCACTTTGTCAGGTGGAGAAGCACAGCGTATTCGTTTGGCCAGTCAGGTGGGCACACGATTGGTCGGTGCTTTGTACGTGTTGGATGAGCCCACAATTGGTTTGCACCAAAAAGACAATGATCAATTGGTAAAAACATTGCGCAATCTTTGTGATGTTGGTAATACTATTATTGTAGTGGAACACGACGAAGATACAATTTTAGCCAGCGATTGGGTAGTAGATTTTGGTCCAGGGGCAGGTAAGCATGGTGGTGAAATCATTTACAGTGGACCACGGATAAGTTTGTTATCAAAAAACAAAGCAAGTAATCCAGTTTGTCAGGTTTTGGGTAGCGCGGAAAAATCTTTGACGGGAAAATATTTACGTCGTGAATTAAAAATCGCGACACCAGAAAAAAGACGTAAGGTGGACAATACGACACCGAAGTTGAAAGTCAAAGGTGCGACGGAGCACAATTTAAAAAACATTACTGTTGAAATTCCGCTGCGCCGGCTTGTTTGTTTAACCGGTGTGTCCGGTTCGGGTAAAAGTACTTTGATGCACGATATTATCGAAAAGGCAGTGTCTAACAAATTTAATCATTTAGATAAACCAACTGGAGCATTTAAAGAAATTGTAGGCATGGAATATTTGGATCGGATTATCGCAATCGATCAAAGTTCGATCGGGCGTACGCCGCGTTCAAATCCTGCCACCTATACCAAGGCTTATGATTTTATCCGCGAATTGTTTGCAGCCACTCCGGAGGCACGCATGCGTGGGTTTGGTATTAGTCGTTTTAGTTTCAATGTTCCGTCGTTACCACCGAAAGACGGTAGTCATCGCGGTATTGGCGGTCGCTGTGAAAACTGCGAAGGACGGGGATATTTGGAAATTGAAATGCATTTTTTGCCCAGCGTGAAAGTGGGGTGTGATATTTGTAAAGGCAAAAGATTTAATCAAGAAACTTTGCAGATTCATTACAAAGGCAAAAGTATCGCGGACGTTTTAGAGATGACGATCGAAGATGCGGAGGAATTCTTTCGGGATATTCCGATGATTTATGACAAGTTGAAAATATTGAATGAGGTTGGTTTGGATTATTTAACTCTTGGGCAATCAGCCACTACCTTGTCAGGTGGGGAAGCGCAACGTATTAAATTGAGTCGTGAGTTGGCAAAACACGGTACTACCAAAACTTTGTATTTGTTAGACGAGCCGACCACTGGTCTGCATTACGAGGATGTGCGAAAATTGCTGGTGGTATTAGAGCGGTTGGTTAGTCAGGGAAATACCGTGTTGGTAATTGAGCACAACCTAGACGTAATTAAATGTGCCGATTGGATAATCGACTTGGGTCCGGAGGGTGGAGACAAAGGCGGGGAAGTGACGGCGACTGGTACACCCGAAGAAGTGGCACGGAAGGCTGGTACTTTTACTGGGCAGTATTTAAAGAAAGTGTTATAAAAATATGCCGATCAGTCCGATCGGCATATTTTTTTGTGTTAGTTAAACTAATTTGTAATCGTCTTATACGATTTCTTTAATAACGAATGTGTCGGGTTCATAGTCCCAAATTAACTCAGGGTATTTGTTGATCAAATTGATCACGTCTTTTTCTCGCATTAATTTATCAAGTTTTTTGATCAGATAATTTTTAAATTCTCCTTCATTCATCGTATCAGTGATCGGACATATTTCTTTATTAACATGAGCGATAAGTATCTTCTCTTTTTTCTTATCATACATTAATAAAAAAGGCCAGAATTCACAATCAAATGGTCTGAAATTGTATATTTCACATGCCTGTGTAGCTTCGTTTAAATATGGGCAGACAAACACTTCTTTAGTAAGCCCTGATTTGATCAAAGTTATTTGGAAAATTTTTTTGGATTTTTTGAAAGGACGAAAAACATCCTTGTATGAGCCGTTGGATTTTATGGTGGCTATTTCTTCGCGCGTGATTTTTGGTGCAAAATATATTTCATCTTTTTTAAATTTACAGCAACCGCGGCAGGTAGTTAAGCATTCATTCATAATTATTTATTTTCATCATGTTCTTTAAACCACAATCTTACACCGTAATCGTCCGTTATTTCCTCCCCGGGCAAAATATCTTTAATTGCAAAGTATATAATATTTTTGTTTTTCATGTCCGACTTGAAATCAGCGTTAGGTTTGCATGAGTGGTTGTAAATCATGCCCCAGCCCATCACAATACATTGGCCAGTTCTTAAATCTTTGCTCCAAGAATACCAGTAGTGAACCAAACGAGTCTTTCTAATTATCTTTATCTCTTCTTTTGAAAGAGGAATGACAGGGCAAGTTTCAATTACTTCGCCTTTGCGTATTAATTTATCAGTAAAAACCCCGCGTCCTTTTTTACCTAAATTTTTGAGATAGAGGGCCATAATATTATCAATTATTTTTTTATCTGTCCCAAATAGTGAATGATTAATTCTTTAGCTTCGGCAATCTTTTCTTTTTTTAAATTAACTACACCAGGATTATTTATGCCTTCCAGAATTCTTATTTGTGCTCCCAACTCGTCTAGGTCGTCGATGTTGTCTCCAATATATTTCACTGCACTTGGATTCCAACCCCATGTTAATTTGCTTTTGTCGTTCGAGTTTTTAAGTTTTGCCAGCAAGTCATCTGCTGAGTAAAGTTCATCTAGTTCAACGGTAAAACCTGAATCAGTTGGCGTACTGTCCGAGAACGCTCTGAGTTTATATAACAGTGCTTCACCTTCCGGGGTGCTAGGGTCAGTGATAGTCCCTTTTTTTAAAACTAAAACAGTATCTACATCGCTGTTTGGAGCAGGTAATTTGTCAGAGTCCATTCTGCTTCCACAAAGAATCACTCCCAAAACCTCAGGGCACCGTGCTTTAAATTCTTCTAAATACCTTCTCATTTCATCTGTAAGCCTTTTGATTTCCTCACTCCTTTTTGTTGTGTCTATTCTGCCTTCACCAAGATTCGGCTGAAGCCCGAGAATACGTCGTGCTTTGTCAATCTGTATTTGTGGAATCTCGTTCGGGATATGTTCATAGTCATGCGCTGTTCTCACAATCAACTCCTCAACTTTTTCAGGAGATATTAAAGTTACTTCATTTCTCGTTAGGAAATTATTGTCAACAAGAAAATCAAGCAAGATAGTTTGTGCTGTTTTTTCGGAGGTTTCAACTGGGTTTTCTGCCAAATATTGTTCGTTGTAAGCTTTTTCTAATTCTAAAATAAGCGCTTCTCTAATATTGAATAAGGGGTGGTTTTCGGACATGGAACGAAAAGCCGGCAAAAATACTTCCTGGATAACTGGCCCATATTTTTTTCTGAGATTATCCTTTTTTGTTCCCTCAGGAAGATTATTAATACTTAAAGCGTTCCTGGCAAAATCAGCATATTTTATTACACACACACCGGGATTTTTTATTGCTTCTTCGACGTGTTCTTTGTAAAGTTGGTTTTTTGTTTTTTCTATACCCTTTGATTTTAATTCATTTATCAGGGAATCAAAGTCTGGGTTTGAGAGGTGTTCAACTATTTCTTTAACTTTATCCCCATACAAAAAACCAATTTCTTGTAGTGCGTTTTTTGCTAATGCAGCTTGATGCGATAATTCTGGCGCATTAGAATTTTTTATTTCAACTTCTCTTGAAGTTTCTTCATGTCCTCTCGCCAATTTTTTTGCGGACAGTTTTGAGCTTTGATCTTCAACAGAATCATGAAGTAATGCTGCTATTACAAGATCCTTGTCGTTGATCCCATATTTTTCTACTATATCCTTGGCAATTTCTAAGGGGTGGCTGATATATGGTTTTCCGTCTGGTCTGTTTTCTTGATCTGAATGAAGTTCAATCATTAAATCAAGAGCACTATTAATTTCAGTAATACTTGCTCTGTCGAAGCTTCTTTCGATTAGTTCTTTAAATGTATCAATTTCTTGTTCGATGGATTTGTTTTCTCTTGGTCTTTTTATTTCTGGTATGATGTCCATATAGTAGATGTTAATGAATCTTGGTTATCTGACGCTAGTTGCCGATTTAACAGCACTAACTAATTCTTTAAAATTAACTTTATTAAAATCACTGGTGTCAATGTCAAAAATTTCACCTCCGATATCCATGGCTTCTATTTTTCCTTGCAACAATATTGGTCGCCATTCATCCAAGCTTCCAGCATCGATATGCCCAGGATGACGGTTGTCTGAATTGGTGCGCTTTGTAAATCTATCAAAAAGAATTTCGCCGTCTGTAATGCACCTGATTTGAAATGGTGTAAAATCATATTTTTTCTTCAAATCAAGGAATCTCTTTTCTGCAAACTTCGGATTGAAATTTGTCTCAACAATCAAAGATTTTTCAGCCCTCAAAAGCGACTCGGTGATAAAATACAATATATCATAACTTACCCCACCAATTTTTTTAGACCACTCACGATCTTTCCAACCCAGACTGTCAAAAAGAAGTTCCTTGATGTCGTCTTTGCAAATAAAAGGGAGGCGAAACTCCTCGGCCAATTTTTTGCCCAGTGTTGTTTTTCCAGTTCCGGGAAGCCCCGTAATTATTATGAGTGAAATTTTTGACATGGGTTATGTGTTGTACGTTTTTCCTTTTATCCGTTCGAAACACTTTTTTATTATAAAACGAATTTGATTTTTTTAATATGGCAGGGGTTGGGGGTGAATACCCCCCAGTACCATATAGTTTTATTCGTTTTCAACAAAAATATCAATGTAGTTCTTATACATGTATGATTGCCCGTAAGTCTTATTTTTGTCTTTTGGTGTTAGAATGCCGATTTTTACAAATCTATCAATTACTCTTTCAGCACCCGCATGAGTAAAACCAGTCCATTTTTTAATAACGCCAACATTCACAATTGGTTGGGTATATAATTTTGGCAATACCAGCATAGCACTTTCTGAAGCACGTTTTCCAAGGGTGTGTATTTTTGTCATATCCTTTTCTTGTAGCGCAGTAATTTTGCTAACGATCTCAATCGCTTCGTTGGCAATTTCTATGACGCCGTCCAAGAAAAAGTCTATCCAGCCTTCAATATTGCCATTATGATATTCAAATAATTTTTCATAATATAATTTTTGGTGCTTTTTGAAAAAAGACGACAAAAATAATACTGGTTTTTCCAAATAGCCTTCTTTCCAAAGGTAAAAGGTGATTAACATTCTACCAGTTCTACCATTACCGTCTAAAAATGGATGAATTGTTTCAAATTGAGAGTGGATTAAACCGGCTTTGATGATAGTTGGAATATTATCATTAGTATGAATGAATTTTTCTAAGTCACCAATTGCGCGCTGCATCTCATCTGTCGGTGGGGGAACAAATTTGGCGTTATCTGGTTTTGTTCCTCCAATCCAGTTTTGGCTTTTACGAAATTCACCTGGGTCGGAAAAATGAGTAGCGCGAGCTTTTTTCATTAGCTGTGAGTGTAATTCACGAATAAATCGGAGCGCCATGGGAAAGTTGTCCTCTCCCATTCGTTTAATGCCATAATTTAGTGCTTTGATGTAATGTAATATATCATTAACATCCTCGGGTACATTATTATCTATTTTTGCTTCGGCGGCGATGGCGTCAATCATGGTTGCTCGTGTACCTTCAATTTGACTGGAAGCTGATGCGTCTTTTCTCAGGTACATTAAAAGAAAAAAGTCCGCGTCAGGCAGTAATTTAGTTATGCCATCCAATTTGCCAAGTAGGCGGGTGGCTTCATTATTTTTTTTAAGGATTCTTTGGTCAAAATCAAAACCGTCCTTTGGGGGAAAAGGGTGGGGGATAAAGGCTTTAAAGCCTTGTGTTTGGGCTTTAAATACACCAATTTCTGTGGTTTTCATAGGTTTGTACCTATCTTTTTGTTAATATATACAAAGTATACTAGTTTGTATAGTTTGTGTCAAGAGATATATGCAAACTTGTGGATAATTTTAATATGGTTTAGAGAAGAATTCATGATAAACCATATTAACATATCTGGATATGAGAAGTTTTTGCCCGCTTCCTTAATTATATATTAATAGAAGAAAAGGGCAAAAATTTGGGTAAAAAATGAAATTTAAGTCCATAATTATATAAAAACGAATTTCATTTTTTCCTCATATTCGGTGTTATGTGAAGTTTTCAATAAATTATTCGGGTGTGGTAAAAAATTTTTGCTCTTGCTGAATCGCAAATGCATGAGATCGTTCATCAAAGAATCCATTAATTTGAGCCCATGCTTCAATAACTTCGTGAAATATTTTTTTTCTTTTTTCCTCAATAGAAAGCGTGGTTAGTATATATATCAATACCGTTTATTGCTGTTGAGCTTGCAAACCATGCGTCACCATCTTCATCAATATCTTCAGGCTCAAGAGGAAGAAGCAAAAATTTTTTCTTATCGAATTCAAATTCTTCGTATGCTTCAAATTTAAGGTTGTTCAAAGTGGCCCACAACTCGTCAACTTCGTTTTTCTTAATTTCCGGAAAGTGCTTAATCATTTCATGGTTATTCATAGAGGATAATTTATTGAAAATTTAA
>CAZHYJ010000004.1:98118-104628 GCA_964536725.1 uncultured Gammaproteobacteria bacterium | reverse complement strand
TAAACGAAAACATGTTTGACCTAATGACCATATTTTCTGAAAACAATTATGTTGACCCTGCGTTTAAAGGCAGTTCTAGTATTAAAAGAGTTTTGCCTGTCATTGTTCCCGAGCTTACTTACAAAGCATTAAATATTTGCAAAGGAGATCAAGCCAGTGAACGCTGGGAAAAAATGATTTCACCCGATACCTCTGAAGAAGAAAAACAAAAGATAAAAAATGATTTGCTCGAATACTGCAAACTGGATACTTGGGCTATGGTGAAGATTTATAAATTTTTAAAAAACATAATTTAATATTTAATATGAAAAGAACAGAATTAGAAACTATAATACAAGAAATGAATCAAAAAATGGGAAGTGCTGATATTTTTAACCAAAAAATTACACAAGCCAACCAAATTATTCAAGAAGCACAAACAAATGCTCAAACTTTAAAAAATGCTACTACTGAAATAGATAATTTTAAAAAATCAATAGAACAAATTAATAATCAAGTTACTGGTTTTAGAGATGTTATCGAAAGTATGCACAAAACATCTACTGAATACAACGAAACAGTACTAAAACAAACTGAGGAGTATAAACAATTGAAGGAAAATTTTGATAAAACACTAGTAAATAATAATGAATTGGCAGAAACAATAAAAGGACAACTAGGTCTTGTAAGTATGGAAATACTGGCAAATTCATTTTTTGAAGAAGCTAGGAAACTTAAAGAGTCATCTACAAAATGGTTTTGGTGGCTTTTTGGCTCAATGATAGCCTTGTTACTATCTGTTATTGGAGTTGCGACATGGCAAATTATAGCAGAAGATACATTATTTCAATTGAGTTTTTTAATTAGAATACCTATTATTACGCCTGTATTATATTTTCTTATTTTTGTAGCAAAACAATACGGTAGAGATAGAAAATTATTAGACGAGTATACTTTTAAAGCCTCTGTCGCCAGATCATTTGAGGCTTATCGTAAATTATTAAAAGAAGAAGATGAGGGTGCAGAATCAAATAAACAAAAAATTGATTTTATAATAGAAACAATTAAAAATATCTATTCCTCACCGATGAATAACATCAGAGAAAATGGGGAAAATACCAAAGACGATGAAATTGGATTAGGTACTTTGAGCAAGATAGCAAACATTATAAAAGGAATTATTAAATAAATATATGAATAATAATGAAAAAGTAACACAATTTACTGGTGAAGAATATATACAAATTGGTAAAGTTGCAAAGCCATTTTGGGAAAACGGAAATTCAGAACAACCACCAAAATTTGTTATATTTATGGGTGGTGTTGGTGTTGGAAAAACCACAATCCGCAGACAGGAGTATTCCGCTGGTTATGTAAATTTTGAGTTTGGTGAAATTCTTAATGCAATAAAAAAAGAATTTGGTGAAGATAATCCAAAATTAACAAGTTATATATCAATGGCAAGTGACATGATATTGAAAGAAAGTCTTGAATCTAGGAAAAATATTGTAATTGAAATTATTGGTGATAATTATGATGTAATTATTCCTTTGATTGATAAAATTAAAGAAATCGGTTATGAAATTGAGATCAAAGCTATTAATTGTGACCCTGTAGAGGCTTACAAACGCCACCTAAACGCCGTAAAAGAAGATCCTGAGTATCTTTCAGCCCACTTTACACAAGAACCTACTTTATCATTTTTCTATCGCCAATTAGAGCTTGGAGAAATGCCAAAGACTTCAGAATAATAAGCAATATATGAGTAAAAAAATTTTATATATAGACATGGATAATGTGCTTGTAGATTTTCCGTCTGGTATTGCAAAGATTAGCGATGATCTTAAAAGTGAATATGAAGGAAGACTTGACGAAGTTCCGGGTATTTTTGATTTAATGGATCCTATACCAGATGCTATTGAATCATACAAAGAGTTAAGTGAGTTATTTGACACATATATACTTTCTACATCGCCATGGAAAAATTCTTCTGCTTGGCAACATAAAGTAGAATGGGTTCACAAATATTTACATGACGAAGCATACAAACGATTGATTTTATCTCATCACAAAAACTTACTACGTGGTGATTATTTAATTGACGATAGAGAAAAAAACGGTGCTAAAGAATTTGAAGGTGAACTGATATTATTTGGATCGGAAAAGTACCCGAATTGGCAACATGTACTTACATATTTAAAGAAAAAAGAAAATATTAGCTTAGTTTAGCTATTTTACTTTCAATCTCAGTTCGAACATAGTCCGTCCCCCCGAGCTGAAAAAAATATGGCTAATTTAAGCCATGTTTTTTTATACCTGTGAGCTGGGTTCGAATTGGAAATACATTACTATGTATGATATACTGATGCTGGTAAAATATTATTACTTGGATTCAAAATAGTTTAAATATAAATAAATATCAATTACTATGAAAAAAATAATCAGCACAGTTCTTTTAATCCTTATTTTGGGAGTTGGTACTTATTTTGTTGTAAGTACAAAAAAGCAGTCTTCAAAAACTTTGGCTGAATCTAAAGAGCAGAGTGTTTTGGAAAATACCTTCAGTCTTTCAAAGGAATATGTAGCTTTGCGTTTTATGACTGACAACGTCTTGCTTAATGCTAGGAAATTTGAAAATTATGAAGCTTGGAATAAAGAAATGGATCTTGTAATTAATAATTGGTCAGAATTTGACCAAAAGATCACCGGTCTTGAACTGGAAGCTAATGAAATGAGTAAAGAGAAAATCAGTATTCATTTGATTGAGACGGCAAATGCTTATGATAAGCAAGAAATATCAGATGTTTTTGACAAGGCACCAGCTGGTAAAAAAATAGCGACTTTAGCCAAACACCTAGGTGTAGATGCTAAGTTGGCTTTTAAAATTTTGAAACAAGATCAAGCACAGGTAGAAGCAGATGTTTGGAATGAAGAAGGGGACACCTTTAAGAAATTGGAAGTATCAGCTACAGTAATTAAAGATACTTGTAAAGTGGCGGGATTTATAGGTGGGATTGCTATGACTGGTGGAGCTTCTGCTTTGGCGGCTGGTTCAACATTGGCCAAAGCTACAATAATAGTTAGTGGCACAGACTTAACGCTCGAAGTGACTGAAGATGCAGCAAGCATAGCCCTAGGTGACAAAAATAAAGTATCTACAATCATTGGTAGTTTTAGAAAAGTAACTGAGCCAGTGGCTACTATTTTGACTATCAATGAAATACCAAATAATCTAAAAAATGGTTTTGAAAAATTTTCATCCATAATGGTAGCAGTAGAACAATTTAAAGGTGCGGCCCAAGATGGAAAAATAATAGGGATAGAATTGCCGACCGCGTCCAAAGGGAATGAACAATTTGAAAATATTAAAAAGCACGAAGCCCCTGTATATGTTTCAGAAATAAAATCAGAAGATATAAATAAGTGGTTGGAAGAGCAGGGTATTAAATCAAGTGATATTAATAAAAAAGATGTAGAAGAAATCCTAGGGGTATTAACTACTGACACAACAAAGTCTAAAACAGAGCAAAGTGTTACTAATAAATCAACCCCCGAATTAATTGCCGAGACAGTAATTAGTACGTCTTCCGATAAATTGCCTGTCGTTTTAAATGGATTATCGTTGGTGAGCCCAGAGGGGGTTAGTTTTACGCCAGCCAGCGGCTTAAATTTTAGTGCTAAACTTAGTAATCCTGAATCGTATATGGTGGATGGCAAGAATGTGATGGTCTGGTGTGTTTGGAAGTTTTATTTAAATGATAAATTTTACAGTGAAAAATTGAACCCTTCCACCATTCATGCCAACGTAAATAATATTTGTGAATACAGTACTTTACTAGTAAAAGATAAAGGAAGGTTAAAAGTAGAATTTAGTTTGGAAAGAAGCACTGAATCTAAGTACTCTGAACAAAAAAATAAAGAAACTTTAGTTAGTACCCAAAGATCCTATATCGTAAAATAGATATAAAGCGATATAATATAATATGATTTGATTAATATCAAGCATTTATAGATAACTCAGTTCGAACGTCGTCCGTGACCCCGAGCCACACATAAAATCGCCAAACATGGCGATTTTTGGTATAATAAATAGGTGTTAAAATTTATCACAAAACTATGACAAAAATAAAGAATCAGATGGTGGTCTACCAAGCCAAAACTGGGGCGATTGAATTGAAGGGAGATTTTAAGAAGGAAACTTTATGGGCAACGCAAGCGCAAATCGCAGAAGTGTTTGGCGTAGAACGATCTGTAATTACCAAACATATTCGTAATATTTTAAAAGACAAAGAGTTGGCTGTAAATTCAGTATGTGCAAAATCTGCACATACTGCTCCTGACGGCAAAACATATGAGGTGCAATTTTACAATTTAGACCTAATATTAGCCGTTGGTTATCGCACCAATTCTGCACGCGCGATTACTTTTCGCCAATGGGCAACCAAAACCCTTCGTGATCACATCACTAAAGGCTTCACCATCAACCGCTCTCAAATCAAAAATAATTATTCCGAATTCATGAAAGTGGTGGAAAACTTAAAAGTTTTACTACCTCCAGGTGGTATTGTTGATCAAAAAAGTGTATTAGAATTAATTAACGCTTTTTCGGCAACTTGGCTCTCCATTGACGCCTATGACAAAGATAAACTGGCGAACACTGGAACCACTAAACGCACTGTTAATCTCACCGTGGAACAACTAACGACAGCACTCACCGATTTTAAGTTCACACTAACAAAAAGAGGTGAAGCATCTGAACTATTCGGCGTAGAAAGACAAAAAAATAATATACAAGGTATCGTTGGTAATGTTATGCAGTCTTTTGGTGGAAAATCCATGTATCCGACTATTGAAGAGAAAGCCGCTCACTTGTTGTATTTCATGATTAAGAACCACCCTTTTATTGACGGTAATAAAAGAAGCGGGGCTTATACTTTTATTTGGTTTTTGAAAAAAGCCGGCATTTTGAATTTATCGTCCATGTCCCCTGCCACACTTACCGCTATTACATTATTAGTGGCCGAGAGTGATCCAAAAAACAAGGAACGCATGATAAAATTAATTTTACAATTATTGCGAAAATAATAACTTGGTTCGAACGTCGTCCGCGACCCGGAGCAAAAATATATAAACTCTAAAAATTCGCTTATCCTGTATGACTAAATATCTTCCTGTAAAAATTCAAACTCCTAAAAAGTTTCTACTAGATGGGTTGCTGTTAAAACAAAATGATAGCAACACTTTTTATATTTTCCTACATGGATTAGGAGGTAGTTTGTTCTCGCAAATAGAGTTGTTACAAAAAATTGCCGGAATAAAAAATAATATTTTAACCTTTAATAATCGTGGAAATGGTATAATTTCAAAAATTAAACAAGTAAATACAAAAGATATACGTGGTTATAAATCATATGTTATTGGAATGGCGCATGAAGTTTTTGCAGATTGCTTGGATGATATTGAAGGTGCAGTTAATTATGTTGGCAAGTTGGGTGCGAAAAATATTATTTTGATTGGACATTCTACTGGTTGTCAAAAAAGTATTTATTATCTCTCAAAAAAATTAAATCCTCTAATTAAAGGCGTAGTACTTTTAGCTCCAATGAGTGATTTTGCTGACACCTTTGCTTTTACTGATAAAAAAATATATCAAAAAGCTGCCACATATGCGAAAAAGAAAATATCTCAGGGTCACCCACATGATCTCTTGCCAACAGATATTTGGACACAGATAATTGACGCTCAACGTTTTTTAAGTCTTTATACTGCCGATAGTCAAGAAGAAATATTTACCTACGCTTCTGGTAAAAACCCTACTACTTTAAGGAGGGTAAAAAAGCCAATTTTAGTTGTGCTGGCCGGCAATGATGAGTATAGGGATCGTCCTATGAGCGAAATAGCTAAGTGGTTTGAACAAGCATTGTTTAATCACGATATAAAAATTGATATAATTAATAACGCACCGCATAATTTTAACGGATACACAGCGGATGCAGCTAAAAAAATTATAAATTGGTCAAGAAGATATTAACTTCAGTTTGAACATCGTCCGCGACCCCGAGCAAAAGTATAAATACTCTAAAAATTCGCTTACCATAGTGAATTTTTTAGTTCGAACATTTGTATGTGGGCAGAACAAAGTTCAGACTGATAAAAATTTCCGTTTATTTTAAAAGTATTATTTTAATTTGCTTTTACCCGTGTTCATGATAAAATAATACAAATAAACAACTATGCCCACCATATTTTTTGAAGTTACCATTATAATTGCCTTAATAGTCTTAAACGGCTATTTTTCCATGTCAGAAATTGCTTTATTAAGCGTCAAAAAAAGTCGACTTAGATATCTGTCCAAACAGGGTAACAAAAAGGCAAAAAATGTCTTATTTCTGACCCGCAATTCTTCGGAAATGCTTTCTACCATACAAATCGGTATCACTACCATTGGTATTTTAGCAGGTGCGTTTGGTGGGGCAACACTCGCTGAATACTTAGAAGAATATTTAAATCAATTTTCTTCCATTTCTGCTT
>CAZHYJ010000004.1:48939-98018 GCA_964536725.1 uncultured Gammaproteobacteria bacterium | reverse complement strand
ACACTCGCTGAATACTTAGAAGAATATTTAAATCAATTTTCTTCCATTTCTGCTTACAGCGGAACGATTAGCGTGGCGATAGTTGTTATTATTATCACCTATTTTTCCTTGATCATTGGCGAATTAGTGCCAAAACAAATCGCTTTATCAAATCCCGAGAAGAGATCGTTGAAAGTTGCCGGTACCATCAAAATGATTTTGAAAATTTCCAGTCCATTAGTAAAATTGCTCAGCTCATCAACTAGTGTGTTGCTCAAACTATTGCGCACCAAACCAGCTTCCGAACAAACCGTCAGCGAAGAAGAAATTAAGCTATTAATTGCCGAGGGAACAGAGAGTGGTGTTTTTGAACGAGCCGAACAAAAAATGGTAGAAAGAATTTTCCATTTGGGTAACCGACCAATAAAAGATTTTATGACTTCACGTGAAAAAGTGGTGTGGCTGGATATTAATGATCCAACAGAAGAAATTAGAAGGAAAATAACTACAAGTGATAAATCTGTTTTTCCGATTTGTGATGGTAGTTTAAATAAAAATATAGGCGCTATTGAAACCAAAGATGTTCTTAATCATCTTTTTGATAAAGGTTTTGACAATATGGATTTAAAATCGATTATTCAACCTGTTATACAAATTGACGCGGATGTACCATCACTAGTTGCGATTGAACGTTTAAAAAAGTCCGAGATTAGTATTGTTTTAATAACCGAAAAATCATCGAATAATATTATTGGTATTATTAGCTTTCATGACATATTAGAAGAAATTGTAGGAGAATTTCAAAGTTCCTTATAATTATATTTGTTTTCAGCTAATTTCTGATTATGCAATTCTGTATTTTCTAAAATCGACGACAGTCTACATATTGTTAACGTATTAAATACTCGCCAAATAGGAATATTTTTGATATAATAATTTTAACTTAAAATTTAAATTCAACTATGTTATTTTCTGTAAAAAAATTAGCTGATTCAGAAAAAAAATATGTTTCAAAACTGTCAGTCCTAAAGCAATTTTTGCAATTGTTGGTGATGCGATAGTAAACCACAAGAGCATCTCCATTGTTAGAATGGGCGACGAAGAATGCAAGATATTGAAGGCGGATAAATCTAAGCCATTTAATGACTTTGATTATATAAAAGGATGGAATGAGAGATTGGGGATAGTTGGAATACCTACAGATATTTTGCAAAAAAAAATCATTGAAGCGGGGAATAATTGCACCTACTTCGCCCCGTCTATCTCCGGTATTTCCCTATCAAATTATTATTTATATAATTTCTTTAAGTCACGTCCATTTTATTTTGATAATTTTTATGTAAATGATTGGACCCATAAGATGATCAAAATGCTATTAGAAGCTAGTGACGGCGTATTTATAATCCATAAGGATTATAAAAAAATAATTTCCAATTTTCGTAAAACCTATGAACTAACAAATAAAAGTAGCGACAGGTTTGACGGTTTTCCTAAAAAAAATTGGAATGATAATGAACAAGCAATCGACGCGGCTGTTAAATCTGGCATGCAATTAATTCTCTATAGCGGAGGTCCTGGTGGAAAAATCATAGGGCCCAAAATTGCAAAGGCTAAAAATAAAATAGTGTTAGATATTGGAAATACAATGGAAACTTGGAGTAAGAAAAAATAATAAAAATATCAATGAAAATTGCAACAAACGTACATCGTGACGCCTTTGGAGGTATTACCATTTCCAATCTTGCCCTTTTTGATTGGCTTGAAGACAAGGAAGATACAATTGTAGGTATTGAAATTATTACAGGTAGACACATCTTGGGCGCCATTATTTTTCGCCGTTATCTTCCCTCATTTTTTAGTCATCATATTATTAATGGTATAGATATATTACCTCGACATTCATGGGAAAAAATTGGCAACATAAGAAAGAAATGGGATATTTTGATTGAAACAGCCAAAGAGATTCTTCGTTTAGAAGCACCTGATATTTTACTAATAAACGGGACATACAATACACCGTGGATTTTGGCTCAAGCAGCCAAGGAACTCGGAATTCCAATTGTCTTGCGTTATGCTGGAGTATTACAAAAAGAAATTGAACATAAGAATTTTTTTATTAAAAAAAGACTTTTATTTTATGAAAAATGGATAGTTTCATCGGCAGTAAGTATAATTTTTCCTTCTGAAATTTGTAAAAAAACTGTTGAAAAAGAAATTTTGGGCTATCCAATTAAACACAGTGTTGTTATCCCCAACCCAGCCGTAATTGTTAAAAATAATATCCGACGAAAAGATGTTGGGCGTTTTAAAATTGCTGCTATAGGGCGCTGGACACCAATCAAAAACTTCCAAGCTTTTATCGCTTTGCACAAAGAATTACTACATGAAGGGTGGCAACACAGGGCTGTTATGGTAACATCTCGTTGGGACGAAAAATTTGGAATTCCTGAAACAATTGAACGAAAAGAACCGATGAGTCAAGAGGATCTTTTTAAATTTTATCGCTCTGTCAATCTTTTGATTGTTACATCTAACTTTGAAACATTCTGCAATGTTGCTGCAGAAGCAGTAATAAACGGAACATCTGTGCTAGTTTCAAAAAATGTTGGTTTTTCTGAGATACTAATCAAAGTCGGTTTAAAAAGAATGGTAATAGACTCCTTTGATAATCCTACTCAAGTAGCTAAGGTTGTAAAAAGATTAGCGAAGATAAAGCTCACACAAAAAGAAATAAAAAAAGTTGCATCCTTAGTCAACCCTCAAATTATACATGAACGCATACTTGATGTGTTAAATAATGTTACTAAAATGTGATTATTTATGGTATACTATGTTTAATCACTTAATAACCCCAGTTAATTCCTGTTAATTGGGATAATATTTAATATATGAGGGATGATTAAATTAATTCTGTTGAAAAATCTTAGGTCTACAGACGATAGTTTTACGCATACGTATTAAACATTTGCTCCTTAAAATTAATGATTGTGGTGTTCGCAAGTGTCGGCAACCAGTGCGGATAATTTTGTTCATTGATCCCACTGAGTTGGTGGTGTTGGGTAAATTTAATTCTGGAAAGTTCAGATAGGAACGAAATTCCTGGTGGTGGCGAATTAACTCTAAACCAATGGCGTGTAATCGGTGTGGACAGTCTTTGCGATTGAGTAGTGAAATCAATTCGTTCAAATATTCTGTGAGGTGTGTTTTGGTAGCAAGGATTTTTCGCATGGTCACACAGATCTGTTCACGCAATTTTGAGTCAGGTAGTTTTTTCCACTGGCCACGGTTCACCTGCAGTTGTGAGAACAGGTGGAAGTGACAACGTTGTAGTATCCAATCGTGGCTGGCTGCAATCCGAGTACTACCTCTAAATCCATCAGAAACCATTGCTACAATGCGTTTTTTGACCCTTACAGACAGGGAATCAATCACCTGTGACCAATCCTCGTAGTTTTCTTTTCCTCTGAGCAGTATGGGATCAAGAAAGGTTGCTCGCTCGCTATCAGTTGGTCTTACTGTTAGCAGATACATCGCCCATCTTTCTTTTTTAAAATTAAACCAAAGGGCATCGATGAGTAGAATTAGTTTGCCAGCTGGAATGTGGTTAGAACCACTGCTGTTTAAAAACTGCTCCATTGAACGACGCAGACGAAAACTGCGTGCCGCCTCGGTCAAGGTAATTCGATTCAACCTTGGCGAGAACAAACTTTGTTTTTCCACCAGAACCTTTTTAAGAAGGTTGTGGCGGGGACGAGAAGGTTTGACACCTCTCTTTTTAGCCCACACCGTCCAAGTCTTTTTACAACCAGAACACTGTCTACGTTTGTTGCCGAATTTATATATTTTCGCCCGACAACAGGTCGATTTCTCATGTAATGTATTCATACATGAGAATTATCCCAGAAAACGGCGAATTAATCTCTTAGTTTAGCGTAATTTGTTATACTACTTTCAACAGAATTAATTTAATCATCCCCCATATGTCATATTAGGTGTAAGTATCGGGGCGTTGATACATGGTTTTGTTCCAGCAAGTTTGGTGGAACATTATCTATCCGCAAAAACTTGGTGGGCAGTACCATTAGCAACTTTGCTTGGCTCCCCTCTTTATGCCAATTCTGTAAGTGTTATTCCGGTAATGGAGGCTCTGGTCGGCAAAGGCGTTCCGCTAGGCACTGTTTTAGCCTTTATGACTGCTATTGTAACGATTTCTATTCCCGAAGCGATGATCTTGAAGAAAGTAATGCGCTGGCAGTTACTTGCTACATTCTTTGGTATTACCCTTATTGGGGTTATGATAATGGGCTATATCTTTAATGTGATACTGTAGATTAACCCATATCCTTTAGCGACCAACACCGCCAACTTATAACACACTTGCGAACCATTCGCAAGTGTGTTATAATGTTTTTGTTATGGAGAAACTCAAGCAAAAATTAGTAGAAGTTGGATATAAAGCAACCAAACCCCGTTTGGCTGTTTTAGAATTTTTAACCACCAACCACACCCCTATTTCTGCCCGTGATTTGCATAAAAAATTAAAACATTTTGACAGAGCCTCTGTGTATAGGACGTTAAATTTATTTGAAGATTTACATTTAGTTAATGCAGAAGTTGTTGATAAAGAAAAAATATATTGCTCAGCCGACAAACCACACCACCATATCATTTGTAAAAAATGTGGTTATATGGAGAAAATAGAATGCAAACACTCCTTTGGACATTTTAAAAATTTTACTAGCATCTATCACCAGTTAACACTAACTGGGGTATGTAATAAATGCGTTTTAAGCAAATAATGTATGGATGTATTATTTTATTCAGTTATTGCCACTTTTTCAGTCAGTATTATCTCATTCGTGGGAATAGTAACTTTGTTTTTAAAAGATAAACTTCTAAATAAAATTTTATTTTATTTAGTTGCAATTTCAGCCGGTTCCCTCATGGGCGGTGCTTTCTTACACTTAATTCCCGAAGCGATAGAGAGTATTGAGGGTAAACACGGAGTGGATAGTGTGGCCTTAGCAGTACTTGTCGGTTTTGCTTTATTTTTTATATTGGAAAGAGTTTTGCACTGGCATCATTGTCATAAAAACAGTGGCGATTGCCCCGTTCACCCATTTACATATTTAAATTTAATCGGAGATGGGCTACATAATTTTATAGACGGTGTAGTTATTGTGGCTGCTTTTTCATTAAGCACCGAACTTGGAATAGCCACCACAATCGGGGTTGTTCTTCATGAGATTCCGCAAGAAATTTCTGATTTTGGTGTGCTTATATATGGCGGATTTTCCAAAGCCAAAGCACTGCTCTTCAATTTTCTTTCTGGCGTTACCGCTATTTTAGGAGCGCTCTGCGGGTTTGCACTTATTAATATTGCTCAAGGAGTGATGCCTCTGCTGATCGGGGTAACAGCCGGTGGTTTTATTTATATTTCTGCATCCGATCTAATTCCAGAACTACACAAAGAATCCAACTTTGGAAAATCATTAATCGCCTTTATCTGTTTCTTCGCTGGCGTGGGTTTGATGTTTTTACTAAAAATTGGACACGGACACTAAAAAATTGAGACACGTTCACAAGACTGCTAAAACAACAACCAATTAAATATAAATGCAAAATAATATAATTTTGGCTTTTATCTTAACTATTTTAGCCGGTCTTTCCACCGTAATCGGTGCTTTTTTAATATTTTGGGTTAAAACTACTTGTACCAAATTTTTGTCATTTGGTCTTGGTCTCTCTGCTGGTGTGATGATTTATCTTTCCTTTTTTGAATTATTAAAAGAATCCAACCATTTATTAACCGACGGATCTAAAAATAATTGGAATGGTTTGGTAATTGCTATGTTTTTAGTTGGTCTGGCAATTGCTGGTTTAATTGACACCTTCACCCATAATCGAATGGAGGCTTGCCCGAGTTTAGAATGCAAAAAAAATAAGCAACAATTTTGGGTTGAACAGGCGCTGTTAAAAACAGGTATTTTTACTGCCATTGTTATTGCTATTCATAATTTTCCCGAGGGTATAGTCACTTTTACCACTGCCAGTATCAACATGGTATTTGGTATTTCAATAGCGATTGCAATTGCTATTCATAATATACCGGAAGGATTTTGTATTGCTTTGCCAATTTATTATGCAACTAAAAATAAAAAGAAAAGTATTTTATATGCCTTGCTCGCTGGTTTAGCAGAGCCAGTCGGGGCTTTGTTGACATACTTTATTTTACTTCCCTTTATCAATAACAATGTCTTGGGTATTATACTTGCCATTGTAGCCGGGATTATGGTGTATATATCTTTTGATGAATTATTACCCACTGCTAGAAGATATGGTGGACACACGAGTTTATTTGGTTTAATTTGCGGTATGGCTTTAATGGCTTTTAGTTTATATTTATTACACTAAATATGATGAGAAAAATAACCATAACAATCTTTTCTTTTTTACTATTTTTTCCAATTCTGGTTTGCGCTCAAGAAAATGTTAATTTACAACCAGCCAATGATCGTGTTTTTAAAGCCAAAGTGATAAAAATTACAGAAGAAAAAACAATAGAACGAGAAGACGGATCAAAAGCACTACAACAAAACTTACTTTTACGAGGACTGGAAAAAGAATGGAAAAACAAAGAAATTGAGCACCTTGGAATTTCTGAAATCGATGTCGCTAGTGCTAATATTTACAAAGTTGGAGATAAAGTTATGGTTAGCGAGGTAAAAAATATTGATGGTGCAACCGATTACTATATCGTTGACTTAGTCCGCAGTGGCTATTTATTCTGGTTAGCGTTAATTTTTGCCGTTGTCATCATAATTATTGGAAAAAAGAAAGGTGTTAAGTCTTTGATAAGTTTAGTAATAAGTTTTTTTGTAATCATTAAATTTATTGTTCCAAAAATAATAAGTGGCAGTAGTCCATTAGTGGTTGGTGTATTAGGTGCCTTGATAATTTTGGCCATTATTATTTATTTGACCGAGGGTTGGAACAGAAAATCACATATTGCCGTAGTTAGTGTTTTTCTTTCTTTAATCGCTACCTTTATCTTATCTTGGATTTTTACCCATTTAACTCGTCTCACTGGCTTAGCGCAAGAAGAAGCAACTTTCTTACTTGGTGCGAATAATGGCACAATAGATTTTAGAGGACTGCTTTTAACCGGAATTTTAATTGGTACTGTCGGTGTTCTAGATGATGTAATTGTTGGACAGGTAGAGTCGGTTAGACAAATTAAAAAGGCTAACCCAAATCTTACCAGCGCACAAGTATATAAATCTGCCTACGAAGTTGGTAATACTCACTTAGGGGCAATAGTGAATACACTTTTTCTAACCTATGCCGGTGCCAGTTTGCCGCTCTTGCTACTTTTTTATCTTAACCCAACCGGACCGGCCTCTTTCAGCGAAGTTGTTAATAATGAAATGATTGCCACTGAGATTGTTCGTACTTTAGTTGGTAGTATTGGCGTGGCTTTATCTATGCCAATTTCAACCTTTTTGGCAGTTATTTGGATGAAGGATAATTATTCAAAGACGCAAACAAAATAACGGTCATTTAATAACATAAATACTAAAATATGGCTATTTGTGATATACTATATTTAGCTATTTAATAACCCTTGTTTTAGCATGTGATCTACGATGCCATATTAAATTCGATCGCTGACCCTGTCTTTGTTAAAAATGACAGTTTTCAGTTTGTTTACTGTAACGATGCTTTATGCGATATGCTAGGATTGACCAAAGAGAGCATCATGGGAAAAACTCTTGGAGAATCTTTGCCCAAAGACCAGATGGACCATTTTTTAGAGGTTGACAAAACAGTGTTAGACTCCGGCAAAAGCAACATCAGCGAAGAGCCTCTAACAGGAAAAGATGGAAAAATTTTAATAATCATTACAAAAAAAACACGCTTTATCGATGAACAAGGAAATAAGTTTATTGTCGGTATAATACGCGATGTTACTGAACAAAAAAAAGTTGAACGGGAACTTCAGGTTAAAATTTCTGAATTGGAAAAAATTAATCAAGTAATGATAGGAAGAGAGATGAAAATGGTGGAACTTAAAGACGAATTAGAGAAATTAAAAAATAAATAACTATTTATAAAAATATTTTCATATGTTCAAAAAAACAAAATTGGTTATAGTGGTTTTATTTTTTACTTTGTTCCTATCTGGCTGCGGCACAGAAAGCTTGACAGAAAAACAAATTGAAAAAGACTTAGAAAAAAGTCTCGGCGGTAACAGCGAGGTTGATTTAAATAATGGGGCTATAAATCTCCAGACCGCGGAAGGGTCGCTCCAAGTCGGTGGTGAAATAAATTTACCCGATGGGTTTCCAAGCGATGTGTATATCTTAGACGGAAAAATACTGTCCGCTATGCAAAATTTTGGTGCCAATGGCTACCAAGTGATAGTGTCTACCAACAAAAGTATAGCTGAAGCTCAAACGTTATACAACGAAAAAATAAAAAAAGATGGCTGGAACATCCAAAATACAATGAATCTAGGCACTAGTTTTATCGTGTCAGCTGTTAAAGACACACGAACACTATCGGTTTCAATTGGCGATGGAGACGAGGTTGGTGTGGTAAGCATAATTGTTACTGTGACAGATAAAGTAATGTAGTCTTAACCTGGTATATATGCGCGTGTGGGACATACATCCGAAACATTTATGCCACAAACATCTGCTAGCCGAGCACCGAGAGCTACACGGGCTTTGGAATATCCTCACAAAACACAAGGGAAAGGGTGGATACTCTAGACATCCAGAAACATTACGCTGGGTCGGCAAACAAAAGGCATTGTATTTACGACACGAAGAATTAATAAAAGAGTTTGCTCGCCGCGGATACCAACACCGCACTCCCCTAGATAAAAAATTGGCTATTGGTTCTAGCAGTCAAAAAACATTCATTAATACCGCAAACGAACAAAAAGTAATTCTGAAAGAAAAGCCGTGTGATTGTTTGTTGCATACAATATGAGCTCTTCTATCCACATACCAGTAAACGAAATCCGGGTAAGTTTTGCTCGCTCTTCTGGTGCGGGTGGACAAAATGTGAACAAGACTTCCACCAAAACCATTGTACATTGGCCAGTGGGCCATTCACGGATTTTGACGGCAGAAGAAAAAGTGCGAGTGCGAATAAAGTTGGCGAATAAAATAAACAACGCCGATGAGGTGGTGGTGATGTCTGAAGAAGAGCGCTCTCAGCCTCAAAATCGGGCGCTAGCGATAGCGCGACTACAAGCGTTAGTAACCAAAGCCTTGCATGTACCAAAACATCGCCGACCAACTCGTCCGACAAAGGCTTCAAAATTAAGACGAATTGAATCTAAGATAATGCGCTCACGAACAAAGGTGGGGCGAAGGACTATTGAATAATATGTATTATTTGTATATCCTGGAGTGCGTAGATAAGACTTTGTACACCGGTATCACCGTCGATTTAAAACGAAGGATAAACGAACACAATACTTCCGAACTTGGCGCGAAATATACACGTACCCGCCGACCGGTTAAATTGGTTTATTCTAAAAAGTTCCGCAACCGGTCGCTGGCATCGAAAGCGGAAAGTAAAATAAAAAAACTAACACGGGAGGAGAAAATAAAATTAATCGACTAACCAAAAGAACAGGTTTACAATATTATTAATAATTAACTAATTTAATATAAAACATATGGTCAACCCAAAAATAATAGGTGACGTTTTAACGGATGATGCTATGGCAATCGGGGTTTTAGAATCGGGAGAAACTTTTGGTTTAGAACAAGAGGACAGAAAAGGAAACATGTATGTATTGGGAAGAAGTGGTACAGGTAAAAGTGTCCTAGTGGAAAGTTTGGTAATTTCCGATTTAGTAAAATCAAGAGGTGGATTATTCATCGATCCATTTGGCGACCTTATCAACGACGTTATGCCTTATGCGAACAAAGATAATGTAATAGTGTTCGAAGTCGCCAAGGGTAACGCGGAATTTAATATTAACAAGTTCAAACAAGAAGTTGATTTACTGGAAATTAAAAACGGAAAATTCATCCTGTGTAAATTAAGTTACCCAGTCATCGGCAATCACGTTGCTCGCGAAGTGGGCACATACATCTTGGCAGAATTCTACAAATTAAAAAATGATCTAAGGGGCGCTTCTCTATTCGTCGACGAATTTCACAACTTTGTAGATGATGGCAGAAACATTGCTGTCAACAAAGAATATGGTATCAAGTGCCTCCTCTCTGATCAATCCACTATTCAGTATTCACTCGACGGGCTACAACAGCTTTTTAATGTTGTTGATCACATTATTTGTTTTACTCCCGACAATCGCACCGCCAAGCAGGTGGGAGAAAACTTTGGTTTTGATCCTGAAGACCTAAAGAGTATAGAAAAATTTAATTTCTTCGCCAAATTGACAGTTGGGGGCGACAAGACCGATGGTTTCAAAGCTAAAGGTCTTTTCCCAGTACCTTATGCAAAAAACTGAAGACGTCCTACTGATTCGAAACAAAAACAGTTTTAATTTACTTCGCCTAATGGCGGCAACTGGAGTGATTATCACTCACTCCTACGCCTTATTAGGTTTGCCGGAAAAAGATTGGCTAACAAAAATTACCAACGGACTACTATCTTTTAGCCGCTTGGGCGTGTTTATGTTTTTTATTATCAGCGGTTTCTTAGTGGCCAACAGTTTGTGGAACAGCAACAGTATCAAATCTTTTTTTTGGAAAAGATTCTTAAGAATTTTCCCCGCTTTGGCGGTGGTTCTTTTTTTAGCCACGTTTGTGTTAGGACCACTCACATCAACATCAACCTTAAAAGAATATTTTACTCGTCCCAGCACCTATCATTATGTACTCGGCGGGCTTTCCTTGTATGACACCCAGTACAGTTTGCCCGGGGTGTTTAAAACAAATCCTCGCACCGGCGTTAATGGACCTCTTTGGACTCTTCCCTACGAATGGACTTGCTACATTCTTTTGGTTTGCTTAATGATACCTCTAAAAAAAACGCCGTATACTTGGCACAGCTTTAGTAATTGTTTTTCTAATGGGGCTGAGGTTTTTAATCGGCCGATACCAAATATTTCAAGTCATTAATTTTTTAAATTTAGACTCACGACAATTACTACTTTTTGGCGCGCTGTTTTTCTCTGGAGCCTTAGGTCTTGAACTGCGAAAATATTTAAGCTTCAGACCTATCATTTCTATACTACTCGTGCTAGCAGTATGTTTTTTGAGTTATCTAAATAAAAATGCAACTTTTTACTTTGTACTATTGGTCGTGCCATACCTCACTCTATCGTTAGCTGGAGCACCCTTATCACAGAAAATATTAACCTGGTTTTCAAATGTTGATTACTCTTACGGACTATATATTTACGCCTACCCTGTGGGGCAGACTATTATCCATTATTTTCACAAATATCTGTCCGTCCCCTCTCTCATTATTCTAACAATAGTATTCACTCTACCTTTCGCAATGGCCTCGTGGTATTTGATTGAAAAACCAGCTCTCAGACTAAAAAAATGGTACATATAAAAACCCCAACTTTTTACAGTCGGGGTTTTAAAAACTTTTTTATTTCTTCTTCTTAGCTGCAACTTTTTTAGGAGCAGCTTTTTTGGCTTTTTCTTTCACAACCTCTTTGGTTGCGATTTCTTTTTTTGCCTCAGGCTTCTCAGTTTTTTCTACTGTCGCCTTTGGGTTTAAAATTGCCATCAACTTATCGATCTTCACATGTAATGCTTTCAACTGATCCATAAGCTCACCAGTATCTTTACCACCCTTGCCACCTTTTTCAAAACAATCACTACAGAATACATCCTTACCAGCCATTGGTTTGAAAGGTACCTGGCATTCTTTGCCACATTTACCACAGATAGCATCATGCATTTGGTTGTCATCAAAACGAGGTCTTTCACGTCTCTCACCACCAAATGATCTGGTTGGTCTACTAGCACCGCCGCCGTCTTGTTGTTTTCCAAAACAAGTGCTGCAGAATACTGGTCGATCGCCGGTTGGTTTGAAAGGAAGCTCACAGCTGTTGCCACATTCACTACAAGTAGCTTTGTGCATTGGTCTGTCGCCACCATCTCTGTCTCTACCACCACCGAATGATCTACCACCACCAAACGATCTACCACCACCGCCAAACGATCTTCCACCACCAAAACCGCCGCGTCCACCACCGCCACCTGATCTACCGCCTTCACGACTAAAATTACCCATATATTATATTTGGAATTACTTAAAATGTAATTTCCATGATTCTACCACATTTCCTAATAAAAATCAATAGCCGAGCCAGTTTATAGCTTACCGAGGTCTAATTCGTTGTTAAACTTGATTTTTTTGACAAAATCCGGCATATGACTGATCAGAACAATCGCGCCGTCAAATTCGTTAATTGCCTTGGCAATCACGGGAATATGGCGAAAATTAATATGATTTGTTGGTTCGTCCAACACCAAAAGGCCCGGTCGCAACAACACCAAGCGCGCGAATGATAACAAACCTTTCTGACCTTCTGAAAGTTGAGCAATTTTAAGCCCCATTAATTCACCAGTAATCAAAAAACCAGCGGCGATTGAGCGCATTTCCTGAATATCTGTCTCTGCAGTTAAGACATCCTTTAAAGAATCAAAGACTGTTTGCTCATAGTCTAAGGTAGCAAAGTCTTGGCTATAGTAACCGACGCGGGTGTCTTTTAAAATAATTTGGCCATCATCAGCGTGATTTACCAAAGAACGAAGCAGGGTACTTTTACCAATACCATTTGGACCAGAAATCAAAAGTCGATCTCTTTGACGAAGTAAAATATTCACTTCTTTTGTTTCTGCCTCATGATTTTTAATCACCTTCACTGAATTGATCGTCACCACATTACCTACGATTCCTTGCGCCGGAATAGTAAATTCACGAATGGTTTTATCTTCGCGACGAACATCCACTTTGTTTTCTTCCAGTTCTTCAATTTCTTCTTTTAGTTTACTGGCCAATTTGCGCATCTTACCACCTTTATTGGCAAAAAAGTTTACTTTTTCTTTGTTATCTTGAATCTCTTTTTGCAATTGCGCATTTTTCTTTATTTCTCTCTCAATACGCAAACTAATTTCTTCTACTACTGAATAATAGTCACCGACGTATGTCTCAACTTTTTTGGTAAAAACATCTAAATAGACAACACCCTCAGTAAAACAATTTAAAAAATCAGCGTCGTGAGAGATGACCATCACGGTTTTGTCGTACATCACCAAAAATTCAATCAAATGGTCAATACCTTCTTTATCTAAATTATTCGTTGGCTCATCTAAGAGTAAAATGTCTGGATTTTGGATTAAGGCATAGGCCAACAAAAGTCTCGCCTGTTGACCACCTGACAGATCCCCAACATTGCGATCAGTTGGTACGGTCAAATTAACCGCGTTCATCACTTTACTGATCTGACTCTTAATATTCCCAGGAACTTCATTAAATGCTTTAGAAAAATATTGTTCGACCGTCAAACCCAAATCTTGCTTTTCAACCATCTGTAGCGCGGTGGCAATCGATGCATCGTTGGTGATAAACACCTTGCCTTTAGTTGGTTTTAATTCCCCTTTTATCAATTTAAAGATCGTGCTTTTACCCGCACCGTTTTGTCCCATCAAAGTAATTTTTGCACTTTTACGCACACCAAAAGACACCTCGTCAAGCACGGGTTTCTTTTCCGCATATTCAAACGTTACATTGTCGAACCGTAAAATTACATCTTCGGCCATACTGTGATACGCCGCAGCATTTATGCGTAGGCGACATTGAAGCGCCATAGCATTTATGCGTAGGCGATTACTAAACATCTGCCTTCGTCCTTGAAAGGACTATGGCGTGACAAAGCCTGATTATCTCATATTTTTAGCTATTTGTCAATAAAAACAAAATACCCCACACTAAATTAGTGCGAGGTATTGTTGAATTCTTGGAAGAATTTAAGCTAGAACGATGCCAACTGCGCGAGGACCTTTATCAGAATCCTCTTTTTCGAAAGTAACAACGTCGCCAATTTTTAAACTAGCAAACTGAATACCTTCAGCCAAACCGCTCTCATGGAAGAAAACGTCTTTTGGCTCATGCTCTTCAGCATCAGGCGTGATGAAACCAAAGTGTTTCTCAGCGATAATACTTTTGATAGTACCTTTCATATTTGTAAGACAAATAAATAAGTGCAAATTTTCTATACCCTTTGAAGAAAGTCGACGAGGTTTCTCAGGATATTTTACAAAAGTAGTATACCACAAAAACCAGAAAAAGTCAATGCAGCAATTTATTCCACCTTTACAACGCGATATTCAACCGCACGATCGGCCAGTTTTACAACCACTTTCCCCCCTTTCTCAGCCCCTAATAGGGCTGCACCGATGGGCGAATTGTAAGAAATAACCCCGTTTTTCGGGTCAGATTCGACTGAGCCAAGTATTTTAAAGACTTTTTCCTTGCCACCTTGAGCAACGGTCACAATACTGCCAACTTGGACGACACCCGTCGATTTTTGCTCCTCTACCACCACAGCTTCGTGAAGTTGATTTTCTAAATTCAGAATCCTACTATTAATCCCCCGCAGCTTCCCTTTGGCCATCTGGTATTCAACATTCTCCGAAAAATCACCCAGCTCCGCCAAACGCGCCACCTCCACAGCGGCCGCTGGTTTGGCTTTTTTTAGTCTCTCTAACTTGTTTTCAAGCTCATTAAATTTTTCTTTAGTAATCACCGGGTCGGGCTTAAGTAGGCTAAATGGCCCTGGTTTTCGATTGGCAGTACGCATAGTTATTTAACTAGACATTGTTAGTAACTTCTTTTGCTCTTTTTTTAGCTTGTCAAAATTCTTCTTGGTCCACTTGTTTTTTTTAATCATTGCGGCTGCCCAATCCCCTCCCCATAAATATGGCATCATCACATAGTCAGCACCAGCTTTGTAAAGCGCCGTTGCGTCAGACCGATGATAGGCGTTGGCGATAATGATAGCGGTACTTTTGTGGCGCGTCAAATATTTGATCATGTTTATTTGATCATCTGCAGCTGGAATCGTCATGATTACCAATTTAGTATGCTCAAAACGCAAATCTCCCAAGAACTCAACATCCGCAATATCTCCAAAAACTACTGGAATTTTACGTGTATGCAATTTCTTAACTACCGCTGGATCAAAATCTATTACTGCAAACTTACTCTTCATCCCCAACAACGCTTCACAAATACCATAGCCAATGCGATGATAACCGATCACCCAAACATTATAAAGCGGTAGATGCTTTTGACGCTCGTCTAAAGCCTTATCTGGTCCAAACAGCTTAAACCATGGTAAAAACCATTGATAAATTTTTTCGTTATAAAGTATCAGATAAGAAGAAAAGAATATTGTCACTAAAGCTACAAAAGTGAAGATTGCCACCTCATCACCGACGATATGCCCTGTTTGCTCACCGGTAAAAAGTAGTATAAAACCAAATTCACTAACCTGGGCAGCAGTCAAACCAATCAAAAAACTGTTTCGTCTGGTAAATTTGAAACCACGAAAAACAAAATATAAAATAAGCGGATTGCCGATCAAAATAAAAAGCGACAAAATAACGCCTGGTAACCAGATTGATGAAAGTGAAGAAATGGCCATCGTGCTTCCTAACACAATAAAAAATAGAACCAGGAAGAAATCTCGCAATGGTTTAAGACGACTAACGATTTGTGGTTGATATGGCGAAGAACTTAAAGCCAAACCGGCGGCAATTGCCCCAATCTCAGTTGAAAAACCCAAAAAATGCAACAAGCTAGCCATACCAAAACACCAAGCGATTGTAAAGATAAACAATAACTCACTTAATTCCGAAACTTTTTCCAAAATAGTCGGTAATAAATATTTTGACAAAACCACTACTGCCAAAACCGAAAAAACACCTTTGATAAATAAAATCAACAACGTATAGGTGGCCTGCTCTCCACCACTCTTCAAGACACCCAAAAATATCATGATCAAAATCGCAATAATATCCTGCACCATCAGTAAACCAACCACATGTTTACCGTAAACAGTTTCCGTATCTTTTTTATCAGACAACAAGCGCATTATTATTATTGTACTGGAAAAAGTAATGGCAATTGCCAAGAACAGAGAAGTCGCCAAGCTTAATTTAAGAATCAATAACAGAAACGTGCCGATAACGGCAGTAAAAACAAACTGCGCAAAACCGGTTATTACAGAGATTTTTCCAATGTGTTTTAAATGATGAATATTTAAACTCAAACCAATGATAAATAATAATAACACTACGCCAAATTGACCAAGAACTTCATACATCTGCTTTTGGTCGCGCAACAAATTCAAAAAAAATGGACCACAAGCAATACCGGCAATAATATAAGATACGATCAAAGGTTGACGTAATAAACGCATTAAAAAAGCCACAACCACGGTAATCCCGAGCAATACCGCCATCTGTAAAATCACATTATCCATAGTTAAGCAGAAAAAAATATTATAACATATACATTATACCACAAAAAAACACTGGCCAACAGGCAGTGTTTATATTTTTATTATTCCACACAATGGTCAACTTAAAAAATAAAATAATAAACTAGACAGAGCTAGTGCCCCAACTGGAAAAACTACTTTTTCAAAAGGAAAATGAGCGTGTCCGTTGTTTTTCTTCTTCAAATATTCATACCATTTTACTGATCCTAAAAACACCAAACCACCAAAGACAATGCCCGCCAATAATTTGTCCATACCCCAAAGAGTGTTATAAGGATGGCCAATTAGTCCGCTGTAATACAATGGCACCACAATCAAAAGATAATATGCTATAGCAATTATACTTTTATACCCCTTAAAAATCCAATGTTTTTTATTTAACCAGTTAATCGTCCAAATAATCATCGAAACTGTTAAACCACCGATCCAAACACCCGAGATAGTATCATCAATACCGATCCATTGTGCCAAACCAACACCTGCCCCCACGGCAAACGTGCAAACCGGACAAACTGCTGAAGCCGTCGAAGCGCGCAACAGCAAACCCAAAGACAGTAAAACAAAAAATAATTTTCGCATACTATTTGACTTTAATTTGTTCAGAAAAATAACCAACGATATCTATATCCCCCATCAAACATTCGTTGCCCGTCCATAAAAATGGAAAACCGATCTGGCTTAATGGTAAACTACATTGTTTGGCATATTTCACCATCTCCGCAGCATTAGTGCGGTTAATATTACCTTCTTTCACTTCCAACTTAGTAATTTTCTCTTTTACACCATTGTCCGCCATAAACTTTTCTACATTAGCACAATGCACACACCCATTACTAAAATATAAAATAAGGCGTCCATCATCCGACATCGGCTTACTGTTTTGATACGCCCAAAATGACACTCCCGCAATTGTGACTACCAGTGCTATTACATATAAAACTAACTGTTTTTTCATAAATCTAACTATTTAATATTTTATTACTTATATCATACCAAATTAAACCAATATGGTCAAACTTACAACAACTGATAATCACGCGCCGGTTCAACCACATTATTAAAAACAACGTCCACCATATTTTGAACACCGAACTGTCGCCCATCCAAAAACCCCGCCATAGCCGCTTCCGCCAACCAACCTGTCTTAATCCAATCAAACAACCACTCATCAACATAACGCGGATCTTCTTGAGAGATACCTGCACCAACAGTTTTCAACCAGATTTTATTAAAATCTTCTTGCGAACCAAGCGGTGGGGCAATAATAACCGGTAACCCCAGAGCAGTATAAAAAACCAACTCGCTCGGTTTCGTCCACAAAACATCCGTGGTGCGCAACACTTCGTTAAAAAGAGCAAAATAATCCTCCTTTTCTACCGCAAAAATAATATTTAAATTATTCCCAAGTTTTTTTTGTAAACCCATTTTTTCTGCCTGATGCTTGAAATAAAGATAAACATCGTTTCTGGAGCCGGCAACCAAATTTAAGTTTATTTTCCCGTCAATAATTTTTTCACGCAGACTCTGCAGAATCGTTAAAGCCAAATTGCGTTGCGCGCCCGCCCCACCAACAGCAAAAGTCAAAGTCAACGGGTGTTCATGGCGCTCATGTTCTTTTACCCCTTTAAGAAATTGCTTTACTGTACCCATGTATTTTTGACGATAATGCCTTTCCGGGTCTAAATTCACTATTCTTTCTTCCAAATCTTTTTTTAAAATATTTAATTTTTTTCCACCCAAATTTTCTTCCGGCAAAGGAAAACCAGTAAGAAATATATTCTTCGCAGGTACACCATAAAGTTTTAGGCGCTCTACTACCCGACGGCATGGCGCCAAATATTTTATCCTACTTTTAGCAGGGTTTAAGGGTGCCCAAGTTCGACTAACATCACTGTCACACACAACACAATAGATCTCGTTTCTAAATTTGTGTTCTTCTGCAAAAAAAGCTACCGAAAAAAAAGTAGTGATTAGTGGAACGTCCTTTTTGTTAAAAAATTCAACTAAGTCCTTCCCCCAACCGGCACGAATCAGTCGATAGGTATTTTTTAATTGAAAGTTCGGTTTAGACAAATCGCGACGCGGATAAAATTTGTTGATGCGCTGCGGATTGTCAATAAAAGTTTTAAAAACCCAATCACCGATCAATGGCCATGTTTTTGCGCGCGAAAAAAATTCGTAAAGGCTTTGTGAACTTTTCCAAAAAGCACGATCTCTCTGAGGAATACCTTCGTAATTATTAGCAATAATTACTTTGCCCGTAGGAGAAAGATGACGCAAAGGATAGGCGGCTCTTTGGTGGCCATAGCCCATATCCACTGCAACTACCCAAGCTTCGTGTTGCATATTCAAAATAAGTAAGAGAAATTAAAATTATTTTATTCTTTTGTTGTTAGCAAAAATAATTCCCATAGTTTTGTCAAATCGCGATGGGAACACCTGCACACCAAATCCATTCTGACGGAGGATATCTAACAATTCTTCTTTTCCATGGCCAGATTGTTCGTGGTACTCAAAGATCAAGTTGGCAATAATTTTCCATTCTCCATCGCTCCAACTTTCTATCAAATCAAACTCACTTCCTTCAATATCCATTTTAAGCAGATCAATCTTTTTTACTTTGTTTTTTTTCACCAGACCCAACAAACTAACACCAACAACCTTTTCCACCCCTTCAGCGTTTTCATCGTTCGCTAAAATATGATGATTGTGGCTGTCAGCTGAAATCTTTAAAAAGCAATCACCATCAACCAAAGCTAACGCACCGGGAACAATCTTAACTTTTTTAAAATTGTTATTTAATTTTAGATTACTCGCCAACGCCTCCAGATTTTTCTTTTCCGGTTCAACACAGACAACCTTGACTTTGTCGTTCAGAGCTAAACAGTACAAAACAAAAAAACCAGCATGGGCACCAATATCAAAAATCTGGACATCATCCCGCTTGATAATATCCTCAACCACCCGATACTCACGCCATTTAAAGATTTCCGCCCAGACACTTTCGTCCGCTTCATCCCGCCAGACACCCTTAATTTTTTGGTTATTAAAAACGATTTCTACTTGGTTCATATTTGAGATGAGTGAGAGAAAAGGAAAACAAATTTTCCTTTTCCGAACGAATGAGAATATATCGCTTTAGCGAATATAGCAAGGATATTTTAACAAAAAACAAGGTTTTAAGCAACCTTGCTAAATGAGTAAAAAAGAACCGCTCGCAAATATACCCCCTCCATGTCTTTCTCCAAAAATTTTAGAAAAAAACATGGTGGTTGCGAGCGGTTCTTGTAGAACTGCTTACCCACACCAGGCCTCTCGCGAGGCATTGGCATTGTCTGACTCCTGTTTGAGGTGTCGAGTTGACTAGGCGACAACCACCGAAGAGTGGCTGTCCATGGGGAACAATTCGGCAGCCGAAGCGACTAGGCACGTACCGACCATGCCCAGACCTTCCTTGTCTGCCGGGATCTCCCTGATGACGGCCTTGAACCGGCCGTCTGATCGCTCCAAGAAAACATACACAACACAGTCATTGTAAAAGCTGACTGCGTTGCTCGTATGCAACGCTCGATTGAACCGGAACCGGCACGTTTTTCCGAGCATCCTTGCCCCCCTAACAAAAAAGAGTAGTAAACAAAACTACGATTTTGATACTACTACAAAAACAGGGTTTTGTCAATATAAACCCTGTTTAATTACTATATTAAAGTTGTTCCGGGGCTTGGAATCGAACCAAGATATACAGATTCAAAGTCTGCAGTCCTGCCTTTAGACGACCCCGGAATATATACTCATACTATCCACACACAAACATTGTTATCAAACTACACCTTCAATTGTCGGCGCATCGCTAAGACACTGGATAGTACTGTTAAAACCAGCACCACTAAGATCTGTACGCCAAACACGTACAGAATATGCGAATTGTAATAATTTGTCAAGGAGAAGCCGTTGGCGAAAACCACAGACAAATAACGATCCACCCATTTTAAGGCAATTTTAATAATGACCGCCGCCACACCCACGCTAATCAAAGTTAAAATCACTGACACAACCAAATATGGCCCACGGATAAACCAGTTGCTCGCCCCCACCAAACGTTTAATTCCAATCTCAAAACGCTGGCTAGTTATTGCCACCCGCACCGTATTAAATATCACCAAAAAGGAAATCAGCGCAAACAAAATCGTCAACCCCATCCCCGCCCCCTCAATTCGGTTAGTGATATTTTGGATTTTGTCGATCGCATCAGAATGCTCATCAAAACTTTTCGCTTCAATCAAATCTTTGTATTCCGGAGCATTCAGAGCCTCCACAATCTTTTTGTAATCACCTGGTTCTTTGGTTTTGACGATTACCGTCGGGCCAAAAGGATTGCCACCTAATTCTTTCAACGCATCCAAAACTTCTGGGCTCAAACTATGACGCTCTTGGAACAAACGCAGTACCTCATCACGACTGCGTAAATCCACCTGTGTTACTTCAGGAAAACCCGCTAGATAACTTTTAACATCTTCAGCTTCCTTATCTTTCGCGTCAGAAGAAAAATATATACTAACGTTGATCTGATCTTTCACTGTACTCACCGCTTGCTTGGTCAAAATCTCCACTGACCACAAGGTGTTAAAAGACAGCAACATTAGAACCAAAATAAAGACAGTCATGAAAGACATCCCAATATTGCGACCTAAATCTTGAAAAGCAAATTTTAACACTCGCCAAAATGATACCATACGTTTCGCTTATAATTTCATTTACAATTTAAAGCACATATTTTCCTTCACTTTGATCCATCACAATCTCTCCACCATGCAAAGTAATCACCCGACGACGCAAACTGTTTACCACTTCACGATTGTGCGTTAACAACATAATAGTCGTACCAAATTCATTTATCTTTTTTAATATCTGGATTATTTCTTCGGTATTAATTGTATCCAAATTGCCAGTCGGCTCATCTGCCACAATTATTTTTGGACGATGAGCGAGCGAACGTGCAATAGCCGCTCGTTGTTGCTCACCACCAGATAGTTGAAAAGGATAATGATCGTGTTTTTTAGATAAACCAACAATTTCCAACAATTGCGGAATAACCTGATGAATGCGATTGCTGTTTTCACCTGCAACTTCCAAAGCAAAAGCTACATTTTCATAAATAGTTTTCTTGGGTAGAAGTTTGTAATCCTGAAAAATCATTCCAATCTGACGACGTAAATATGGAACTTCGTTGGAGGTAATGTTGGTCAAATCCCAATCACCAATTTGAATATGGCCTTTGGTGGGACGCTCTTCAGCAATCAAAAGTTTGGCTAGTGTTGTTTTACCACTACCACTTTGACCAATAATTGACACAAACTCCCCCGCACCAATATTAATACTAATATCCCGCAGTGCAACGGAAGTGGCGGTATAAAGTTTAGTTACTCCTTGCAATTTAATCATAAGCAATTGATAACTAAATTATACCACAAAAAGAAGAAGTATAAAACTTCTTCAATGACAAGGTGTGTATAAATGAGCCCTCTATCAGAATCGAACTGATGTTTGTGGTTTACGATACCACTGTTCTGCCACTGAACAAAGAGGGCAAAGAAAATCCATTCGCAAATTTATCCTCCAAAATTTTACCTCCACCTTTTCATCCAAAAACATTTTGAGAAAAAAAGGTGGTGTGCGAATGGACTTTTGGTCCGCGCATCCCCCCACCACGCGAAACAATATTTCACCTCCATAATGTCGTTCGCTTTTACACGGACGACTAGGTTTTGTCGCGCTGAGCGTCGACCCAGGCGACGACATCGTCGTAGTCCTTGGAGCAGTTGAGACCGCTCCAGAACATGCCAGAGACATCCCTGACTTCTACTCTGAACCGCTGACACTCACGAACGAAGGTGTCTTCCCAGCGCTGATCTGCCCACTTCTCCTCTTCAACCAGGAGTCGGAGGCAAGAACGAAACTCGTCAATGAAAGACGCGCTGATCTTGGCCACACCGAGATATGCGTCCGTGGGCATGACGGCCTTGCCGCACTCGCTGTAGCCGCAGAGTTCACCTTCCTTCAAGAGGAACTGGTTGCTGGTGTCCACCTGCCGACTAGAATCAGACAACAGCACGAAGTTGCTCTCCGAATCGTCCAGGAGCTTGGTCAGCACCGCTTCTTCGAAGAACATCCCGGCGTTCAGCACCAGGACGTCGCTGTCCCGCAGACAATGCCGTGCGAACCACAGAGAGGCCACACTCCCCAGCACGTGGTAGAAGGGGTTCTTGACGTAACGCGCACGAAAACCACCCTCCTTCTCCACCAACGCGCTCTTATGCCCCGTCACGACGGTGACATTGATAATCCCGAAGGCGTTCAACATCTTCAGGATGCGCACAATGAGCGTCTGCCCCCCGACCTGAAGCATACACTTCGGAAGCCTGTCCTTGTAACCAGCCTCCAGAATGGAACCGGGTCCCAATTCGGGGCCGTCCGCAAGCACAATCGCCCGCACAGATCTTTCTTTGATCCGCATAGACACCTCCATCGACTCAACCATTTTACATCGCTCGACCTTTTCCGAGTGATGTATCGAGCGGGATACCAGAATCGAACTGGCCTCTCATCCTTGGGAAGGATGCATACTACCAATGTACTAATCCCGCAGCAAAACGAGGGCTAGGCCCCCGTCTTTATTTTATTTATTTTGTCAATAACTCAGTGAATGGGTTGTGCGCCTTAATATACAAATGAATTGTAGATTTCTTCGCCAAATTATCTAAATATGTATCTACCGCTGGAAAACGGAAGAGGATGTGACTAGCACGAACCTGTTCTTTGTTTACCATCCGACCAGCCTCATCTTTTACTTTTTCTGTCTTCTTTTCTACTGTCTTTATTATATGATAACCATATTCGGTCTCGACCAAATCTTGGGTAGTCTCCCCTGCTTTCAAAGCAAAAGCAGCTTGTTCAAACTGTGGTACCATATCACCAGCGGCAAAAAAGCCTAAATCGCCGCCAGTATCTTTAGTGCCATCCTGACCATATTTTTTGGCCATTTCCGCAAAATCCGCACCCGCTTTGATTTGATCCAAAACCGCTTGAGCTTGAACTTTTACCCCGTCTTTCAGTTTTACGTCCAATGTCAAAGCCTCAGACAACTTTGATTGTAAAACAAAAGTATTCATCACCTTTTTTTCGTAAGTTGCTAAATTCCAACCATAACGCTGTTGTAATTCTCTGTCCAATTCATCGCTGCTTGCAAAATTTTGCAACAATTGTGTTTTCAATTTATCAATATCCGCTTGTTCTATTTTCAAATTATAGGCCAAAGCCCCTTCTTTAACCAATATACTATTGGCCAAACGCCATAACACCTGATCCGTCATCTGTTCGTCAGTCATTTCTGCATTCTGGCCATTGTTGGCTTTTTCATAATCACGCATTTTGCGTATTGCTTTCATATCATCGGCAAACTCACCATAACGAACAACTTCACCATTGATTTTTAACGCCGGCAAACGCAAAGCTTTTGCTACTGTTACAGTAAAGGTGTCAGTTGCCCCTTTGGCATAAACACGATATACCCCAACAAAAATAGTCAAAATCAAAACAGTCAAAACTAAACCACCCAATCCAAGCAAAAACATTTTTAAATTTTTTTGCTCTTTTTCTGCTTTAACACCAACCACCGGTTCAGTGTTAGGTACTAGATTTTCCATAGAAAAAATGAAAGTTAATTAATAAGTTTTTAAATTATACAAAATTATTGATTGTCACGCAAGCCCCCAAAAAACAAGCGCCACCATTTTACCGGATTAGGTATATCAACAACATAATCGCCGGTCTTTTCAACCTCATTTTCTCCCACACCCGTACCAGAGGCAACAATCGCCATTTTCTCGCCTGGTTTAATCAAATTCAACTCCATCCGCGCTTTTTCTTCAATAAAATTACTCGATTTTACATACTGCAAAATCTCCATTGTTTCAATCTTTTTCGCTTCTAATTTTTTAACTTCGTTTTGCAAAGCAACAATTTCTTGTCGCACTTGATAGTCGCGGTAATAGGCGCGCCCGTAAGAAGCAGCTACCAAAATTGCAATCACCAAAAGCACTAGTAAAAACCAGCGCGAACCGAATATGTTTTGCCAGTGATTTTTCCCCCTGGTCGGCATAATTAATCATTTAAATACCAAAACTTTTCCCCTTGGGGAATATGGTTTTATTATATCACCTCTTCCTCATTTTTATCAACCTCTTCGATTGGTGTTTTTGTCACATCACCCGCTAAATTAGCCAAACGTAAATCAACTAAGTCCAACACTTCGCACAGTTCTGCTTCCTCCAACTCAGGAATAATCTCTAAAAAACGATCGTACACTGCCTGCTTTTTCAGCAGACCACGCCGGCTCTCAGACTGATCAATTTTATCCAGCACCAAAGCCAGGATTTTTTCCGGTTCAGCCACTGCCGGTAATTCCAATAACGCACGCTGACTTTTACTTTCAATTACCACCGTTGCGTAATTAAAAATACTAGCGAACACCCCTTTGCGATGAAGATAAATATCTTTGATATCGTTATAGGCCGCTGCCGAAATCAGCTCTTCAAACCAACTCAAACGGTTGATATCAACCACGCGCTCTGTAGTAACCACCAACATATTATTTTTCCAAAAAAACCAAGCGTGAAAAATTATATATATACCGACCACAAAACCCAGACCAACTATCACCATCCCCCACCAACCTTGAGCCAAAAGCCAGAAGAGATAAAAAGCAGTGGAAAATAAAATAGCAAAACTTAAAATATATCTCCAAGTAAAAATCGCTCCGGAACGACGAACAATCAGGTCGATCTCTTCATTCGGACGTAGTTGAATCTTTTTTTCTAATGACATATATTTTATTAGAAATTATTTTATCGATTGTAAAATTTCTTTGGCAACAACGCGATCGTTCCAGGGCAACCTCTTTCCACCTGCTACCACGATGCACGGCTCCGTGCCTTTGGCGGTAACAACAACAACATCACCGGGGAGGGCCAACTTAATCGCTAATTCAATTCCCTTGCGACGATCCACCTCCACAAACAAATCTTTGCCTTCAATTTTCCCCACTTCGCGCGCACCCACCGCCAACATCTCGGCGATTGCTTTTGGGTCTTCATCAAAACAATTTACATCTGTCACTACTACAATATCAGCCAATTCTCCTGCCACAGCGCCCATTTTACCACGTTTACTAACATCTCGCCCGCCACCATCGGACCCAACCACCGCTATCACTCTTCCACTATCTTTCGCCACCAAATCTTTTAAAGTTTTAAACAAAGCAGTTAAACTCAATGGTTCGTGCGCATAATCTACCACTACTTTAAACGGCTGACCACAATCGATAAACTCCATCCGACCTTCCACCTGTTTTACATTCATTAAACCAGTTGATATTTGTATTGGACTCAATCCTTGCGATTTTCCAACCGCTACCGCCGCCATGGCGTTGTAAACATTAAAATCACCGATGATATTTAAACTGTAATTTTCTCCACCAACTACGAATTGCGAACGACCAGAATCATTTCCCACAATCTTGCCAACTAGTGTATGTGACTTCGAACCTTCTGCCTTATTCACGCCCAAACCAAAACCCCATTTCTCATCTGCCGAAAAATTTAAATAATATTCCGAATGCTGATCGTCAACGTTAGCGATAATAACTTTAGAAATTTTTTTACCAAAAAGTTTTTTCCTTCTACTTGCTAAAGCAGCAAACATTTTCCCTTTGTCTTGTTTTAAATTTTCAAAACCACCATGACGCTCAGAGTGTTCAGTGCCTAAATTGGTAAATACCGCGATGTCATAATTCAAACCATAGTGACGATATTGCAAAATACCTTCGGAGGATGTTTCTATCACAGCGTATTGGCAACCGACTCGCACCATCTCACGCAACATCTTTTGAATCTGCCCCAACCCGAGCATCGTCATTTTCTTATCATTCGCCCAACGTTTTTCGCCCACCTGAAATTCTACTGTTGACAACATCCCTACTTTGTACCCGCCCGCCTCCAAAACCGAAGCCACCAAACGACAGGTAGTGGATTTACCTTTGGTACCGGTCACCCCGACAACAATTAACTTGCGTGACGGACGGCCATACCACCAATATGCCGCAACGGCGATTAGATAGTGTTTTATTTTTTTAAAATAATCACCCAACATAATTTTACTTACGCAAACTAACTTCGTACACCACTTGTTCAATCTTGTGCAACGCACCCTTCGCCTGATCAAATTTGTTACGATTGTAACCGGTCAAATCCATATCCATCAATTCTCCAATAATTTCTTCTGACAGTTTGTAACACTTTTCTACCATCGGAAAATTTTTCGCCGTGGCAGATTTAATAGCATAACGATAGAGTTCGCCTGGCAAATCACATAGGCCACCGATGTAAGAATCAGCGTCAACAATCAGACCAGCAATCTTGCCCAATTCTTTACCTTGCCAAAATTGGTGGAACAAATATGACTCCACATACTCTTCAGTAGCGGCTAAATATGACCCCTCATCAAACAGGGCTTTGTCGCCCTTAAATTTCTTGTTGATTTGCACCAAAAGCTCATTGGCCTGGCGCAAGGACTCTTCTCCCGCCGCCTTATCATCCCTCTGGAAGGCAAAAATGGCCCTTTTGGCGTGGTGTTGGGCGTCTCCCGCAATCTTTATCACCTCGCGACGTTTGACCGCATAGCCCAAAACCTGACCACGTAAAACCTGCAAATATTTTTTGTTCAACATAGATATTGACTTATTATTTAAAAAATGATATATTTTTGACAATAAATTAGTAATTTTCCACAGGCTGATATTGCTATTTAGATAAAAATAGTATATCATTTAACAGTTGTTAAATCAATTGGTCCGGTAGCTCAGCTGGTAGAGCAGCTCCCTTTTAAGGAGACGGTCCTGAGTTCGAATCTCAGCCGGATCACAAAACAAAAATTCCACCGTTAGGTGGTGTTTTTGTTGTTGTTCGGAAGGGATGAGAGGTTTATGACCCGAAGCGTAGTGTAGGGGGTAAATCTCAGCCGGATCACCAAAAATTCGTCAGTAAAATATTATAATTGTCTTTTTTCTAACAAACTACAATTCAGTGACCCGCCATAGAGCGATCTTTCAAAACCGGTTTCTATAGGCAACGGTTCAATTCCGTTGTTTTTTAATATTCTTCGCGCTTCATCATCAACCATATCTAGCGCATCTGCCGGGACTCGCCGCCCATCATTATCTATACTTCTTCGATTCGCCCCATAAGAAGGAAGCCAAATGCGACTGACCACTGACTGCCCATCAAAATATTTCTCTACCAAAGAATTATTATAAGTAATCATTGCCGAACGATCGTTTGTTCGTTCATTACCAAAATTTGGCATAATCGGTAAACGTATTACCTCAAAACCACTCTCTTCCATCTGTTCAGCTACTCTATCTAAAAAAAGTTGAATTCTTCCTATGGCAGGGTGATTCTCAATTGATTGTCCAGAATTGACGACATCCAAAATAGTACCCACACAATCTTTAAGCATTCTCTCAAAATCTGCCAACTTAGAAAAACCTTTTAGTTGCTCATTTAATTTATTTAGAACTTGTAAAAAACTATATTTAATATTTTTTTCATCACATCCTGACTCACTTAAAATTCTAAAAAACTGCTTAATGTCGCCTATCGCTACTTTACCGCCACCGAGCGGGGTAAAATACAAATCGGTATGAAAAAAAGGCGGCCTCAACATTTTATCTTTTTCGATTTGATTGCTTTGCCTAAACGATTGATCCGAAATTATTTTCTTGACATAATCCAATCCAACAACTTCAACCTCTTCCATACCAAACCAACGAGAAAATTTTTGTGCCATTTCTAAAATTGCATCTAATGTAATACTAATTTTACTTGCTTTAAGATTATCCAAAATTGTATCTAAACCTATAAACATTTTACTTTCGGCCACTCTTATATCTCCTCCTTCAAAATAAAACGGGCACTCAATTCTTTTTAACCCCAAACCTTCTGCGGCGGTTTCAGAGTATTGATTTAACTGTAACTCTTTATCTTTTTTCGCTTGATAATTTGGCGTGTATATTGTTTGTCCATCATTTGCTAAAAGCCAATAATCACGAGCCCATTCTTTATTCCTCCCCTGATATGCATTTTCTGATACCTCAATTTGCAGCCTCTTCTCATCCGCACCTACATTCACCAATGCTTCTGACAAATCAGAAATAAGCTTCTTTGTATTTTCATTAGGAGATTTTGAAACTATAATTTTTAATACGACATCTTTTGGCAAGTCGGCTAATAAATTTTTTAAAAAAACTAATTTTAAACCCGCCACTTCACCACCTTTTAACATGTCACCATAACGATGAGCCCACAAAGAACCTTCTTCAGAATCAAAATTAAAACCTGTAGTCCAAATAACTTGCTCGATTTTACCTTCTACATTAGAAGCCACTTCCGGTTTAAATAATTCGGTTTCCCTAGCTGGTAAAAAATCAAAATTTCTGCGGAAAGCCATAAAAGTGTTAATTAATTTCTATCAAAATATTACCTTATTTTTTAATATAAATCAATAATATTAAACAAATCAAATATTGACTCTCCCTCTATGGTTTGTTAGTCTATATTTAACTTGCCTTTGGGCAACTTTGGAGGAATAGATATGGGGATCAGAACCAACGAGGATGGCCACCACATTGAATGTGGAGCGGCCAATGTCCGGTGCGAGGCCATTTGGCAGCGTGACGGCACCATCAAGGTGCGGACAGGGCTGCCTTTCGGTGGTCGCACCAACTGGCTCCCGTGGGCCGAGCAGAAGACCCAAGTGCCATTCGTCGAGGAGGGCGCCAACGGATGGGATGAGGCCCACGATGCCTTCGCGACTGTGTTCAACGCCGCGATCGATTTTCAGCTCGGTGGTTAACACCAACTCCCCACCAGCGCGATTCAGCGCAAAAAACAAACAACCAGTTCCGTTCCCTTTTGATATTAAGTTTTAATACCAGAAGAGAGAACTGGTTTTTGTTTTAGCATTCATTCTTGCCAAACCTAATTAAAGTTGATACGATAACAATGGTTAGACAACATTTTAACCTGTTAATTTAATCAATAAAATATGCCTACTCTATACGTCTTGGCCGTCATCGCGGTCATAATAATTTTGGCCAACATCAAAATCGTCAAACAAAACACCGTGTTGGTAGTTGAATTTTTAGGCAAATACCGACGCACCATGACCACTGGATTAAACCTAAAAGTGCCACTGTTAGAAAGAATTGCTAACACAGTATCAATGCGTCAACAAAACTTTGTTATTAGCGGGAAATACCCTTCTGCCGATAAAGTAATTGTCGACGTTGCTACTAACTTAATTTTCGAAGTTGACCCAGCTGGCGAAGGTGTCCAAAGATTTACCTATGCACTTTTGAACGCTAGACAGTCTATGGAAGCCACCATCGAAAATTCTCTACGCACTTATATCGCCAAAGAAACCCACGAGGGAATCTTGGAGAAAAAAGAAGAACTAGCACTACACATCCAAACTGATTTGGAAAAACAATTTAACGAATGGGGAATGATAATCAAAAGTTTTCAAATCACCAACGTTAATTTCCCCCTAACTATCACCGATGCAATGTCAGAGGTGGTTGCCTCCCAACAATTACGCAAAGCAGCGGAAAACAAGGGTGAAGCGGCAAAAATACAGGCAGTCAAAGAAGCGGAAGGAGAAAAAGAAAGAAAGAGATTACAGGGTGAAGGCATTGCTTTAGAACGCGAAGCGATTGCTGAGGGTTTGCGCAAATCTATCGAGACTGTACAAAAAACCACCAATCAATCATCTAGTGAAATTCTCGCCATTCTCAATCTTACTCAATATTTAGACACTCTAAAGTCTATCGGAATTAGCCAAAACAGCAAAGTTATCTTCATGGATACAAACATTCAAAAAACATCTGAATTAATGCAGCAGCTGATGGCTTCGATGGAGGTAAAAAAATAGCAGAAAAAAACAACCTCAGACAGAGGTTGTTTTTTAAAGTTTGATTATTGAAAATTAGAGAGAATATTACCGTTTGTTTAATATTTTCCTCGTTCCTGGACCAACATAACCAGCAACCGGAATAAGTTTGTTGTCTTTTTGTAATTTAATAACAGCCGCTTTGGTAGCAACACCAAAATGAGGCACAACTTTAATACTCTTATCCATATAACCTAATTCTTGTAAACGTAGTTGCAACTGCCTCACCTCTTCACCGTTCGAGCCAACCGTTAAAAATGATTTAAAAACATAACTACTTAGTGGTGTTTGCGGTTGACTAACTGTTGAAGCAGGAGCGGTTAAGACACTGTTAATTTTATTGCGCGTTGTTAAATCTAAAATTCCAGTTTGTTTTAAACCTTTTGCTTTTTGGAATTTAATTAAAGCAGTTTTGGTGGCAGCACCAAAGAAAGCAGTCTCTCTGCCAGGAGAACCTGCTCCTCTAGAAGCAACAACAAAACCATGAGTATTTAAATATTTTTGAAGCAATTTTACATCATTATTAGTAACTCCCGGAGCAAGATTGCGATTAAATAAATAAACTGCGGCACTGATATCATTTGTAGTGCCCGCAATTCCTTCAGCGCCAGACAAAGTAACTGTTTGCACTTTTGTTTCCGAACCATCAGCGGCACGAAATTTGATGTAAAGTTTTTTTGTTTCGCCCGCCTTCAACAAGGAAGATAATTTGTAAATTTTATTTGTTGCATAATATGTCTCCCAAGAGGAGTTAACAAAATTCACATTATCAGAAATAGCAACGTATGCAACATTGGAAACATTAAAATTAAAGGCTACAGTACCTCCAGTAATTGTTGGGGTAATACTGACTGTAGTTGCAGAATTAATAACTGGTGGATTAAAAATAACTATACCTCCGCCACCGCAAGCAGTAGTATTAACCGTTATCGAATCGGCATAAGAAGTTTCTACACCAACACTATTTCTCCCCTTCACTCTAAAAATATATGAAGTGCCACAAACCAAACCTGTTGACTGGTAAGAAGTAGCGGTTGTCCAACCGGAATTTGTTCCTTTGGTGGTATTTTCCACATAATAATCAGTAGCGTCACCAGAATAAGAAATAGTAATTGCTGTTTGAGAATTGGCAACACCAGAAACAGAAGAAGGCACGGAAGCCAAAGTATATGTGGAAGTAACAGTTGAATAATTACTAGAATTACCAGCGGCGTCGATAGATTTAATTTGGAAATAATACAAGCTATTCGGAGTAAAACCAGATAAAGTCATATTAGTATTGCTAGTAGAAGAAACCGAAACAGCTGTAGAAGAAACAGCGTACGAAGAAGCTCCAGAGACACTATCCCAAACAAAAACAACCGACGAAATAGCTGGAGTAATGGTAGAAAAGGCAGGGACACTTGGAGCAACGTTATCAACAACAAAAGAACTAACTGCCAACGGCGAACTGGTATTACCATAGTTATCTGTAACAGTAATAGTACAACTGTTATAAGTGCCGTTGGCTAGAGTTAAAAAACTAATTGTGTTTGAACCAGCAACAGCAGAAGTAACACTACTTGAACAACCACCGCCATAAGCAATCGTACCAGCTTCAGTTGACGAAAAAGTATAACTCGGCACAGTACTAGAAGTTGGAGTAGTAATAGCATTAACTTCTGCAAGAGTTGGCCCAGCTGAATCTTCGGTTATTGCCTCATCAAACTGAACCGACCAGTTATATAGATAATTTCCCGAAAGAGATATGGTTGGATCACTATCACGCAGATTACCCTTAATAGATCCAGCCACTTGTCCACCTGGAGTAGCTCCAGCGGTGCCCGTATAAGCATAACGTAATTTCTGTCCACTACCGGTAGGAGTAGTATTTAAAGTAATTTTAACAGTATCCGTATCATAAATTTCAACACTGCTTATGGATGCAGAGGAAGAATTATCAAAATATTCAAAACCATAATTAGTTGCTTCTAAAATAGTTGAAGTATCAAATGTAATAGGCGCCTCCGGAACATTAAAAGTGGCATAAATAATATTTCCATTTCTAACAACATCTTCTGGGCTTAATGGCTTCCAAGTTTCTCCCTCAACAACAACTTTTTGCATTACTTTACCATAATATTCACCCAAAAGTCGGTAACTGGTATTTACCAAATGTGCATGATCAGCATAATCAAAAAAATACTTAGGTGTAACTAAAATTATTTTACCTGGATTGCTTTCCGAAGCTGCTAATTGAGCAATCGGCAAGCTTGAAGTAGCGGTGCTGTAGCCAGTATGAGAACTCATTTGGTCAGTAAACAAAGGAATCGTACCACTTTGGCCAGTAATCGCTTTTACATCGGTTTCGTAATCACTTTGCCATTCTTCCAGATAGCTTTCGTAGCTGTCAGAATTACCAGCAAGAAAATCAGACTCACCGTGAATAACAGTTACACCGATAACGCGCAAAGTTTTTCCTAAAGCTTCCACAGCTGTTTTAGTGGTGGCAGCTTGAGTCATGCCGTTTTGGTAGGCTGCTGTCCCCTTTTTTAAACTTACATAAGCTGCACCAGCCGTCCCATGTTTGGCTACTACAGTACGATAATAATCACCAATAGTATCAGCCGATATACCATTTGCCATAGCACTACTAATCGACTCCACACTGCTTTCTATTAATGGTACAAGCGAACTACCGTCCAACATTAAGTTGCCATAAGATTGGGATGTTGAAAGTGCGGGGGTTCCCAACGATCCAAGAGAAAGACTTTGCCCAGTAGAAAGTATTAAACTAATATAATCATTTGATACATTAATTCTGCTAGTAGCAGAACTTGTTACTGTTGTGCCGGTAGTTGGGGCCACTGTTGCAACTGGAGTAATTTCAAATTTAATATAACTATTTATATCACCAGCAGTTGGTGTATAGGTTAAACTATTTGCCCCATTAATTTCTAAATATGTTCCACTCGCGGTATCTGACTTTAGCCAACGCATTACTGAACTACCTTCACTATCACCATTTGTATCAACAAAGGCATAAACACCAGTTAAAGTTGACGTGCCAGTAATACTAACTCCTGAAACAGATGGCGCCGAAGCCACTGCGGTAATCGGCATAGCGGTAACAATACTGGTAGAAGTACTGATGCCAATCGCATTTATTGCCGAAACTCTAAAATTATAATTAATCCCATTAGATAGACCAGTAACAATAGTAGAAGCAGTCGCAGACACTCCATCAACAAAACTAGACCAAGAAGCAGTCGAATTTTGTTTATACTCAATAGTATAATCAGTAATAGCTGTACCACCGTTATCTGTCGGAGCATCCCATGTCAAGGAGACTTGGCTATCCCCCGCTCCAGCAACTAAATTTGTGGGTGCACCAGGCACGGATGCACTAAGTGAAAAATTGTTGTAAGTAACTGACTGAGAAGAGCTGTGGCTCTCTAAAAAAACTTGTCCTTCAGTAAACGAGCCACCAGACAAAACAATATTGGGCGTTGAGGTGCCATCTATATAAAGCTCTGCTCCACCTGCTTGCAAAACCACTATCTTAAAATGAAAGGGAGTATTATTGGTGCAAGAAAATGTAGAAGTGGCCACGCCCAAACGCACACCATTGTGATAATAAGCAAACACTGCTCCATCATGACTGTAAGCGATATAGGCGTCACCTGGATTTGCTCCGATATTCAAATCACCAAAACCAACACCACCAGAATAAGCAGTACAGTCTTGTGTATTTAAATCCGATTCTATTATCAAATCATTTCTCTCTCTACTATAGGTAGACGTACTTTTTACTCCATTAGTGCCAAAAGCATCAGTACCTAAAACAATCAAACCATTATTTTGCTGTACTTTACCAGCAGATCCACCACTACCTCCTACGGCAGTATCAACTTCTGTCCATTTAGCTGTATCAATAACAGCACCAGAAAATATATCAGAAAGTTGTAAAATTCTGGGCGTAACATAAACCACGCTCGAAGTAACACTATTTCCCACACTATTTACTGCGGTAATTGAAAAACCATAAGTAGTATTGTTTGTTAAACCAGTAACCACTGCAGTTGTAGAGCTCGAAGTTCCATCAGAAAAAGTTGACCAAACACTACTGGTGGTATATTTAACTATGTAATCAGTGATTGCCGATCCTCCATCTAACAAAGGAGCAGCCCAGCTTAAAGAAACCTGTCCATTTCCTGGCAGACCATATAAACTTAATGGCTGTCCAGGAACAGCCACAATCGGCGTAGAAGAAACTACGCTTGATGCTGTACTAGTCCCAACAACACTTATGGCAGACACTCTAAAGTCATAACTAATACTGTTGGTCAAACTACTAACATTAGCTGAGGCAGTAGTTGTAACACTGTCTGCAAAAACACCCCATATACTATCGGTGGACACTTTGTATTCAACCAAATAATCGGTTATAGCTGAACCGCCATTATCTGCTGGCGCGGTCCAACTCAAAAAAACAGCTGAATCTGACGGAGAGGCAGCCAAATTTGTCGGTGCATCTGGCGCAAAAGCATTCACTGTATAGTTGTCATAGGAGACAAAATCAACTGAACTATGGCTTGATAAAAAAACCTGCTTATTGGTAAAAGTGCCTACCGCCAAAGTAGCAGCTGGTGTAGAAGAACTATTAATATATAATTCAGCGCCACCTTCTTGCAAAACAACCAACCTAACGTGAAAAGACACGTTGTTGGTACAGGTAAAAGAAGCGGTTGCAAGATTTGCTCTAACACCGTTATTATAATAAGCAAAATACAACGGCCCGTGACTATAAACTAAATATGCATTACTTGGATTAGTACCAAAGGCAAAATCACCATAGCCAATTACACCTTCATAAGCAGAACAGTCTGGAATTATTACATCTGTCTCTATACTAACATCCGAAGCCGAGCGATCAAAATAATCAACACTCTTCAATCCATTTGCCGCCCAAGCACCAGTACTCTTAATCATGGCCACTTCATTTTGCTGAACATTTCCGGCTGTACCACCACTACCACCAACAGCAGTATCAATTTCTGTCCATTTGACTGTGTCGATTGTGGTGCCAGCAAATGTATCGGAAAATTTTGTGATTGAAGTAGCAGAAAAAATTTCGTTAAAAGGAAAAAACAAAAAGAGGACGAAACCAAAAATGGCAACTTTTATAAAGCTTTTACCTAATTTTCCTTTACTTTTCACCATTTGTTTCGGAAAAAAATTAATTTCTCTAACGATGACATTATACCACAAATAATAAAAAACCGTAAATACTGAAGCTGCCTTTATTTTAATAACCAAAAACCAAGCCAATCAATCCAAGAAGGTGTAAAAAAAAGCGACTGCCCCCGAAGAGTTATTTCTTAAAAATCTTATCTGGCAAATTATAGTTACTATAATTTTTGATAGACTGGGTAATAGAATTGATAAAATTGGTAGCGTGATCTGGTTTAAAGATCTTGTAATTAGATAAAACAGGAAAGGTTTTTTTATATTTGTCCGCCCAACCACTTCCGATCAATCCCGCGCTATAGAAGGAATGGGTTAGGTCAATAAAGATTATAAAAATTAAGGTATAAGCAAGACCCAATTTGACGCGCGATTTTAGGGTATGATTTACTTTTTTTGTAACTATTTTGTAAAAAAATAAATAATAAAATACAGAGAACAACAGCCAATACAAAAAGAAACGCGGACAGATCCAACCGCGCCAATTCCCCCACTCATCTGAATAGTCCCAAAGACGTAAATGAAAAAAATACTCAAAAAACCACCCTGATACCAATTCCATCATAGTAGCCACCACCGCGAAAGAAAAAATATTTATTAGCCAGTGAAACTTTCCGCTATTTAAAATAATTGTTAGTAACACTAAACCAAAACCATAAATCGGCAAATGTGGGCCACTTAAAAAGCCGGGATTAACCACTTGTTTAAGAGTAATAGAGCGGTAAACAAGCTCGATACACCAACCCAAAAAACCGCCTAACAAAAACAGAAGTATATACTTGTTGATTCGCCTTTTAGTTTCCTCCATAACACTAATTACTTTCTACAAATTACCACAGGTACATTCGTTTGTTTTGCAAAGCTGATATAAACCTTCAGCACACTTTAAGGCACCACACTCCATATTAAATTCACAATAATTTCCCCGTTCACGCAAAGCCGAATCAACCGTGTCTACCAAAGAAAAAGTCGCATACGAAATATCGTTAACCTCACCATCACATTTATTCATCGTGATATCAAATCCGTGCACCTGCATATTTTGCGCTTCTTGAAAATCAATCGTCTCACGATTATCGCGATAATTTATCTCTAAAGGACAGGAAGTGATTGATGGTGAATCAGCTGAAAGACCGGCGCGAGCAATTTTTTTTCCTAAAAATTTTATTGCTGTATCTTGACGAGTTAACACTTCGGTATTACGCAAACGCACTTCATTATTGCCCAGTTTAGTCGTTGGTGCCCAGACTGTAATTTTTAAAACTAAAAAAACAACTGCTGCTAAGACAATTACCCCGATAACCAAAAGTATTTTCTTCATAAAATATTATTTAAAATATATCGCATAAATAAATATAAAAAATTATTTATCTTTCACCAACTCCTCTACTATCTCTATAATCCTCTCTGGCTTTGCCCGTGGAAGCACTTCGTTTAATCTTTTTCCCAAGCGTGTTCGGACTTCTGGTTGATTAATCAGATCCTTTACAATCTGTGCCAATTTTAACCCATTGTCAGCTGTTTCGTTTAGCGCCACCACCGCATTATTATCGGTAAACATTTTCACATTTTTTTCTTGATGCGTCCCAGCCATCGGCAATAAAATTGCCGCCTTGCTTAAAGCTGCCAGCTCCGTAATCGTAGCAAAACCAGCTCGCGCCACCACCACATCCGCCAAAGCAAAAGCCTCTTTCATCTCTGTCGTAAAAAATTTATAGACATGATAATTAGGAAAAACCCCCATTGCCCGCTCTTGCAGCTCGCTCGGCCGATCCTTGCCAACCAAATGGATCACTTGCCAATCACGTGGCCAAGCCGGCAACGCCTCCAAAATTAATTCGTTTAAACGAGAGGAACCAGTACCGCCACCCAAAGCAAAAATCACCGGCTTACCCTCGGGAATATTAAAACGAGTTCGCGCCGCTACCAAATCCGCACCAGTTAAATCACGTGATGGATTACCCAGCCATTCGGTTTTTTTATTAGTAAATTTATCCACACCCTCACGCAAAGCGGTGGTAATTTTTTTGGCAATGCTCGCCATCAAACGATTGGCCAACCCCGGCTCAACATCTTGTTGATGGATCCAAGTTGGTACGCCCAAAATCCAACCGGCCCAGTGTAGTGGCACACTGACAAATCCCCCGCCCGAAATCAAAAGATCGGGTTGTTCCTGCCAGATAAAAACGATGGATTTAAAAAACGCGGTAATAACCTTAAAAATATCAAAAAAATTCCACCAAGAAAAATACCGGCGCCATTTACCAGCCGTCATCGTAAAAAAAGGAATATCATATTGTTCCACGACTTCCCGTTCGGGACCATTTTTTGTACCCACCCAAACCAGTTGCACTTTCGGATCTTGCATACGACAAGCTTCCGCAATCGCAATTAACGGCACCACCGGACCCAATGTTCCTCCTCCGGAAAAAACAATTTTCATACGAGAATATGTCGCTTTAGCGAATATACACTAATAATCGCGCAGCTTACTGATCAAATCAGAAGTTTGAATTTTTTCTAACGCTTTGGCTTCAATCTGACGAATACGTTCACGCGTTACACCAAACTCGGTACCCACTTCCTCCAAAGTATGCGTCACGCCATCGGCTAAACCAAAACGCATCTCCAAGATCTTTTGTTCACGCGGAGACAAAAATTGAATGGCATCGCGTACATAATCACGCAAAATCTGCAAACCAGCCGCACGATCCGGCGAAACATTTTTGACATCTTCGATAAAATCTCCCAACTGAGTATCGTCATCGTCGTCACCCACAGACACCTCGAGCGAAACTGTGTCCTGAGAAATTTTAATAATATGATTAATTTTTTCTACCTCTTCACCCATTTCAGCCGCTAACTCTTCTGGTGTTGGATCACGTCCCAAATCTTGCATCAAACGACGCTGCACCTGCTGAAAACGATTGATCGTCTCCACCATGTGCACCGGAATACGAATCGTACGCGACTGATCAGCTAGCGCACGTGTAATGGCTTGACGAATCCACCAAGTAGCATAGGTTGAAAATTTAAAACCTTTACGATGATCAAATTTCTTTACCGCTCGAAACAAACCGATATTACCTTCTTGAATTAAATCCAACAAAGACAAACTTTTACCGACAAATTTTTTCGCAATGGAAACTACTAAACGCAAGTTGGCTTCAATAATTTTTCGCTCTGCGCGATGATCACCTTTTTCTTTACGTTTTGCCAAAGCGATTTCTTCGTCATTTTTCAAAAGCGGAATCTTGCCGATCTCACGCAAATACATCTGGATGGAATCAGAGGAAATCTCTCCAAGATCAAATGGAATATCCATATCTGGTTGTGAACCTTGAAATTGTTTCAAAGTTTCGCTCTGAGAAACCTTTGCGCCTAACAAATTTGTGGCCGCTTCGACTACGGTGATTCCATTTTTTTCAAAAACATCTAGCAATCCCTCATAAAGATCCAAATAACATTCCGGACGTGCCATCAAAGCACCCAACTCTGTTTCGGTGATAAAACCACGATTTCTACCTTTACGCACCATTTCCCAAATTGCAGTTAATGTTGGCTCTACAACTGGCTCAACCACTGCTGGCGCGACAAAATGCGTTTTATGCTTCAGCGCCTTATTATTTTTATGTACAAAAAACTTATGCCCGTGTTTTTTATCGGATTTTTTTTCTATTTTTTTAGCAAGTTCTTTCTTTTTTAAAACTTTGACCGCTTTTTTAAAAACAACAATCTTCTTCATCGACTTTACCGGCTTAGTCTTAATTATTTTTTTTGCCTTTACTTTTTTTACAACCTTCACTGCCGCTTTTTTAATTTTCTTTTGCAACTTACTTTTACCAGACATAAATTTTTAACGTTAGACTACAAATTTTGAAATTGAGTTAATAATTCTTCTTCTCGCTTCTGATCACCTGCTTTAGCAGCTGCGCTAATTTCTTGCTGCAAAATTTGCCGGCGATAACGCTTGCCCCCTTCTCTCAACCGCTCCGTCGTCTCAATCAATTCAACACGCCCCTGCTCAATATTCCATTCAGAAAATTCTAATTCCGCCTTGAGTCTTAAAATCTCCACCACTTCAAAAAATTCCGGCAAAGCCAAAATTGACAAAAAAGTGGCGAGAGTAAAGTCGTTGTTATCATTATACTGTTTTTTAATGGTTTCGTAAAGCTTAGACTGCTCGGAATCGGCCGGTAATAGATCTGGTAATTTAGCCACAACATCGGGAAGAATATCAGGAAATTTGGTAATCAACATCAACAACCTTTCAAACAAAGAATCAAGGTGTGACGGGACAACCTTTTTGACTGCTATTGTTGGCTTCGCTACTAGCGGATTATGCACACGTACTACTTGCTGAGCAGCGATTCTTTTTAAATCTTCCCGCAAAACCACCACCTCAGTATCGATCGTCTCCGCCAGTTTTTTTAACCAAATATCTTTTTCCACCGCATACGGAATCAAACCGATCAACGGCAAAAGTTCGTCACTAACCGCCTGGCGTTCCTTAGGTGAAACCAACCTTCTCCCCGCCAACACAATATCAAAAAACCATTGCATAATATCCGTGGCATCTTCTACTGCCTTAAACCACACCGCTGGATTTTTTTTAATTACTTCATCCGCATCTTTACCGGCACCTTCCGGCACGCGGATTACCTTTACATTCATACCTTCTTTTAACGCCACATCAATCCCCCGTTTCGCCGCGTTGATTCCCGCCTTGTCCGCGTCAAAAGCCATCGCGATATTTTTGGTATAACGTTCAATCAACCGAATTTGTTCTGGTGTTAAAGCTGTCCCTGATGCCGCTACCACATTTTTCATTCCCGCCTGATGACAAGCAATGACATCCATCTGACCTTCCACAATTACTGCCAAATCTTTCGCCTTAATTTCCATCTTGGCTTTGTCTAATCCATACAACACGCGCGACTTATCAAACACAATAGTCTGAGGAGAGTTCACATACTTCCCGCCCGCATCCGGGTTTTCCACCAACTGTCGACCGGTAAAGCCAACAATATTACCATGGACATTTTTAATTGGAAACATTATCCGCCCACGAAAACGATCATAATATCCTCGACCGCCTGTCACCCCATCTTTTTTAATCGTCAATCCCGAAGCCACCAAATCATCCACGCCAATTCCTTTTTTTAAAAAATATTGGGTAAGCAACTCCCATTGATCAGGAATATATCCCACTTCCCAATCAGCAATCACCTCTTTTTTTAATTGGCGCCGCTCCAAATAATCACGCGCGTCTTTCGCTTGGGCCATCTCTAGAAGAACGTGATTAAAAAAATATGCCGCCTTTTGATTAATTTCTAAAATGCGATTTTTTTGACTCTTGTCAATCTCATTGCGATAGCTATCAATTTTTACCCCCGCGCGATCGGCTAACAATTTTAGTGCTTCAGAAAAATCTAATCCTTCAATTTCTTGCGCAAAAGTAAAAATATCCCCGCCCTTGGAGCAACCAAAACAGTGCCAGAACTGACGTTCCGGATGGATCATGAAAGAAGGCGTTTTTTCGTGGTGAAATGGGCAACAGGCTTTCCAGTAGGAACCAGCCTTTTTGACCTGGACGTATTCACCGATAAACTGCGCCAAATCCAGCTTGTCTTTGATAAGTTGGGTGTCGGCCATAATTAAAATACAGGATGTTTCTATACTATCCTGTATTTAGATAAAAATCAACTGTTTGCTACTCTTTCCTCAGCGCCGTCATTGGCTCCAAACTAGCGGCTTTTTTGGCTGGATAGAGACCAAACACTAGACCAACAGCGGCAGAGAAACCGACGGATAAAAATATTGAAGAAATCGGAACTGAGTAGATCCAGGATAAACCGTAATAGGTGGCAGCGGCGTAAATAATCAGCGCCAAAATTAAACCTAGCAAAATACCTACCAAACCACCAAGCACGGTTAAAATTACTGCCTCGGATAAAAATTGCCAAAGAATGTCTTTACTTTTCGCCCCTAACGCTTTGCGTAAACCAATTTCAAAAACTCGTTCGGTAACTGATACGTACATAATATTCATAATACCCACCCCACCTACCACTAATGAAATACAAACCAGTGCCACCAGTAATAATGTAATACCCCCCACAATACTACTCAACATACCAATCGCCTCAGCCATTGTATTAATCGCAAAATCATCTTTTTCTGGATCGTCAATTTTATGATTGATACGAATAGCCTCTTCCAATTCCCTCACCGTTGCGTCAGCAGTGTTAACATCTTTTAATTTTCCAATAATGGCCTGGAAATAATCGGTACCCAAAATCTTTTTTTGCATTGTTTTTGTCGGGAGTAAAATCACATTATCCATATCCATAGAAAAAACCGCTCCGCGTTTTGCCGCTACACCCACCACTCGAAAAGGTTTTCCTTTGATATATACTATTTGACCGAGAGCCGAGTTGTCACTAAAAAAATAATTTTTTACCCCCCAACCCAAAACCGCAACCTGCACAGACGATTCCTGTTCTTCAGCGGTATACATTCTGCCTTCTTCCATAGCAAACTTTTCTACCTCGCGTACGTTATATCCCTCACCTATCAACATCACTGTTTTGTTTTGTCCGTCATATGAAGCCACCTCCTGCCCCATCACATAACCGTAGGCCGCCACAATACCCGGGTTTTTACTTACCACTTCAAGATCTTTGTCTTTTAAAGTAGTAATCGTAACACCCTGTGCCTGACTGGAAGCATTTTCATTGGAATTCTTTTTAGTGCTGGGTACTTTTACTTCAATACTAATCGTGTCCGAACCAAAAACTTCCAACTCCCCCATAATTAAATAATCAAGCCCGCGTCCCGCTGCCATAATCGCAATCACCATTGCAATCCCAATACTAATTCCGAGGATCGTTAAAATCGAGCGCGTCTTTTTCGCTTTCAAAGCACCCCAAGCAAGTTGTACCGCCGACCAATTTATTTTATTCATACCGCAAAGCTTCAATCGGATTTAATTTTGACGCCCGTCTGGCCGGAATAATTCCGAATAACAAACCAATACCGATTGATACACCAACTGCCAGCAAAATAGACCAAAGAGAAATTACTAAATCCCAATTATACCCCATACTCTCCGCTATTTTTGCCACCGTCGTAGAAATCAAAATCCCCAGCACCATCCCAATTAGACCACCCAAAAAAGTAATCATAATAGTTTCGATCAAAAACTGCACAACAATATTTTTATTTTTTGCCCCCACCGCTTTGCGCAAGCCAATCTCACGCGTCCGCTCTTCCACGGCCGCAAGCATGATATTCATAATCCCAATGCCACCAACCAAAAGAGAGATCGTGGCAATCGCGGCTAAAAATATTTTTAAGGCATCCGTTATTTTCAAAATTGATTCTACTCCTTGAGCCATTGAACGCACGGAAAAATCATCTTTTTCTGGATCGTCAATTTTGTGTCGTTCACGCAACACTTGTGCGATATAATCTACACCCGGATTAACATTGTCAGCTGTGTCAATTTTAAAACGTGCAAAACTTACATAATCAACTCCCAACAAAATTTTCTGAGCAGTATTAATCGGCACATAAATTTGATTATCCTGATTTTGAAAACCACTGCTCCCGCGCGCAGTCATCACGCCAATAATATTAAAACTAGACTTTTTTATTTTAATTTGTTGACCCAACGGATTATTATCACCAAACAACTCTTTCGCCACCGCGCTACCCAACACTACCACTCGCGCTTGCACCCGATCTTCTTCTGCAGAAAAAAACCGACCGCTCGCAACAACCGTGTCTTCAATCAATGGCAACTCAGCAGAAACTCCCACAAAACTAGTGTCCGTTTTATTATCCTCCCAAGCAATTGTATCACTCCCGCGCACATAACCAGTGCCCGCAACTATATATGTGACATCTTTATTATTGACGATATAATTAACATCCGCCAACGTTAAAGTCTTTATCACAATCCCCATCGCTGAAGCTGGTGGACCATTGCTATCGGATTTACCCGGTAAGACACCTATTAGATTTGACCCCATGCTTTTTACCTGATTCAAAATCAAACTCTGTGCACCTGCCCCCACCGACATCACCACAATCACCGACATAATACCCACGATAATACCGAGCATCGTCAAAAACGACCGAACTTTATTGCGGCCAATCAGACGCCAAACAGAATTTACATTTTCAAAAAAATTCACAAATTTAGTGCTATTTTTTAAGCTCGGTAGTAGCCGAAGCAATCTGGCGGTTGACAACCATCGCGTCATCTTCAATTTCACCATCACGTACGCGAATGATACGCTTGGCATGGTCAGCAGTATAGCGCTCATGTGTAACCAAAATAATTGTGTGACCTTGGTTATTTAATTCTTGCAAAATTTTCATCACTTGCAAACCAGATTTGGAATCCAAATTACCAGTTGGTTCGTCCGCAAAAATTACTGCTGGATTATTCACCAACGCCCGTGCAATCGCAACCCGTTGTTTTTCTCCACCGGATAATTGGTTGGTATAAAATTCCAAACGATGCCCCAAACCCACTGACTCCAAAGCCTGTTTGGCTTTTAACCTCTGCTCCACAACAGAAAGTTTGGTATACACTAATGGCAACATTACATTTTCCATCACAGTGGTTCGAGGAAGTAAATTAAATGCCTGAAAAATAAAACCAACCGATGTGCTACGCATGTCGGCCAACTGATCATCGCTTAAACTACTAACATCTTTCCCGCCAAACCAATATTCACCCGTAGACAGCTTGTCCAAAAAACCCAGGATGTGCATGAGGGTGGATTTACCCGATCCCGACGGTCCCATGATTGCCACAAACTCTCCTTGTTCAATATGAAAACTAACACCATACAACACCGGTGTAACCACACCTTCGTTTTCGTACTGTTTGGTCAAGTTGGCAACCTTAATTAATTCAGCCATATTTTAAAAACAAAATTATTCTGTTTTTACACTCACCACAACTACTTGCCCCTCGGTTAAACCAGATAATATTTCTACTTTACCTTCGTCGGCACGCAAACCAGTTTCAACGACGGTTTCTTTCGGTTGGTTGTTTTCCAGAACCCGAACGGTTTTTGCTCCGTTGATTTTTATCGTACGATAAGGGATAGACAAAACATTTTCACGAGTCGCGGTTGTAATGGTTACATTTGCTGTCATGCCTGGTTTAATTGGTTGCACAGTATCGTCCAAGGTGATAGTAACTTTGTAATATACAACATTCTGAATTTCAGTTGAAGCCGGTTCGATATTTACAATTTTTCCAGAGAACTTTACGTCCTTGCCAAAAGCATCCAAAGTAATCTGAGCGGCGTCATTTAATTTTAACTTGGGAATATCAGTTTCTGGAATATCCACTTTAATTTCGTAATGTGGCGACAACAACTGAATCATTGTTTCGGCACCCGAAATGTATTCACCCTTTTTCTTGTTTACCTTAGTTACCAACCCGTCGATTGGAGCACGAATAATCGCTTTATCACGATTGGCCACAGCCGAGGCCAATGCAGCACGATAAGCCGCTACATCAATTTCGCGTGGTGGATTAACTTTACTACCATAACTAGCCAGTGCTTGATCATAGGCAGCCTGTTTTAAAGCAATTAAATTGTTGGCATTTTCTTTGGCATTAGCCAAATCTTTTTCCGCTTTGGTGTAGGCTACTAAATATGTTGAGTAACTATTTTTAGCATCAGCCACCGACTGACTTCTAGCAATCACATTGGTGTATTGTGTAGTAGCAGCAGTACGAGCAGTGTCGATTGTAGTTTTGTAACCATCCAACACCGTCTGCGTAAGCGTACCAACTGGTGGTGTAGCGGTTAAAACTTCACCAACCGAAGATAACAAAGTAATATTTTTTGACAATGCAGTTTGTGCCAAAGGTAAGGCGCCATCAACTTTGGCACGATCATTTCCAGTGGTTAAGGCGAGGATAAGCGGCCTAACCTGATCACGTGCTGACTTAGCGATTAAATAATTGGTCTTAGCGAAAGACAGTTTAGAGCTGTCTAAAATAGACAAATATGATTCGTAACTATCGTTAGCCAAAGTATTATCCACTCCCAAAATATTATCCGCCTGAGTAAGACCACTATCAATTGTGCCTAATGCGGTCTGCAAAGTTGCCACCGCTGAATCATAAGCGTTGCTCACAATTTGACTATTCTCTCCCCCCTCAGCCAATTTCAAATTGTTTTTTGCCGTCTCGAGTGCGGCCTCAGCCGCATTAATACTAGATTGTGTATCTACCTGTGTTTGTGCCAACGAAGACTTGGCTGAATCAACCGCCGCTTGATAATAACTACGATCTTCAGTTGATGGACCAGCTAATTTTTGATTTAAGTTGGCACTGGCTTGGGCCACAGCCGCATTCAATTCTGCTAAACGCAAATTAGCCAACCAATCACCTGCTTTAACCTGGGTATTTTCCGCTGTTTTAATCACATCCACCGTACCAGGAATTTCAAAACGTAATGATAAATCGGTCACCGACTCAATTTTGCCGGTCACCTCAACAGTTTGAACCAGATTACCTCGTTCCACCTTTACCGTTTCATATTGAACCGGTGTGTTGGCTTTGCGGTAAGAGTTCCAACCAATCAAAGCTACCACGACTACTCCACCTAAAATTAGGTAGAATTTTTTTGTTCGTAAAAAACTTAGCGACATATATTAATATTATTTTAGATTTTATAATTTAATTAATTTAATCTTTCCCACTCCGCCGTTTTCGCCAAATATTCTCCTTTTATCTTGTTAAAATATTCCAACGCCGGTTCATATTCATTCGGAATCTCCCCTTCCAAAATTGCTTCTTCAATCGCTTCTTTGATTTTCCCGACCGTTGGCCCGGGCTTCAAACCACACAACTGCATAATTTCATCACCGCGCACGGGTGATTGAAAGGCGCGTAATTTGTCTTTCTCCATCACTTCCTCGATACGTTTTTTAAGATGCAGATAATTTTCCTGACGTTTTTTTAATTTACCAAGATTACCAGTGGTAATATCTGATATTCCTAAAACAAGTAAATCATCCAACTCGTCTCCGAGAGCAACTATCAACCGTCGCACCGCCGAATCGGTTATACCTTCGTCCATTAAACTAATGGGTTGTTGATGCCAACGCACCAGTTTTGTTAAGTAAGCAGTCTGTTCTTTGGAAAAACGCAAGCGCTTACAGATTTGGTGCGTCATTTTTCTTCCCAAATGTTCATGGGCATAAAAAGTCCAACCCGTACCAGCAACAAATTGTTTGGTGTCTGATTTACCAATATCATGAAACAATCCTGCCAAGCGTAACATTACCTTGTCTGTACGTTCGGCAATATTATCCACCACTTTAAAAGTATGGATTAAATTGTTTTTGTGTTGATGACCATAAATCTCCTCTACTCCGTCAAGACGTGCCACTTCCGGTAAAATCAGATCTAAAAGTTGAGTTTGAAAAAGCAACGTCAAACAAATTGACGGTTTTTCTACCCCCATCATTTTAACCAACTCTTCCTGTACACGTTCGGCGGAAATAATCTTGATCCGTTCGCGATTTCTAAAAATTGACTCTAAAGTTTTCGGGTCAATACCAAAATCCAACTGTCCGGCAAAACGAATCGCTCGCATCATACGCAAAGGATCGTCAGAAAAAGTAATATCTGGATCGAGTGGCGTACGCAATGTTTTTTCTTCTAAATCATTTTGCCCTTTAAACGGGTCAACCAAATGTTTTTTAATCGTTGTTTTAGTCGGGCTAAGCAAACCAGTGAATGCCTCCACTGGCACAGCCATTGCATTAACTGTAAAATCACGGCGCTTAAGATCATCTTCCAAAGTTGCCGCCACTACCTGTGGCTTACGTGATTCGGTACGATAGCTTTCTGATCGAGCACCAGCGAACTCCAACACCAATTGAGCATCTGCTTCGTCAATAACATACCGCGCTGTATCAAAATCAGGAAATTCCACTAAACTACCTTCTTCTTTCAATGCCTCATCAAATTTTTTAGCAAACTCAAGTCCGCTTCCTACCACTACGAAATCAACATCCTTCTTTTGTGTGCGCCCCATCAAAAAATCACGCACAAAACCGCCCACCAGATACACTGGAGTTTTTTCTTGTTTGGCTATCTTAGCGATTGTTTTAAAATATTTTTTAAGCATTATTTAAACTTTTTTAGTACGACTGGAACGATTTTCTGCCACTTCTTCAGTAATCCACCCCTCTTTTAATAAATGTTTAATTGAATTTTCCATTGTTACCATGCCTTCCTTGGCACCAGTCTGAATAGCCGATTTGATCTGATTAATACTGTTTTCTTTAATCATGCTTGCCACCGCCGGAGTATTCACTAAAATCTCACGCGCTGGCACACGCCCACCATCTTTGGCTGGCAACAATTGTTGTGCCACCACTACACGCAACACCGCACCCAATTGGATCAAAACCTGCTTTTGTTTCGAACCATCAAAAACATCCACAATACGTTCAATCGCTTCAGCAGCGCTAGAAGTATGCAAAGTGGATAATACCAAATGACCAGTCTCGGCCGCCGTCAAAGCAGTGGCGATAGTCTCAGGATCACGCATTTCTCCTACCAAAATTACATTTGGATCCTGGCGCAAAACATGTTTCAAAGCACTGGCGAAAGATTTGGTGTCTGTGCCCACTTCACGTTGTTCGATCAAGCTCTCTTTGTCTTGAAAAACAAATTCAATCGGATCTTCAACAGTAACAATATGAGCTTTACGCGTTTTATTAATCTCTTCAATAATCGAAGCGATAGTGGTTGATTTGCCACAACCAGTTGGACCAGTCACCAAAACCAAACCATCCAAAAAATTTGGTACCTCTGATAAAATTGGTTCAAAATTCAAATCCTTTGGTGTGGGAATTTCTGCCGGGATAAGACGAGCGGTCAAACCAATGTTTTCTTCTTGCTGATGTAAATTGACACGGAAACGAACATCGTCTTGTTCATAGCTAAAATCCAACTCCATCTCTTCTTTGTAACGTGCCAATTGGTCTTTGTTTAATAATTCAAAAATGGCTGTCTCCAACTCTTTGCTTCCCAACGGTTTTTCTTCGATTGGTTGTAATTCTCCCTCAATCCGCAACATGGGCAACTCCTCGCCGACTAGATGCAAATCAGATGCTTCCTTTTTGATGGCTTCTTTGAAAAATGATTTTAAGTTCATATATATAATTAACTATGAAAAACAACAGAGATATTTTAGCACAATATCTTCCACTTGAAAAGCAAGAAAAGACGTGGTAGAATCAA
>CAZHYJ010000004.1:0-48839 GCA_964536725.1 uncultured Gammaproteobacteria bacterium | reverse complement strand
TATTTTAGCACAATATCTTCCACTTGAAAAGCAAGAAAAGACGTGGTAGAATCAAGCAGTGCTTAGGATATATTACTCAATCGGGGTATAGCTCAGTTGGTAGAGCGCATGCATGGGGTGCATGAGGTCGCACGTTCAAGTCGTGTTGCCCCGACTTGTCTCGCCGTAGCCTTAGCGAAGGCGGACTTGCGTAGCGAAATCCGCCGCCGTCCACCTTTGGTGGACTATGGCGTGGTAAAACGGGCTGTAGCGCAGTTGGTAGCGCGCATCGTTCGGGACGATGAGGCCGTGGGTTCAAATCCCGCCAGCCCGACGTGTCTCGCCGTAGCTTTTTAGCGAAGGCGGACAATTTAAAAAATTCCACTTTATGTGGAATTTTTTAAATACTCTCTTAACGCCTCCTGCCACGACCGTTGTGGTAGCGTTTTAGTGTTTAGAAGTGCGGAAAACATCGGCCGTTGCGCTGGTCGAATAAACTCACTGTCAGAAACTGGGATTAACTTGGGATTTTTATTTAAAATTTTAAATATCTCCTCCGCCCATTCATACCAAGTACAGGCACCACTATTTGTCCCATGATATATTCCGAATGGTTTTTGTTCTTTAATTAGCATTCGAGTAAATTTTGCTAAATCCGGAGCATAGGTCGGACTACCTTTTTCTTCATTTACCACTTTAATTTCTGCGTCATCCTGCTTCCCAACTATCATATCAACAAAACTTTTTTTACTCTGATCACTAATTCCTGATTTACCAAAAATGCGTGACGGTCGGATTATATAATACCTACCATCGACCGCTTGGACATTTTTTTCTCCCAAATATTTTGATTCACCATAAACACTGATTGGATTTGGTACGTCGTCTTCAACATACCCCTCCTCCTTATCACCTTTAAAAACAAAATCGGTAGAATAGTTAACAAAAATTGCGTCCATTTTTTTAGCAATTTCTACCAACCGCTTCGGTGCTTCAGAATTGATGGCAAAGCAAGTTTCTTTTTCTTTTGGATCACTTTCCGCTTTGTCAACTGCGTTGTAACCCGTGGAATTAATGATAACCTGCGGTGCTAATACTAAAATTTTATCTTCCAAATCCGGAGAAGTAATATCTATATCTTCTCTGTCCCAACCAATTACCTCATAATCAACCGAATTAAACTCGACCATTAAAGCTTGGCCGAGAGTTCCTTTGTAACCTAAAATTAATATTTTTTGCATATGGGAACAATATACCATTTTTAAATAAAAAAAACAAACAAAAAAGCACCAGACAAACTGATGCGTTTTTGAAGGTGTCGCAGGTGGGGGCTGCGACGGATTCCCTCCTTCAGGTGTAGAAAAAGAGCTTACCGCTCGTCGTGGTACACCTGAACACGACGGCGGATTAAGAGTCAGACCATGGGCTTGATCAGCATCTTATCGAGAAGGCTGAGAGCCCTCTCGCGCTGGTTCGGGGCGGAGTAGTCATCTTCCCGCACCGAAACCAGCATGTTGATCGCTCCAGCAAAGCGCATCTGCTGATTGTATCGATGCGCCAAGAAATAGCGACGACCCGCCGTGTCCTTGGAGCGATTGTCGGTCATCGACTCGATGACCCGCAGGTACACCTCCTCGTTGAAGGTAGTGTGTCCAGCCTCCATGAGACCGACGGACACCTTCTCCCACACGAACGACCAATCGTCATCGCGCAGGTGCGCGGGCACCGTCTCCAGCAGGTTGAGCGCCATGAGGTTCAACGCCCACTGCTCACCCGGTTTGTTGCCGTTGCCACGTGCATACCCGCTAGCCGCGTTGTGGACCAACAGCGCCTTCACCGGCACGTCGAGCTCCAGGTTCGCACTGAACACGAGCGAGTAGTTCGCGAACTCCTTGAACCGGCGAACCGATTCGGTGTTCGCATTCTGTTCGCCGGTGAGTTGACACAGTGCCGCCGCCGGCTTGTACCGGCAAACGACGTTCTGCAACCCTTCGAGGTAGCCGCAGTCCGTGGCCACCTCCTGATCCTCGGGCAGAACTTCCGCCCAAGTCTTGGAAAGCCCCTCAACGACCAGGAGTCTCCTCAACAGTCCTGACATGACCAACCTCTTCGCTAGAGCATATCCACACCGTCCCCACGATGCGGACTAATCAAAATATCACAAAAACAATGTTTTTGTCAACATACGCCCCGGCTAAATTTAAACAAAAAATCCTGTTTTAAACAGGATCACATATTATTCTTTTTTATTTCTGATAACTACTTTCAAAAACCAAGCTCATTTTCTTCTGTAATTCATCCGGATTATTTAAACGCTCCACAAAATTCGGATCTTCCAGCTTTTTCAAAGCCACCACAAAAGCACCTCGATATTTATTTCTTATCTCCTCTCTTTTATCTTGATAACTATCTGGTATTTCATCAACATCTGTCGCGTTAGCAATAAAATCAGAAAGTTTAACAACATCAACATCCGGATTGTCTAAAGCTTTTTTAAAATAATCAACATACAATCTATTTTTTTCTCTCTGAAAATCTGGCGCAGCTAGTTCGACATCATTATGAAGTTCCGCAATTTTCCGATCATAGTCCGGCTTAATTAAATCAAACAACATTCTTTGTACATCATCACCATATACATTTTTCATCCGCAATGAGGCAAAGAAAATATTCCAATCTTCACCATAATGACGAAAAGGCTTCGTGCGATCCTCGGAGTGAGCGTCTAAAATCTCTCTCATCCTATCCTCAATCGCATCATGCAAAAGCGCAACCATTACCTCCTCTGGTTTGGGATCTTTGACAATATTAAGCAAAGTATTCGCCACTTCCAATAAATGTTCTAGCACTGTTTCGCCGCTCAAGCGCGGTTTTTGTCCGGCATGCAGATTGATAACATCCAAAAGCGCATTCACAATTTCTTGTTGTTCGGGCACCATGAAAGTGTCCACTACTTTGTTTAAAAGCACGTCCACCGCCTTAATCATATCATGATAACGCTCATTATTTGTCAAATGGCTTAAATCTAAAGCACTGATTACTTGTATTTTGTAATCAGCCAACAACTGCTCCCTACTAAATTCACCATGTGACTCACCTCCAATACTCATATTATTTTTCTCTCACTTTTAGATACTCCTCATAATCCTCAATATAGTCGCTCCGGTCTGGACTGTAATTAGTTGAAGACAACGCCAACAAAACCGCATCTACAGAGAAATCTTTAAAACCGTGCCAAACATAATTACCAACATATATCGCATCGCCCGGACCACTCAGCAAGATATCCTCTTTGCCATTGCCACAATCAATAACAGCTGTACAACTTCCCTTCTGCATCACGAACATCTCTTTCTCAATTTTATGACAATGTTGACCGGTGTTTTCTTTGCAATCTTGGATAAAATATACCCGCTTTACTTCGAAATCAACATAATCTTTTAACTCGGCAAACGAATATGTTGCTCGCTCATTTTGCAAAACTTTTAATTGTAATTTTTTAAAATCCAACATACTAAATTGCTTCATTCTCTAAAATCGTTTTCTTGTGGTCTTCCTGTTTTTTAGTCACTGTCGGCGCATGATTGATTTTGTAAGCATCTTCATGTTTTCCCCACAAATTCTCCACCCAATCTTTGTGTGTTAAATACCAATTGATTGTCTCTGTCATACCCACTTCAAACTGATCGCGCGTATACACCGGCTGCCAACCCAAACCACGCAATTTATCGGAGTTAACCGCATAACGTAAATCATTTCCTGGTCGATTTTCCACAAACTCAATCATGGTTTCTGGCAGATTCATCAAACGCAAAATCATCTTGGCAATTTCCAAATTATTACGTTCGTTGTCTACCCCGACATTATACACCTCTCCCGGTGTGCCTTTTTCCAACATCAGATACAATGCTCGACAATGGTCGCGTACATGAATCCAATCACGAATATTTTGACCATTACCATGAATTAAAATCGGTTTGTTTTTTAACAAACGAAATATCGAGGAAGGAATTAATTTTTCTGGATATTGATATGAACCGTAGTTGTTGGAACAATGTGTCACTACTATCGGAGTCTGGTGAGTGACAAAATATGAGTGCGCCAACATATCACCACCGGCTTTGGCGGCGGCGTAGGGCATATTGGGGCAGATTGGTGTGGATTCGGTAAATTGATCTTTGCCGTCCAGCGCCAGCGACCCATACACCTCATCAGTTGAAACATTTACAAACTTCTCAATTTTAAAATACCTACAGATATTTAAAAGTTGCAACACACCAAAAGTGTTGGTCATGACAAACTCAGTACAATCACCAAAAATCGAACGATCCACATGTGTTTCAGCTGCAAAGTTGATAATGTGATTAATCTGATATTTTTCCACCACTTCAGACAAAAGATTATAGTCACAAATATCACCTTTAACAAAAGTGTAGCGTGAAGAATATGCCAGATCATTTTCAATATCCTTCAAGTTCTCCAAATTGCCCGCATAGGTCAATTTATCAAAATTAACCACTTCGTAATGCGGGAATGTTTCGAGGATATAATGGATAAAGTTGGAACCGATAAACCCGGCACCACCACATACAAGGATTTTCATATTCGTAACGAATGAGCGAAATGGAAAACGTAGTTTTTCATTTCCGAATGAGTAAGAATATATCGCTTTAGCGTATATATTACTATTTTACCACCATATCACTATTTTAAGGAAATAATAGTAAATTGTAAAGACAAGATTCATCCCCCATTTAACCACTCCCGGAACCACTACATCTGCCATCGTTACCTTTTTTACCGTCTGGTTCAACAAAACCCGATCAGACACCTTTCTTTCTTTAAGATTTTTTAACCGCAACGAATGCCAAACACGCCAGTTCTTCGGCTGCAACCAATAACTATAAACTTTTAACAACTCTTTAAACCACCCGCCCTTTAGGGCCACAACCAGCAAACCTAAATTATACAAAACTTCCAAAGGCAACATTAAAATTATTGTCGGCCATTTATAAAACAAATATTTCAAGACATGACGATTACGTTCAATCCAATAAAATTTCTGAACATTTTTAAGAAACTCATATTGATGATAAAAAATCGAACCGGACACGGCCACTGTTCTAAAACCACGCACTTTCAGACGCAAAGAATATTCCGAATCTTCATGAAATAGAAAAAATTCTTCTCGCCAAACACCAAATTTTTTAAGTAGATCCACCCGCATTATTGTCGCTGCGCCTGACACATAACCAACATCATAAACTGCCGACAATTGTTGGCTAGCAATTGGTTGCCGAAACAATCCACAATAACCAATATCTAAATAGTGTAAATTATTACCAGCCGTATTAATCAAATCTTGTTCAGGATACAAAAGTACCAACGATTGTGCTTGGCCAATTGTCTTGTCAACCTCCATTGCTTCCACTAATTTAGCCGTTGCCTCTGGGGCCATAAACCCATCCGCATTGTGTAAAAACACATAATCAAAATCGTTGTCGATTGCCCACTGCATGCCCACATTATTCCCCCCAGCAAATCCTAAATTATTTTCTTGAGGTAAAATAGTTATCGCAGGCAATTGGTCTTTCATCTTTACTGTCTCTTCCTGAATAAACGACAGCTGCGATTCTGTATCTGGTTGAGGTGGATTGTAAACCACCAAAAAATGCAAATTTTCCTTTGCGTAAGTTTGTGCTGCCACCCCCTCCAAAGCACGCACTAAATATTTTTTTGGTTCATCTGACCAAGTCAAATAAACAATTGCGACTTTTTTGTTCATAGATTATCGGTAATATTTGTAATTCCCACGCCACTTCCAAAAATATTTCAACCAACTCAAAAAGTGCACGCGCGCATAACGATTTTTTATTAACGCATTAAAAATACCCGGAACTTTCGCTGAAGCACGACCGTGCACATGTTTAAAATAAACATTATGAATATAATATACTGCCCAATGCTTCTCCCACATCCGCTTACTCCAATCCATATCTTCAAAATACATCCAAAACAAATCATCAAACCCACCAACTTCGTCCAAAGCCGCCTTGCGCACAAACATTGCTGAACCCATAATACAATCCACAGGCATAGTACTATTATGATCAAAATCTTTCATCAAATAATGATCGGCAATAACTTTACCATGACCTTTTTGACCCCATTTTGTTCGGCTAAATATTGGCTGCCAAAAAGTCGGAAAGCGCCAACACGAATATTGTAATGATCCGTCAGGATAAATTATCTTTGGTCCGGCCATACCCACTTTTGGATGCGCTTCCATAAAATCATACATCTTGCGCAAGAACCCTTGACCAATCGGAAATTCCGTATCGGGATTTAAAACAAAATAATATTTAGCTAACACGGTCGCAAAAGCCAGGTTGTGCGATTTACCAAAGCCTTCATTCTTAATTTGTTTAATAATCGTTACGTTAGAAAATTTATTTTTTAATTCTTCCACCCCATCATCCGAAGCGTTATCAACAATCACCGCCATCAAACTCAAACCAGAGTCACTGGAATCAGCAAACAAAGTTTCCAAAGAATGTTCAATTTCTTTTTTTTCTTTGGTATTAACCAATGTAATCGCAATATCAAACATATTTTTTAAAACCAGCGTCTAATTCCTTTCCAATACATCCGACGACTTTTAACGACTGCTACTCGGGCGGAACGAGTGTATGACCAATTACGAATAATTTCCACCCAGGCATTGAAAATAATTTTTGGATTGGTAATTAAAAGAAAACCAAATTTTTTGAATTCATACCAAAAAATTGGCAGAAAATCTAAAAACAGATTTTGCCAATATTCATTTTTATATAATGTCCGTAAATGATTTTTGTAGGAATGGTAACTAACAAAATATGATTGATTTTTTTTATTTTTTATCGCTGACCAATCCCCCATTTCTTTTGGACCCGCGCCAGTGCGATCGTGGTACGACACGGCTTCGAGCAAAACATAGGAAACAAATCCAGCATTGCGCAAACGATACGCTAGGTCTAAATCTTCCTTGTAGGAGTGATAAGTCGGATCAAACAAGTTGTCACCCGGCAACAAAACTTTATCAATAATTGTTTTACGATACATTGAGAAAGCGCCTGATACACCAAAAACTTCCTGCACAGATTTATTATAAATATCTTTTATCTCTTTACTCTCACTATCCTTGGCCCACTCCTGACGTGTCAGCCATTCCACCGCCCGACGGTTACGGAAAAGTTTCATGCCAATCGCATCAATCTGCGATGTAAAACCAGTGCGTGCCACCTCTACCAAACCCGAACTAACCTGCGTCGCCGCCTGTACCCTTTCAAAATCCCAACGCATCAATCGAGCTGCCACAACAGCAGTTTCAGGATGATTATCCAAAAACATTATCATCTTTTCCAAAACATCCGGCATCAAATACATATCGGCGTTTTGCAAAAGAAAATATGGTGTTTGAACTTCCCTAAGTGCTTGATTGTGCCCAAGCGAAAAACCAATATTTTCCGAATTTTTTATCAGACGATACTCAATACCCGAATCTTTCAAACCAACTTCAATCAGTTCCACGGTTTTGTCAGTAGACGCATTATCAATCACAACCATTTCAAAATCTTTAAAAGCTTGCTGTTTCAAAGATTCCAAAAGATACGGAATATATTTTTCGCCGTTGTACACCACTAGATTGATAGTGAGTTTGTGCATATACAATTATTTTTTTATTTTTGTTTCTAACCATACTAGCCCAATCGCCACCGGCCGTAAAACTGCAATTACCATCCATTTATACCACGGCTCCCATTTCTGAAAATACTTGACCATGCTGGCGGTAAACCACTTTTGTTTTTGTAGGCTTGGTAAACGTTTGAAAGTTTGACCAACATAGTCAACACAACTAATAATTGGAGTATACATCACTTTATATCCATTACGCCAGGCCTCACGGCAAATGTCCACGTCCTCAAACCAGATGAAATACCGCAGATCAAACGCCCAGCCCAGTTTATCCAAAAATGCCCGTCGCGTCAACATAAACGACCCCCGGACCGAATCCACCTCTTGCTCTTTGTTGCTATCAAAATTTTTGTACAAATAACTGTCTAACACATGAGGAAACAGATGAGGTAGTTTTAATAAAATAGCCACCTGATCAATCAAACGTGGAAATCGCCGTGGCTTCGCCCCTTCGTTAAAAACACCTTTTTCGTCAACTAATTTTGGACTGACAATTCCGACCTCTTTATGCACCCGCATCCAATCCAACAAAATTTTCAACGACCCTGGCACCAGGCGCATATCGGGATTGAGACACAAAACGAATTCCCCGGTTGAGATATTAAAAGCGTTGTTGTTCGCCGCACCAAAGCCAATATTCTTACTATTTTCTACAATTTTCACTTCCGGATAACGCGCCCGAATCTCTGCGATTGAATTATCACTTGAACCGTTGTCGGAAATAATCTGTTCATACACAACACCGTCCGCGGCTAAACGCACCGATTCAACCTGATTCAACATGTTTTCTTTATCATTGATGTTAACGGTGATAACAGAAAGTTCCATAGCAAATTATTTTTTCAGCTGTTTTTTAAAAAAGTCTACGTACGGAATTGCAGTTGGATCCATTCCTTCCAAAATCGCACCATAGTAACTTAAGTAGCTAGAAAATACGATCGCCTCGAAAGCTTGCAACAACGGCTTGGCTTCAGCCAATAAATATTCCACTTGCGCAATATTGTTTTGCGCTAAAACCGTGCGTGTGATCGCGACTCGTTTAGATACACGTGCGTCATACAAATTAGAATTAAAGATCACCGCTAAAAGTCCACGCTCATTACTAGTCGGCAATTTCATTCCTTCTAACAAGTGGTGATTTAATTCTGGTAAAGCAAAAGATACAGCCAAACGTTTGTTGTTTTCATTCATCTGGTTCGCTGCTGCATGTGCATTACCAACCAGATGTTCGGCAGCCATAAACAATACTGCCCGATTTTTTAATAACACCGCGGTATGTTTTGCTAAATTTTCTTTTACATCCACACCATACAACTTGGTATATTTATCTACCACCATCATTACCTCGCGCAAATCTTTGTCAGTGATTTTAATTAAACCCACGTGAGAAAAAATTAACAGCTGCCCAACAATCGCATAGCCCAAACCCATCCGCGGTGAACCACACGGATTGTTCTCAGTGGTAAAAATCAAACCGGGCACACCTTTTTTAACCAGTTCGGCTAAATTTTTTCCGGAGGCAACTACTACGATTTTTGTTTTTTTCTTTTTTGCTTCCTCCGCCACAGCCAACACCTCTTCGGTAGAGCCAGAATAACTAGACAAGATCACCAAAGTGTCTTTACCAACAAACGCTGGTAAATGATAATCATTCACAATCTCCACTGGCACTTTTAAAGCTGACCGATACACTGATTTAATTATTCTAGTGGGCAAAGCCGATCCGCCCATGCCTGCCACCACCACATTTTTTATCTTTTTGTAACTCACCGGTAACTTAAATTTTTTTGCACTATCAGCCACCTCTGCAATTTGCGCAGATAATTTTTCGATCGAGCCCAACATATTTTGCGTGTCGAGCTTGGTAATGGCTTGGCGATTGTTTAGAATGTTCATAGATGGATATTAATTTTTAACTTTTAAACGCTTAAAAATTTCTTGTGCATTAACTTCTCCCGCCTTGTTTTCTATTCTTCCCAAAACATTTGGATAATCCTTGCAGACACGGCGAAATTCTTCTGGCGAAATCAGATCCGGTAATTTACCTGATTTAAACTCACCGCTCATAATTCTTTCGGCCAAATTAGAAACCGCCAAGACATAAAACGGATATTGAAACGGATGTGTACCACCCAAACCATATTTCTCTTTGGAATACAGCGTAACAGCGTTCATCTCATATTTTTTTAAAAATTCACGCCAATGACTTTGGTCTTTACCATATTCTCCCTCGTAATCGTGCCCAGTTTTATCGCGTAATTTTTTACTAAAATTTCCTGGACCAGTAGAATATACCATCATCGCAATTGACCACTGACCATAACGTTCGTAAAGCGTGTGTAAATATTTAATACCCGCGTAAACATTTTTTTCTAAATCGTCAGCATTAGGGTCAGCTAGTTGTAGATTTTTATCTGCCAACGTGTTGTCCATCACCTGATAAACACCTTTCGCTTTAGCGTCTGATTCTGCCGCCGAATCAAACCCACTTTCGTTGGCAGCCACACCGTAGGCGATACTGTATGGCACTCGAAACTCTTCGCAATATTTCCTTATCAACCCATCCAACTTTTCACGGTGCCCTTCATCTTTCAAAACCGCATTAAATTTACGTTCCAACCCTTTGGTAGAGGCACTGTATTGTACGGCATAATAAATCGCCGCCTCACTTCTGGAAATACGCCCTAACTCCTTGGTCAATGCAGTGTTTTTCTCTACCTCTGCTTTCAATTCTTCGCTTAAAGCGGGAAAATTCAGACGCTGATCAATGTTTCGCTCTTGTTTTTTAGAAAGAATCGACTGACCTTGTTTATCAAAAAGAAACTCTGTCGTTTGATTCGAACAAGTTTTGTCTGGAGAAGAGCACCCTTCTAAAATACCACCGGCAATAGCCCCAGCACCAACAGCTACAGCGGCATCTCTAACCATACGCAAAAAACCACGACGCGACATTCTATCTTCGGTTGGCTTGTCGTCTACTCCTGGATTATATCCACCCTTTTCTCCTGACATATATAAAAAAATTAATTTTCTCGACTAACATTGGCAACAATCCCCACTGCTGCCAGCACGATCATCAAAGCTGATCCACCGTGACTAATAAATGGCAGTGGCACGCCCGTCAAAGGCATCACCCCCACCATCGCACCAATATTCAAAAATGATTGCCACGCCAGCCAGGTTATTATCCCCACCACCAACAACCGCCCAAAATCATTATCAGTATTTTTAGCAATTTTTAACCCGCGCCACACCACTGCCAAAATTAAGACAACCAAACCAACGGAAAAAATAAAACCCAACTCTTCGGCCATAATAGCATAAACAGAGTCTGCACTAACTTCGGGCAAGTATTGAAATTTTTGTCGTGAATTACCCAGCCCCAAACCCCAAAAACCTCCCGAACCAACCGCTAAGAAAGCTTGGTTCATGTGATAGCCCACGCCCTGCGGATCTAATTCGGGATGTAAAAAAACCGACAAACGTTGCAAGCGATAGGGTGCAGCAAAAATCATTCCCACTAAAATTAACACCCCCACCGTCCCAAGCACAAACAGATATAATTTGGGAACGCGCGCCACAAACAACATAAAAAAAAGTATTACCACCAAAACCGAAAGCGTCCCAATGTCCGGCTGAAGCAAAACCAAGATTAAAATCGGCGCCAAAATCGCTAGCACAGGCAACAAACCATTTTGCCAATCGTTTAAATCACGTTTCTTGTTTGATAAAAGTGCGGCGGCCATTACGATCATCCCCAACTTTGCCATCTCAGCCGGTTGAAAACTGTAACCAAAAATATTTAACCAACTATGTGAACCATTTAACTCTAAACCGATACCAGGAATAAAAACCAATGCCATCAACGCAATCGCTCCCAGATAAAAAACCCCACTCCACTTACGCCAATATTCATATTTTATTCGCGCCAAAATTAAAAAAAGGGCCATTCCCGGAATTAGCCCATACAAAATTTGACGTTTAATAAAAAAATAGGTGTCACCAAATTTACTATAACCAACCGGACCAGAAGCAGAAGTCAAAACTACTAAGCCAATTATGAGCCACAAAAAAATATACCCCAAAAACGCTCGATCGGCTTTTTTTTCTGCAGGATGAACTGGCATGTTAAAACAAAATAAAGCTGGATTTTTTAATAAATCACAACTCTATTATACCGCAATCGACTAAGTGGGTCAATTTGGTAAAATCAACACCTGAGTAGGAGGATCTTGTGTAAAGGTAAGATATTCGTTGTTGTTCAGCACCGCCGTACCACCATCAACTTGCAAGGCCAATCCCCCGTCGGTAAAGACCGAATTTTCTAGGGTTAAATTGGTAGCGGCCAAGGCGTGGATAAACAGGTCGCCGTTGTGCAAAAATTTTGAATTTTGAATATTTAAGCTCGCACCTTCGGCTCGAATCGCTTCCGAAGCAGCTACTGTGTAAATATATCCGTCCTTGTAGAACTTCTTGCCCGCGTAACGCATACTTAGATTATTCAAATTACCAATCGATCCTTCGCGAAACCACAGACCCTGCCAATCCTTCGCTTGTGGATCACCCGCTGGCAATTGACCGATAAAATACGAATCTTGCGACAGGTCACGACCGGAAGTGAAAAATACTGGTTCATCAGCAGTACCATTAACTTGCAAAGCGCCAGAAACATCGAAAAGTGAACTGTTGTAATAAGTTTTAATAATCACCCCCGGTTCGATTGTTAATTTTTTTCCAGCTGGTATTATGTAGTGTCCTAAAATATACGGGCTATCTCCTTTAGTAAGCACCACCTCGTTTTCTGCCTGATTTCCATTAATAGAAATCAAACCACCGCCAACATTCGCTGTCTTTGGTGAACCATATATTTCTCCACCACTGTAACCACGCGGGAGCAGACGCGGACCTTTGTTGGATTGCCAATTGGTAGGATCTGAACTAGAAGCAGTTGGACTAATACGCTCCATAGAACGATATTTTACATTGTCCCCCGCAAACCAACCATTAGAACAATCAACTTCGTCACTAATAGTCCCATCTGGTTTCACCAGCTGTATTTTTTCTCCACTATTATTAAATCCGTAAGTCAAGGAATATACATAATCAGCTGTAACTTCGCGAATTGTTTCGTCTTGGAAACGTTCAAAAAGATAATACCCGTGAGCTGGGATAATTGGATTGTTTAATTTTTTCTGTAAACTTACTTGATACGCACCAACGTTTATTTTCCAACTATCAGATTGATTAGCACCAAACAGTGTAATATCCTGATCAGTGTTATTATACAGCTCAAACCATTCATAAAATGGATAATCCGCCGAAGTCCCCGCCCAGGCGATTTCATTGATTACTACTTCTTGGGTGAAGGATGTGTAAGGCGAGGTGGTGGGAGTTGTGGTAGGAGTTTCAATTATTGGGGTGGTAGTCGGTGTGGTGCTTGGTGTTTCTATTGTCGAAGTTGGGATTTCAATAGTAGTGGTTGGTGTATCTAGTGTTGTGGTTGTAGTTTCTGGTGTAGTGGTGGGAATATTAATAGTTGTAGTTGGAGTTTCGGGGGTTGAGGTTGGTGTAGTAGTGGGAATTTCGATTGTGGAAGTTGGGGTGATATTTGGTTCGGTAGTAGTAGTAGTAGTAGTGGTGGTGGTGGTACTAGTTGTAGTTGTAGTTACAACTTCAGTTGTGGTTGGCACATCAGTGGTGTTAGTAACAACAGGAGCAGTTGGATTACTACCAGTATTTATACCAGATGGTCCACTACTATTTTGTGTTGGCGCTGACTGTGAGTTTGTAGGAGTTGTATTTTGTTGAGGAACAACATCTGGTGCTGTTGTTTGTGCGGGTGTTTCTACGAGCGGTTCAACTACAGGCGCGACCGGAACGACAACAACTTTTTTAACTACTACAGGTTTTGGATTTGGAGGAATAACGGTGGTTGGTGGTACAACAACATCAGGAACTGATGGAGTGGCATTTTGCCCAGTAGACAGACTTGAAACATCTTCACTGTGCACAGGTGAAAGCGAAATTTCGTTTTGAATATTACCAAAAAGTGATTGGACACCATTACCAATTGCACCAAGTAAAGTATTACCATATCCGACCGGCGTGGTTTGTAAGAGGGCAACGTCTTTACCTTTGTTACCTTTGGCGGTTTCAGAGAAAAATAGCTTGATGACACCGGCGCTGTAGCCGATGGCTTTGGGGATAAGTTGGGTGGAGTAGGAGTTTAAAACAAAATTATTTTTAATATATTTTGAAATACCAGCATTTTTCCAGTCTGTACCAACCTGAGCAAACAACAAATAGGTACTGCCACCATATTCTGCATTAGCCAATATAACTTTTTTATTTTGATCAGTAAGATCAGATGTAAAATTGCTAACTTTAATTATTCTATATTTTTTATCTTCGATCGTATCGTCGCTATAAAAATATCCATTAGAAAAAGTAGCCAACACATCAAAAGCAGAATCTAAATTTAAAACTTCTCTGTATTTTATTCTATCTTTAATTTGCGGATAGATACTGCTCCAATTTGTTTTTACATACTGTTCATACGAATCACCAGATGGATGAACATCTGCCCTGGTGTGTGCTGGCACTGTCATATCTGACAATAAATGGATAACATGTCCCAAGGCAACAAGTGCCCCTTCCCTATCACCATCAGAAAAACTATACAATGCTCGATTCCAGCTTTGATCACCTAGGGCATAGTCATTCTGAATTTTAGAAGTATTAACCCAGTCTTTTGCACTAGAAAATTGCTTACCAAACCATAACCCTTTATTATTTAACGGATCGTAGAAATGGTTATACCAACGAAACGGCGTGTCCTCGTCCTCTGCCCCCTTTTCTAATAAATCAATATCTTTGGCGGATAGGTCTGGATCAAATTGTTGGTTATACAATTCTGCGGCCAAGCGTGCGATATTGGGGTGCGCCACACTCGTATCATAGCTCAAGGCTTTATCCGTTAAATTAGTTATTAAAAAGAACAATACAACTAAAAAAATAGCGCCAAAAATGAACGCTAGTTTCTTACCCCTCCTTCTTTCTTCCATATGTTTAAGGCACTAAGTTAATTAGAGTGATTTAATCAACCAAATGCCTTGGTTGTTTTTGATAAACTCAATAAAATTAGCTATTTTTTCTCCTTTAAGAGTTCCAGAATAAACATAGGTTGCCATAGTATCACCAACAAAATCCTTTTCGATCTCTCCGATATCCCCCAGCATCAAGTCCCACTGCCCACGCGCCTTCACACCATTCAATAAATCAATCATCTCTTTTTGATTACCCCTAACCACACAACACTCCACCGCCCCATTCAAATCTTCCGCCTTTAATTTTTCCACAAACATTTTATGTGTCTCCTCCGGTGTCCGCACTGTCGCCACATTCTCGTTCGCATATTGCGGAAACATCGCCTCTAATTCCTCCACACTGTAATTACTATAAGGAAAAGTTGGTCGCGCAAATCCACCTAACACTTTTTCTTGTCTTTTTAAAAACCAACCGTACGCACCAAAAATTAAACCTGCCACCACCACTGCACCCACGACAGAAAAGATAATGATCCGCGGCCTAGTTTTCAAATCTTTTTTAACTGGCATGTTTATCATAAATAAATTATTAAAATAAAAAATATTTTTAAAAAAAGACCTTGCACAATACAAGATCTTCCCCTCCCTGTTTTTGCGCTGAAAATATTATATCACACTCTCACACGCGCTAAAAAATTTTCTGTGGATAACTTTTAATTTGAAATGGCGTGCGTTTCTGCAATTAAATATTAAGCCCACTAATGAGCCATACCGCTATCACCAAGAAGAATGTGGCAAGAGCCGTCCAAACACTCAAAAACCGCGCTAGCAGCCTGTCAGTGCCGTAGGAGTACCAGGAAAAGAAGTAATTGACCAACAGGGCCAAAAGACCACCAGCGGGTAGATAAAAGATCTGCCACCAGTTCCCTACCAAATCCACCCCAAAGATGATGTTATAGTGCAAAAAGATCTGTTCTGTGCCGGAATGAAAATGGGACAACAAATACCACCACATGAAGAGTTGGAGCCCAAGGCTAATAAGCAAAGGGATGTTAATCCACCAATCGCGCAGAAAGAGCTTGGGAGAGTAAAACATAGAGGCAAGATTGATTAAAGTTACTTGAGTTTCGGGCCTGATTTCTCATATATTTTACCTCATTCAACCCGGCTTGACAAGTTAGCGATATTTAGCTATAATACGCCCAGTTAATTATACTATTTATATATGTCACATAAGAAAGCTGGTGGCTCTACCCACCTGGGCCGAGATTCGCAAGCCAAACGCTTGGGGGTTAAGGTCCACGACGGTCAAGCAGTAAAGACTGGTATGATCGTAGTTCGCCAACATGGCACCAAAATCCACGCTGGTAAAAACATGAAACGCGGTGGCGACGATACTTTGTTCGCTATGGCCCCAGGAAAAGTAAAATTTTCCCACACCAAACGCCGTCGTTTTGATGGACAGTTAAAAAAGGCTACATTTGCTAATGTGGTGACTGCCTAAAAATATCTTAAAAATCCGACCATCAATGATGGCCGGATTTTTTGTTTTTAAAAGACTCTACTACATTATTCCCCATTCTTTCTTTAGCTCTGCGACACCGTCTTCTAGTTTGACCGATGGAGTCCATCCCAAAAGTTCACGAGCTTTAGAGTTGTTGGCACCGGAAAATCTTTGATCGCCCATTCGTGCTGGGACATTCACAAACTCTCCACCCATTATTTTCACTAATTCATTTACTGTTGTTGGACGTCCGCAACCGATGTTTATAGTTTCCCCTTTACCAACTTTATCCGATTGCATTGCCAAAATATTTCCTTTAATTACATCGCTAACGTGAGTATAGTCACGGTAGTATTCACCATCACCGCAGACGCTCATTGGTTGTCCTTCTTTTTTCTGTTTTAGAAATTTACCCACCACCAAAGCATAGGCACCATTCGGATCAAAATATGGCCCGTACACATTAAAATATATTAAAGAAACAGTTTCGATTCCATACAACCCAGAAAAGATGCGGCAATAATGTTCACCAATTAATTTATGCAATGCATAGGGACTAACCGGTTTTTTAATCGCAGTGTCTTCTTCTAAGAGCTTACCAGCATCTTGCCCACCGTAAGTTGATGATGAAGAAGAAAAAATAACACGCTTTACTCCATTTCGTTTTGCCGCCATTAAAACCTGCAAAGTTCCATTTACATTGACGTCATGAGTCAATTCAGGATTTTCTACTGAGAAAGTAACTCGTGGCAATGCGGCCATATGAAAAATACCTTCTACCCCAACACAGACTTTGTCCAAATCATCCGCTTTGCGAATGTCACCCTCAACATATTGCGCACCTGCTTGATGACGTTCTGGTTTATTACCGCCTGCGTAGTTGTCTAAAACCACCACCTGATGACCGTCAGCCAAGAGCTGCTTTACGAGGTTGGTGCCAATAAACCCAGCACCGCCAGTTACAAGATATTTTGACATATTACATGCTCCAATAATTAATACCAACTTTTTCTATTTCTTCTTTATTTAGTATATGCTTAACATCAGCAATCAGCAAATTTTTGTGATTCATTAGGGAACGATATTCATCAACGCCCATTTTTTTAAATTCATCATGTGCCACCGCTACAATGATTGTGTCCATATCTTTAATGTCCTCCCAACGACATAGATCAATACCATACTCATGTTTTGTTTCCTCCACATTGGCATGTGGGTCATATACCAAAGGATTTAAACCAAATTCTTTTAATTCTCTATACAAATCAAAAACTTTTGAGTTGCGCACATCGGGCACATTCTCCTTAAAAGTAATGCCTAAAATAGCTACCTTGGAAGCACCAACCAGCTTATCAGTTTTAGCCATTCGTTTCAAAATTTGACGAGCAATATACCTGCCCATACTATCGTTAATTCTTCGACCAGCTAAAATGACTTCGGGATGGTGTCCCAAACTTTCTGCTAAATAAGTTAAATAATACGGATCTACTCCTATACAATGTCCACCAACCATTCCCGGTGTGAATTTAAGAAAATTCCATTTTGTCCCCGCGGCTGCCAAAACATCATACATACTAATTCCCAAACGACCAAAGATTATTGCTAATTCGTTCATTAAAGCGATATTCAAATCACGCTGAGTATTCTCAATCACTTTACCAGCTTCAGCCACTTTTATTGAAGTGGCCTTAAACGTACCAGCGGAAGTGATTGAGCCATAAACAGCGCTGATAACTTCTAAAGATTCTGCATCCATTCCCGAAACAACTTTAATAATACGATCAATCGTATGTTCTTTGTCTCCAGGATTCACTCGCTCTGGAGAATAACCCACTTTAAAATCTGTTCCACATTTTAATCCGGAATACTTCTCAATAATCGGGACACAGATATCTTCAGTAACCCCAGGATAGACAGTTGATTCATAGACGACAATCGAACCAGCTGATAAATTTTTACCTACCATCTCAGAAGCCTTCTCCATTAAAGATAGGTCGGGATCATTATGTTCGTTGTGCGGAGTCGGAATCGCTAAAATAATAAATTTTGATTCTTTAGTTTTTGTTGGATCATCAGTAATTTCTAAAGTGGATTCTTTAATTTTCTTCCCCACCTCACCAGTACGATCAATGCCATTTTTCAACTCAGAAATCTTTTTTGAATTTATATCCAGTCCGATTACAGAAAATTGTTTCGCCAATAGATATGCCAATGGTAAACCAACATACCCCAAACCAATCACACAAATCTTTTCCTCTTTGTTTTTAAGCTGTTCAAAAGTAACCATATTAAATTATTTTTTACTTTTTAAAAATGCACTACCGACTGCGATAATATTAAAACCTGCATTATTTAAATCGTTATAACGATGCTGCAACATTCTACGACCATCCATAATTAATGGACGGGTTTTTAACCCCGCGATCATACTATCAGCCAAACCTCTAAATTGCGGCCAATCCGCGGCAATGATAATCACATCAACGTCTTTGACTGCTTCAAATTCGTGACTAACGTACTCTATTTTACTATTATCTTTAAAAATATATTTAAAGTTTTCTGTCGCTGCTGGATCGTATGCTTTAATTTTACCTACCTGTTGCTCCAATAAAAAATTAGTAATTTCTATTGCTGCTGCATTACGAGTATCATTAGTATCACGCTTAAAAGCCAGCCCTATTAATCCAACAGTTTTTCCTGACCAATCAAATCCGGCTTCTTTTTCTGCCCGACTCAAAAATAATTCCAGCTGACGTCGATTAGCCAAATATGTTTCACTAACCAAAACCGCATTCTGCCCAGCAGTTTGTAATTGATGCGACAGAGAACGAGAATCTTTTATAAAGCAACTGCCACCAGCAAATAGGCTATTATAAAAACCCCAGTCCCCGATCCTCTTGTCGTTGGTCAAAATCTTCCTGATATTTTCAAATTTCAAATCGCTAAATGTCTCGCAAGTACGACCAATCACATCAAAACAAACCACCAATTTGTTAAACAGATAAAAATTAGCCAACAACTTGCCAGCTGCAGCTTCTTTGGGATTTACTTCAATATATTCCACGTTGGTGGCATCATAAAAACGCTGATATACTTGACGCATTACTAAAAAATCTTTTTCATTCCAAGCGCCGATAACCACCCTGTCTGGTTTCATTGATCCTTGTATTGCTTTACCCTCTACTAAAAATTCCGGATTAGAAACTACGCCGAAATTTTTAACACCCGCATTTTCTAAAATTTCTTTGGTTTTATCAGCCATTTCAATTGGCACAGTACTCTTATTAACAATCACGACATACTTCTCCTGTTTACCACCGTTTCTTTTCACTAAACTTTTCGCCAACTTGTCAGCGGCAGAAAAATAAAACGATAAATTACTCTCCCCTGTTTCACCTATTTCTGGGGTGGGAAGGCACATAAAAATTGCATCAGCCTCTTCTAAACACTCTTCCGTTTTGCTATAATCCGTGGTAAACTGAATTCGTTCTTGATTTCGGACCAAAAGATCGCCTAAACCCTCCTCAAAAAGACAGGATTCAATAGTATCACGATCACTAGAACCCAGCATTTTTATTTTATTTTCATCAATATCATAAACCAAAACCTGATGTCCAGAAGAAGCAGAAACCGCCGCTGAGCATGCACCAACAAAACCAGAGCCAATGTAAATAATTTTCATAAAAACTTTATAATATTATCACCAAATCTTACAACTAAAACAACAAATATAACACATGAATAGTACTATAAATACGAAAAAAGTCAACAAAATCCTCTTGCGTATCCAAAAATATGTAAACATCGATATGCTTTATGTAGCTAAGGGCGGTTTTTGGCTTACACTAGCAAACATCGCTCCACTCCCTTTTAGTTTTGTCTTGTCCTTAGCATACGCCCAATTATCACCAGAAAGTTATGGGTACTATACCTATGTTTTATCACTTCTCGGCGCTTTGTCAATTTTCAATTTATCTGGCATTGACTCCGCGGTTGTCGGAGCGGTAACTAACAATTATGACGGCACTGTATCCAGGGCTTTAAAAACAAAGATCAACTATGGAATAATCGGCAGTCTCTGTGGACTAATAGTGGCGGCATTCTTTTTAAATAGTAACGAGCCGCTTTTGGCTTATCTTATGGTTGTTGGATTGATCTTTTTGCCTGTAATTAATCCTCTTGCCATTTACCAATCTTTCTTAAATGGCAAAAAACAATTCGCCATCTCCACCAAATATCAGATTTTGTCCAAAATTATTACTTCTGCAACAATTTTTACAACCATCATGTTAACAAAAAATATTTTAATTGTATTTTTTGTTAACCAATCAATATACACTTTTACTAACTATTTATTTTACAAAATAACAATACAAAGATTCGCAAAAAACACACAAGTAAATCAGGACAATATTGATTTCGGTAAGCATTTAAGTTATAGCAGCATACCAGCAACAATAATCGGACAAATTGATAGTATAATTTTATTCAATTTTCTAGGACCAGCTGCCTTAGCCATATATTCGTTTTCCACTTTCTTGCCCAAACAGGTTAGTGGTCTATTCAGCAATGTATCAGCACTAGCTTTGCCAAAATTTGCCGTCCATTCTGCACAAGAGATAAAGAAAACTCTCCTAAACAAGATGGCCAAAATGACTGTCGCTACCGGAATAGCCGCCAGCCTTTATATAATTTGCGCACCATTTTTATACAAATATCTGTTCCCTCAATATATATCCGCACTGCACCTTTCACAGATATTCGCTCTAACAATAGTATTGTCAGCTTCTGAACTACCCACAGCTATGCTGACTTCTTTAAAAGCAAAAAAACAGGTCTACCAATTAAATATAACCAGCCAAATTATCAAACTAACCCTCACTGTTATCTTAATCCCTCTTTATGGATTGTGGGGAGCAATTATTGCGCGAGTAATTTATAATTTTATCTATTTTTTAATGTCCACTTTTTTGGCCTATCATTATACTACTAATAATCTTTAAATAGAAGTATGTAATGATAATCAGACAAATTAATATTCCAAACTTCAATTATTTTAAATTCTCGCTCTAAAGAACTTACTAAAAAGTCTTTGGTTGGACGATTTTTGCCAGTATTGGTCCAAGTAGCACCCGGCGTACCGAGTAATATACGGCCGCCTTTTTTTGTAATACGATACAACTCCCTAAGAGCTGCCCCCATGTCTTCAACGTATTCGAGAACACCATTCATCACCGTCATATCAAATGACTCATCGTCGACAATGCCTGAGAGGTTGCAAATGTCTCCTAAAATATCAACATTTTTCTCTTTGTAATCTCTTTTTTTATAATCCAAAGTTACAAATTTTGTATTGGCAAAACGTTTGTGATAACCGTGGTCAACGCACATTTTGTCCCAACCCACCCAACATAAATTACCTTCAATAAATTTAATATAATCAATCAGAAAATTATCCAAAAAATATCTAACATTAGTATTAATATTGTGTTCTAAAAATCTGGTAGCCAAATTTGGACGATAGAAACAAACCCGTTTCGATAATAAAAATTGATCTAAGCTCGACCTACCATCCATTGGCCAAGTTTCAAAACCTTTATATAACGCGCGTAGCGACAAGGTAAGATCTAAACTGCGATTACTAACAAAAGTATTTTTGTCTAAGAAAAAATACTTTTTCGTTGTTGACGACAAAAAAATACCACGAGAAAACAAACTTATTCTGTTCGATGTCGGAAAAAAAACCAAATCATTTTTTTCTTTTTTATTTTTTTCTAATTCTGAAAAAGAAAAATATACCAAACGCTGATCATTGAAAAATTTTCTAACCAACTCAGAAACCGCACTGTGCTGCCCATTGCCATATTCTCCCCAACAATTGTGGGTAAAAACAAAATCCCAATTATCATTTTTTAGTTCAGACAAAATATCTGACAATTTTGTTTTCTGATTTTTATTTAAATCTCTTTGATACATTTCGGAACGCGGATATTCCGACGCTTCATAGATATCATTAACAAACTTCAGATCAACGCCCCGCTTATTACATATTTTTTTTAAAGAATCACACCTGCCAACACCACCATCGGTCGCCACCACTAATGTACACTTACTCCAATTTCCCACAATAATTGGAGCGGCAAAAATTAATTCATCATCCATGTGCGCTACTACTATCAATACTTTCTTGCCACCAATATCAAGCAAGTCGGCTGGTTGTGAACCTAGCAGAAGGTCAACATCCTTGCTTATCAACTTTTTCCAATAACAAAAACCAATCGACTTGTACAAGGGATTTCTGTATACCAAAATTTTAAAAGTAAAAATCGCCGCTCTTTTAAGTTTATGAAAGATGCTGTTTGACATATTAATTTTCAAAAAACTGTCGATAAAATAAGTCTTCTTCTGAATATAAATATTTATATTCCGTTTTCAAATGTTGATTTACAAAATTAGCCAATTTACTGGCGGTATTATAAAAACCAAAATTCTTCAAATAAAATTCCCTGCCCCCCATATAACTTTCATAATTATCCAATATTATTTTTATTGTTTGTGGAAATTTCTCTATGGTAGCAATAACTCCGGTATTCGACACAATATATTTTTTACCACCATATAAATCCGGAGAGACTATTATCGGAACATTACAAGCCAAACATTGTGGAATAACACGGGGAGAAGCGTCAAGCAAGTTCGTAAAAATTGCGATCTTTGATTGTTTTACCTTATAGGCATAGTCGTCTTTAGACATTAATCCATCATGTACTTCTATGTTCTTGAAACTCTCCAACCAAATGATATCTTTAGCACTGAGTGTCTTGTAAGAAATAACCGCGATAGAAAAATTTGTTAACTGCGGTATCAACTTTTTGACGAGATGCCAACCCTTATGTGCATCATCACCTACCCAGGTAGAAATTAAAATATCATACTTCTTGTCCGCTAACAGGCCTGGTTTAAACCTGCTAACATTAACAGCAAAATCACTTTTCGCAATATCAACACAATGTGCAGATAAAAATTGCTGATCGGGTTCATCGCCGGAGTAACAAATAAAAGAAAAAATATCTGAGACTTGAGAATAAGGAAAATTAGGCCAACGAGGGATCGAAATAAATTTACCACCTAAACGGCTATATTCCAATAACGACCGCCAAACATCCCTTTTCTTGGTACGCAATCGTCCATAACTATATATAGCTTCTGGCGATCCAATGTCGACTAAACCAACGCTTTTCTCATTTTCGTCTAAAATATAGCTTAACTCTACTGGCAATCTATGATTTAGCCGGGCACTTTCGTTGTAGGGAATAGAGTTAACGTCGTCCTTAATCTTTTTTAAAATTGACATAATCACAATCCTTTGTTGATGCATTTAAAATAAAAACGTAATTTTCTTATCAAATAATGATATATATTATATATAATACTATTTGAAACTACGCGACATCCTGTATAATTCTCAAAATTATCCAAAAATGAGCTTCTCTGCTGGTAACTAAAATTATTAAATATGCTAGATTTCCAAATATTTGGTTTTTTGCTGGCAATAAAAAATAAGTAGACCGATGAATTTAATCCAGTATTGAAAGAAGAATATAAAACAAATAAACCATTTTCTTCAAACATGCGCTTGACTGTCAGCGGTGTAAAACGCCAATAATCCCCATACTCAGCATGCATCTGCTGCATAAACGGAACAACTATAATAACAATATCTTTAGATAAGGAACAAAGATTGTTAAAAGCTTTTTTGAAGTCATAAATATGTTCGAGGGTAGTGTGATTAAAAACAACATCATATTTACCAATAAGATCGGTTTGCAACGACCACGTTAAATCCAAAAAGAATTCATTCTCTAATCCACACAATCCTCTCATTTCCTGCTTAAAATTAGATATCGCATACGACTCAGCATTAAAAAAATAATCTCGATACCTTTTACCTTCTTTATCAAGATCGTTCCACCCAGAAACGTTAATCACACTTCCCTTGAATAGGGCAGAGAATTTCGCCAATTCATGATTAGACCAAATACGTGGAAGACGAAATTTTCTATCAATAAATCTTAACATATAATTTATTTATCAAAATTAAACGAGACAGCTATTTACTTAACAAGAATGTCCAAGCAGGATAATAAAAAAATAGATAGCAACGACCAAAACCCAGGTGCCAAAACAGAAAAAAAACAAATTTATTCAAACGAGTTTGACAAACACTCAATAATTCTCCTCGAGTAAGATTATTACTCTGTTTAAAACCAGTCATTATAAAAAGATCACCAGCTTCTTTTTGAGTATAATAATGCATTTGCGATAGCTTTTGACAGTCCTTAAACATGCTAATATCCTTTTTGTCCAAAATTTCAATTATCCAATCGGCTAGTACGCGAGGCAGCCAATTAACAAATAGAGTGTGGTAGTGAGGGTCACGTAAGGAAAAACGATTTGTAATTGTTAACAATAACTTCCCCCCAGGCTTGAGCACTCGATTAATTTCTTCCAACGATTTAATTGGATTTTGGACATGTTCAAGAACATCACTACAGATAACCACATCAAAACTACTTCCAGCAAAAGGAAGTTGTTCTAATACACCTTCTAAAACTAATGGACTAAACCCATATTTAGCGGCACGCAATTTCGTTATCTCACAATAGTCTGGATTAAAATCCAAACCGCTTACGTTGTAACCACGTAATAGCATGGCTGTCAATAAACCACCCATTCCACACCCTACATCTAAAATATTTTTATTTTTAAAATCTATCACTGATTCATATTTTCGAATATGGTCTTCCTGATATTTTTCCTGAAAGAGTCTTCTTTCGAGACGCTTTTGATAATCGGGATAATTAAAAAAATGCCGCATCCATTTGGAGATCAGAAAAGAAAACCGCTGAATTTTTTGTGCATCAATCATAATAAATTAATGATTTTTTTTGCTCTCTCATGATAAGTATAATTCTTACTATCAACAAACGCCTGAAATCCGATACGTCGCCCTAATAATTCATCGTCAGTCAAGTCAGTAATAGTTCTAGCCAAATCAGCTGCACTACCCGCTCTAAAAAGCTTGGCATTAATACCATCGGAAAGTATTTCCTTGGTAGTGGGCACGTCACTAGCGACGATCGGCAAACCAACAGACATGTACTCAAATAATTTAAGTGGAGAAGTAAAATTAGAAAATCCTCCTGGTGGTAGTGGAATTACCGCGATATCAGCCGACTTTAGAAACTCTGGTATTTCTCGGTAAGATTTTTTACCTAAAACAACTAACCTGCCGTCGGACACCAAGTCGGCATATTTTTTTCTGATCACGGCACAATCCTTTTCACTACCACCAACTAATTCGACTATAAACCTACTATTCAAAAGGTAAAGCGAGTCGACCAAATATTCTATGCCCTTATTCTTTCCAAAGCTAATACCTGAATAGATAATATAAATTTTATCTTTTTTAAACACAACAGGTTTTGTTTCGGAAATTAAAAAATTGTGAGCATCAGGTATAATTGCTATTTCCTTTTTAAAACCAAACTCTTCTTTTATAATACGACTCAAAGAATGAGTTAAACTAACAATTTTAATATTTTCATTTTTTTCAACTAACTCAAAAAACTTGCGACAGTTATCTCTGTCCCTATTTATTTCAAACTTACAATTATAAAAACTAGGAATAGAGTATTCTAAATCGTGAATTTCAAATACTAATTGGCATTTCTTTCCTAATTTCCGCGCAAAATATAGAAACTCTGCCATATTACCTTGGCGGATATACAATTTGTGAGCATCTCCTTTTTGCCTAGACACAATTTTCGCGGCATAAATTGCAAACATTAAACCTAGCAAATTGCGCCGAAAAATTGAAACGGAAAATATTTTCTCAATTCTAAATAATAAATAAAAAAATATGTTCCTGAAATCAACCAAAAAATAATTATCATTATTTCTAATCCGAGAAAAAATTGTCCTGCAGCTACCTAAAAAAATTCCAACCATACCATCGTCTAGTTTACACAAAGCAGAGAAAGTTTCCTTTGTTTGGATATGATTAGCACCCGCCTCTTCTTCAAAATAACTAAATCCTATATAAAAATTCATATATTACCAACTTTATTCAAAAAATCAGCAAACCACTTCGCTCCGTTCAATTTTAATTCTCGATCGTGCAAATTAACAAACCCCTTTCGATCGTTAACAAACTCAATACCATCCATCTTCTCCTCGCTGTCTAGCATGTAATGATTACAGATAACTTTATTTATATGAGTTTTTTTTAACGCCTGATAAGTTTTTTTACTCCAAACATTACCTGGAGGCACAAAAATATTTATATCTTTCTCAAAATAATCCTCTAAGATCTTTTGTGACTTTAAAACATGGTCTAAATGAACTGACTCATCTAACCATGGCCAAAATTCTCGATGAAAATTACGATTAGACCCCCAAAACAAAGGACTATGTCGACCAACCACACAATGAGTCAAACCATGATTGGCAACAGTGATAAGGCCAGAGTGCTCAGCTTTTTTCAACAAACCGGCTTCTTCCGGAAACTTTTCAGGAAAAGGAACTAAGCAGCCGGCAGTGTCTACCCAGCAAGCTGTAATTGCGATAATAGGTTTAATTTTATATTTAACAAAAGTATCTAGAAAAACCTGCCACTCTTCGGTCGTTAGCTCATTATAAGGCCCCCATCCCTTAAAAGGTTTGATTCTCTTAAAAAACCAAAAATTCGCTAATGGAAAATAAAATACTCTATGATTTTTAATCTTAAATACCGTGCGACCATATTGATTTAATTGCTTGGTAGACGCACCGATATCATCAATTCTAACCTGCAACATATCACTTCTTAATAATAAAAAATAAACCGGAATAATAGATATCTTCTTTTCTGTCAAGATGGAGCAAATTAATCAAACCCAACAAAGGCAATAACAATAAAAAAAGCAAATACTTTATAAGCCTGTTTTTATGAAAAATGACTTTTTTCCTTAATATATCCCAAATAATTACCCACCCATTCCCGAATGGCACACACTCTACTTCGGAAAAAATATTTAGTTTGCTTGACAAAAAGTCCTTAGTATATCGCAATTTGTCAGAATGCTCATGGTACATAAAAGGAATCGAAACAATCGCCGTTCCCCCAACTTTTAGAAGACGGTAGATTTCGCTAATTGCATACTCATACTTTTCTAAGTATTCTAATACTTCAATACAAATAATTCCATCAAAGCTGCTATCTACAAAATTAAGACCGGCCTCAATATCACCAAAAAGCATATCTTTTTCTGGACAAGGCACTTTATCTACAGCCGTCATCTTTCCAGCAAAAAGATTGTCATACCGACGATTGTGAGAGCCAACATCTAAAATATTGCCCCGAATAAAATTGGCGTGATTCTTTAATAGTTTTTCTAAAAGCATCCGATGCATTGTCTTGTTTAAGATATCCATAATCGTATTTTGTTTTTTAGAATCCAAAAAATGACTATTATATATATATTAACCAACCGCCCCGTCGTTAAAGTCTTTCTGTTGTTGGCCATATAATATGCCAAGAGTTTTTGAAAATAATCAACGTATTCTTCGGTTATTTTTTCCACGCGATTTAATACGTCTTTGTTATGGTATTTATCATAATTTTCTCTAATTACACCTATGGCTTCCAGTAGACTAAGATTATCAGTAAAAAATTCTCCAACAAAACCATCTATCTCTATATTACTAGAACCGCCAAACAAAATTACCGGCAAACCACACTGCAATGATTCAATATTGGCGTTGGACATGCTCTCTCTAGTGGAGGTATTAATAAAAATGTCCTGCTTTTTTAATTCAACAGCAATCTCTGCGCTAGACAACACCCCCACCTTATTAATATTTTTAAATTCAACCGGACAATTTCCGATTAATATCATCTCATACTTGGTAAAATCTAAATTATCGTCCAAGAACTTATAAGTTTCAAAACCCTTGTTCATATTACTCGACCAACTAACTGCTACCAACCGCGTCTTTCTATCAAGTGAAAACGGCTGACGCCCAATATTATTAAAAATACTAGGATCGGCAATATTTGAAATAATCGCTTCAAACCGATTTTCTTTCATGCCCTCTGCATAATTTTCCTTTCTACTCCACTTGGACTGAAAAACTGTTGCATCTGCTACATAATAATTAATTAAATAAATTAGTCGATCAATACCAGATCTAGTTCCGCGATACTTGTCTAACGGACCAGAAATTCTATGCACTAATAACTTCTCTGGACATTTAAATTTAAGCCACACAACCTTAAAAAAATTCAAACTTCCAGCAATATCTAAAGAGTGACTATTAAAAAGAACAATATCGCTCTCTTTAACATTATCAGTGTAAATATTCCTATTATTAAATTGTTTCTTTAAGGCGCCCAAAAACTGGTTTGCACCACCACCAGGCAGATTAGTTGTTCTATATAAAATATTAACCTTCATTTGATTAAACTAGCAAATAATTTCTTGTAATGCCCAGCAATTATCTTGGTAGAAAAATAATTTTTACAATATTCTACGCCCGCAGCCGATTTAGCTTTATAATATTTTGCATCTAAAATTAATTTCTCTATTTCTCTGCTCCAATTATCACTAAAATCATCGATTAATATCGCCGGTGACCCAACATATGAAGGAACGGGAGAAGCTATAACCGGCAGACCGGCCGCCATAGGAGTCCCAATCTTAGTAAAACTATGCCCCAAATTATAACTATTTTTTAAATCACGAGGAGAAAGAAAAACATCGCCTAGTCTCAATTGATCACCCAGTGCTGACTGATTATGCTTCAAAAATACACATTCGACATTATTAATTTTAATATCTGGAGATTTTTCACAAATAAACAAATAACTTATTTTATATTTCAAGGCTAGAGACTCAAGCTGGGGTCTGACAACCAATATTTCTTTTGCCTTTTCCGCATAACCATTATAGACAAAAGTCATATCGTTATTTTGCGCGTTTCCTTTTTCTTTTTCCTCTCGCAAAATAACATCTGGTATGCTCTCAAAAATCGTAACTACCTCCTTATTGGGAAACATATTTTTGATAAAATCACGCAAATAATCAGCCGTCACCACAACAACGTCAGCAATTTCTGTAAATTTTATAACATTGTCAAAATCGCCTTGTGCCTTTTGCCAGCTTTTATCATAATAATTTACGTTAATATCCAAAACTACCTTAACCTTATTTCCATTGTTTTCTTTTAATTTTTTGGCTAAAGAATATGCTTTTTGATTAAAATATTTCTGAAAAATTACGACGTCATAGCTCTTAAACGGTTTGTAAAGTTCTAGGAAATAATCCTTAGAGCCTCTAAACATGTTGATAACATCATAGACTCGCAATCGCGTGGAAGCCATTATTTTATTGTACGGCAGTTGTAATTCACTGGTCACAAAACCAATGCGCGGCCGGCGAGGAAAACAGAAAGCTTTAAATAATTCTCTAAGTAAAAACATATATGAATATTATACAAAAAAACTCAGTACGATTTAATTTTATACGCTTGACGAACTTTGAACAACACCCCACAATTCTCCCCACTGAACAGAGTGATTCATTAACTTCCAACCACTTTGCTCTAATTCGTGATTTAACAAAGATAAAGTATACTCGATAAAATGGGTTGGATCTAGACGGTATTCATAATCCTTTTCTTTTTTATAAACCACCAACCAATCACGATTTATAAGTGGCACCCGCAAAATAATGGTATCCGAAATTCTGTGCAAACTAAGCAAAAACCCTACCCTGTTTGCTATATGCTCTAGAACATTAGACAGAACTATCTTATCAAACTTCTTATCAAATTGGAAGACAGTGGCATCTCCCAAGAAAAAATGTAAGTTGACACACTGATAAAGTTTGGTGGCCTGATCTATGTTTTTTTGTTGTATATCAACACCGACTATTTCTTTGACGTTTTTAGACAAATCAAACGCTACCGCTCCCGTGCCACAGCCAATATCAAGAATCGAATCCTCTGACGTAACGTTGTCTATAAAAAACTGATGATAATCTAAAATACGATGCTTGGGATGAATACCATTGCCTTCTAAAACAACTAAACGGGAAATTAATTTATAAGAAAAATTGTTTAACCAAACAGAAAAACGAATAGCGAATTTATTTAAAATTTTATTTTTAAAGACAAAATTAAACATAATTATTTCTTTAATTTAAAAACCAACAAAACACTATGAGACGAAAACCAGTTTAAAATCATATTTAGCAACTTACGAACCATCTTTAAACAGAATAAATTAGAATCGTAAATCTTTTGCAAAAAATACGAACTGCCGAGTTCATCCTTTAACCCTTTTACTCCATCGAATGGATATGCTTCTTGAAAAACAAACCCCAGCTCCCCAAAAATTTTTTTAACTCCTCTTTCGTCAAGAGCAAACTGATAAAAATCATTCAGCAGAATATCGCGTTTTTCTCCAAATATACTGTACAGCCCCAACTTTGCTTTAAAACGACGAAGCGGAGACATGTACGGAAATGTAACAAAGAGATAACCGCCATCTTTTAAAACTCGCCTCATTTCCAAAGCAATCGAATCAAAACCTTCATAAAAATGCTCAATCACCCCCAAAGACCAATAACCATCAAAAAAATTATCGGCAAAAGGCAGCCTCCTCACATCACCAACACATACCTGCAAATCAGGAAATACATTTCGAATTTTCTCCACCGTACTTTCAGCATAATCCACCCCATAAGAATCAAACCCCCAACGTTTTAACGCACTGACATACTGTCCCTTACCGCAGCCGCCTTCTAGCACCTTTGAGCCTTTCTTTAAATACTTAACTGTAAAACGACGTAAAAATGACCTGTCCGACACGGCCTTAGCCGCCTTTCCTAAGTCTTCATTATTCCAAAGATCGTCCCACAACTTTGGCGTTGACTTACTTTCAATAAACACTAAGCAATTTTTGTTGGCATCGAAATACTTCATATTTTTCTAGCTATAACAAACATGGTATCCCCAAGATTAATTGGCACACTAAAACTCTGTAAAAAACGAACACGTGAAAAACTTGAAGCCAAACGCATCCAGATTTCCCATCTAGTCCAGGTATACAATAAACGAAATATGTAGGGTACGGTAAATCTTTTACCATGATAGTTTACCGCCAAAACTTCAAAATTATTTTTTTCTAAAAATGAAGTTAAGTTTGTTTTTGAAAATAAATTCAAATGCTGGGGAGGAACTATGGCGTGCCACCTTTTACTCCACAATTTTGCCCACAAACTACCAGAATTTGGTGTTGAAATTGCCAATAGACCGTCATTGTCTAAAATGTCATAAACCATCTTCATATCCCCTCTCAAATCACTTAGGTGTTCAAAAACATCAAGCATCACAACTAAACTTTGTTTCGGACCATTTATATCCAACTGTGCGGGCGTGCCAACCGCGACAGATAATCCTTTTTTCTTTGCTTCCACAACTGCATACTCAGAAATATCCAACCCGCCCACGTTCCAGCCTCTTGCTTTCGCCAACTCCAGAAAGTAACCAGTAGCACAACCAATCTCAAGCATATTTTTTTCTACTTTCACATAGCTCTCAATTAACTTTAAGTATTTATCATAAGTAGAATAACATGCTTTTTTTTCTTCCTCATAGTCCATGTAACCATCCAACGCTAAATCTCCATTGAAATATCCACTTGAATAATGTTCGCATAAATCGCGTGGTATATTGTCAGTGGAAATCAAACCACAAGATTCACATTTGTAAATGCTATAATTATCTTTTTCTAAGAAAAATTTTAAGGCGGAAGAATCACAAACAACACAATTATTCATCATACGAGAAATCAATCTTTGTTTCTTTGTAAAACAAAATAATAATACTTATAATCAGATTTCATTAAACCCATTTTCTTCATAAACAACTTGTTTGAGTTGCTAATGTTATCGTAACCACCATAATCTAAAATTTTAGAACCATACTGCGTTTCTATTTCTTTTTTTGTTGTACTTATATCCGATAACAAACGTGGTTCCTCAAAAACCATAAACTTACCAGAAACTTGATTTAAGCTATACACCGAACGATCAAAAAAATTCTTTTGCATAAAATAATCCGCAGAACTATACCCCCTATAACCCGAAGACCCAACTAATATTGGAAATTGACTCTTGTCCGCCAAATAGCGTGAGGTTTCCTGCGGGTAGAAATACGTCGGATTAATAAAATTTTGATCATTCAAATTATTATATATTGTAAAAATATTAACAACAATCACAGCAATAATAATGTGTTTCCTCAGTGGTACAAATAATTCTGTGAATAATAATAACAATAGGTAGGCAGCCGGCAACAAAAAACGGGCATAAGAAAATATCGGATATCGACCAACAAAGAAGGTAAGAAAGAAAGAGCCAAAAATGATATTTACCAAAATTATATAAAGATACTTTTTATATAGCACTTTATCACCCAACCGGTAGCTTTTAAAAATACAAACAAGAATATAAACTAAAAATATTCCCAACAATGAAGAAATAACAGTATTAAAATACTCACCAACCAAAAAGTGATAAGGCATGAATAAAATACCTTCAATTGCTTTTGTAAATCTGGACAAGTTTCCGCCTAAATCAGATGCGCCTAAAGAACCAAAGGAGTAATAATATACAGCATTTAAATATAATAATGGCAACAGTAGCAAAGACGTTACACCCAAACCAATCAACACTTGGAACCAGTTAACAGTTTTAATATAGTTCCACCCTCTTAGAAACAATAAAAATAACCCAGTAACTGCAAAAAACAATGCTGACGGATAATCCGCATAAGCCAAAACAATAAAAAATGTAAGCCAAACTACCAAATCTTTAATATTTTTGGAATCTAACCATTTTTCAAAAAAGAATAAAGTTACTATATAAAAAAAGGCAGCCATCGTATAATAACGCGCCATCTGGCCAAACACCAAAAAGAATGAGGAGATCAAGGCTAAAACAACGAAACAACATCTTTTGACCCTATCTTCTAAATAGAATACGGCGATAAAACCCACAGTGAGAAAATGAAAGACTATTGATAGTGCTTTGTACAAATAATCATTGGCAAAATTAATATTAAATATCTTTTGCCAAATATTTAGTAAAAAATAATATAAGGGCGGATGATTGTCTGGAGAAGCAAAATAATTACTAATAAAAAATCCAATGTTTTGATTGGCATAATCTACCGAATGCAGTTCGTCCTCCCAAAATGTAAAATGACGGGAGAAAATAACATAACCCAAAAAGGCACTAACAAATAGTAGTGCTAGAAAAATATTTTGCTTATTCACAGTCGATTTTAATCGCCCAAAGAACATATTAAATAAATTATTTGCTTAGATTGGTAATAATATCAACATTACGCGCCAACATCTGCGACAAAGCAAAATCTGACCCCACGCGCAGTCGTGCTGCTTTACCAAACATTGTCCGCTCCGATTCGTTCCCAGTCAGTTTGTACAAAGCCTCACGCAACATATCACTATCTGTCGGTGGGACAACCAAGCCTGTTACACCATGTTGATTGACATATGATGTACCCGTGCCCAACTCGGTAGATACTACTGGAGTACCACAAGCCATCGCCTCAAGTAACACAATGCCAAAAGTTTCACTCTTGTATATTGAAGGTAAGACCACTACCTGAGCTGCTTTATAAAAATTAATCTTTTCTAGTCTGGAAACATGCACCAAAAACACCACTTGATTTTCTATTTTTAGTTCTTTCGCCAATGCAACCAACCGGTTTTTCTCCGCCCCCTCCCCTATTATCACCAAATTTAAATTTGTACCGACAATAGCACGCAACAAATACTGCACACCTTTATAATAACCCAATCGACCGACAAAAAGTACAAATTTCCCATATTTTCCAATAATATTTTTCGTTGTCTGTTCATCAACATCACCCTCGATTTCTTGAACATCAACGCCAAAATTCACTACCTCACATTTATTCCTATACCGTTTTAATAATTTTGAATTTTCAATTAAATTAGGATTAGAAACGACAATTTTTTCCGCACGTTTCAGTACGAAATTAGTGACCGGAGACAAAATCCAACCAAGCAAATTTTGTCTGATAATATCTGAATGATAATGCACTAGCACCCTCGCCTTGGGCCGAACAATATAATACGCCAAAAAAGACAGCGGGAACGGATGATGCAGATCGATAACATCAACTGAGTTAGAATATTTTCTAAACAATTTAAAAAAACTAAGAGATACCGGCATACTACGAAACACACCATAGCTTGATGCCTTTATAACTTTTACTCCATTAATTATTTCTTCTTGACCCTTACCCTTTTTTTGACAACACAATACTAAGGTCTTTAAACCATCAGTCTTACTCAAACCCTCTGCCAGCTGTTGCACTACGGTTTCCACACCACCGAGAGTCGGAAAATAAAATTTATTAACTTCAAGAACTAACATAATCACGGTAACCTTTTAAAAAACTTTTTAAGTATTGCCTGTGGAACATCGCCCTGTTTTTATCTCTTCCTAAACAATAGAATACAGAAAAAAACAATCGACCAAAAATTTCACCCAAAAATTTTAACAACAAAACAAGGTGACTAGTAAAATTTACGTGTTTAGCATACATCGCTCCCAGACCATAACCATAATTCTGAGCTTTGTTAATATCTACAGGCGAACGTGGGTGTCGAACGGTAAAATCTTTAAGATATTTTATCTTAAAACCTTTGTCCAACACTCTAATCAAATAATCACTTTCTTCTCCTGCCCCATACTTACCGCCAACACCAAACATCTCATCAAAATCCCCCACCTGCTTAATCACCTGTCTGTTGAAAATCATACCAATGCTACAAGCTCCGTCAAAATTAAAAAGATTCAAGTCTTGGCTACGAACACCTCTTCTGAGATAATTCCTGTCATTTTCTAAATTTAAAATATTGCCATAATAAACTATGACATCATTTTTTGTTTGCAACAATGTATTCTTTGTCATTGTGAGCGCGCCAGGCTCCAGAACAGCATCGTCATCGAAAAAAACTATCCATTCGCCACTACAGAGCTTGACACCCTGATTCCTGCCTTTAGACAAACCAACATCTTCCATCTTAAAATACACCACTCTACCGCCAAAATTTCCATTTTCAACAAGGTGTCGCTTTAGTTCTTCGTCATCATTTTGATCAACGATAATTATCTCCAAGTCCACCTGAGACTCAGACACAATAGAAACAACCGCCTTTTCTAGCGTTTCCCACTTTTTCCCCCTAGTGGAAATTATAAATGAAATTAATTTATTCATTTTATTATTTTTAAAAGGCGTAGAACAGTTGGAATACCTGCTTTATATATAATAAAAAAACTATAAAAATAATTCTTTGCAAACATCAAACCACTTAGTCTGCTAGATTGATTTAGTCTCAGTTGATTCTGTGTTTTAGCTAACGCTGTAAAATAACACTGTTTAAGAAATTTTTGTGCAGACAAGCTACCCCTTCTTTCTCTCAATCTGTAGAGCACTCTATCAATATTGCCTAGTTGACCATCATTAGAAAGACGTAATAATAACTCGTAATCCTGCGCTAACTGATAATTTTCATCATACCCCCCTACTTTTGGTAGAGCTGACGACCTAAACATAAGAGTGCCGTGTACAAAACAATTTCTTTTTTTAAGGTAATTTGGGATAAAAGCAATTTCAGGCAACTTCACTGTCCCCGTTTTTTTACCTTCAGCATTGATCAAATCAACATTACTGCCAACGCAAACATAATCAGCATTTTTTATTAGAAAATCAACCTGCTCTTTCAACCTATTTGACAAAGACACGTCATCAGCATCCATCCTGGCGATAAATTCACCATGAGCCAAATTTACCCCTTTATTTAAAGACTTCGTCAACCCTAAATTATGTTCATTATTTAAGATTATAATCCGCTGATCTTTTTCAGAAAAACTTTTTATTACATTAGTGGTATCATCAGACGAACCATCATTAATTATAATAAATTCAAATTTGGCATAAGTCTGAGACAAAATACTTTCAATCGCCTCTTCAAGATATGCGCTACCATTATATACTGCCATTACCACAGAAACCAACGGTAATTCACTCATACTAAAAGTTGGTTATAAATTTTTAATTCTTTTTCTACCGCCGAACCGAGAGAATGACCAGCAACTAAATCTCTCCTCGCCTGCTGCCCCAATCGCACCATCAGCTCTTTATCCTGCAAAGTACTAACGATCGCCTGCCTAATAGAGTCAGAGTCGGTCCCACACAAAATTCCATTTTTATTATGCCGGATCACACTTTCAATTCCTTCAACTTTTGTTCCAATTACAGTTGCCCCACAGCTCATGGCTTCTAAAAGTGTTTTTGGGTTTCCCTCATACAAAGACGGCAGAACAAAAATCCCTGCCTTATTTATTTCTCTTGGAAGTTCTTCGTTTTTAATATTACCTCTCAAATGAACCTTTGAATTGTCGTCCGCAATTAACTTTTCCAACAAAGATCTTTCTTCACCTTCGCCATACATAATCAATTCAAGCCCCAAACCATTTACCGCTTTTACCAAATTAATTAAATTCTTTTGTCGATTAAGACGACCAACAAAGATCAATTTATTATAGTCCTTACCCAAATTCATCGGCGAAAAAATATCAATATCGATATAATTAGGAATAAGGTTCACATTTGACTCTTTGAGCCTGAAAGTCTTAACAACAAAATCTTTATCAGAGTCGGACGTCAAGGAAATTTGATCGGCCGACTTATAGCTAACATATTCAATTAAAAACACCAACCACCTATACCACCGCCGTTTATGCTGATTACAGGCGAATCGATACCACTCATAACCACAACGTACCAATAATTTTTTGCCGAAAATAATTTTGGCCAGAACTGCCGTCCAAGCACCGTCCATTTGGTTTGTTTTATAAACATCTACCCCGCGCAATTCCTTTCGATAATACAAGGGTAGCAATAAACTATAAAGCCAGTTGGGTAGATTGTTTTTCTTGGGGAACACTCCAAAAAGATTTTTAAATTCTCCCAAATACTCGACATCATTCGACTTGCCATAAGTGAAAAAATTAATCTGCTTAAAACTTTTTTTTAATTCTAAATATATCTTAAGCTCGCGACTTAGATTGCCGATTTTTGCCCAGTCAGAGAGCGACACTCCGCGGGTGAAAAATACTGCTAATTTTTTCTCACTCAAACTATTCATTAGAAAAATGTTATCTATTTTATCTCTGTGCCGCTTGTAGAAGAAACTATCTGCCCTACCACTGCTTTTCCCTGATCATCCCAAACCACCCCGTTTTTCTCTGCTAGGGCGATTATTTCTTTGGCCTTGTCAATTTTTCCAATCACTTTGTATGTGTATGCTAACCGCCAATAGCTCTCAGAAATCTTAGGATTGTCGCTAATCGCACCCTCTAATAATTTTACTGCCTTGCTAGTTTCACCAACACTACCATATGTACCGGCTAAAGAATATATAACCTGCTGACGACGTGGAGACAATTTTAACGCTTCTTCCAAATAGCCAATTGATTCAGAAATATATTTTGTGTTACCAGTCAATTGCATTCCACTTTGTGCCAATTGCGCCAGAGATAAATAATTACGAATATCTAGCGGGTGCAAGAAAATATTTTTTTGTAAATTTGCATAGACCAACTCGAACATTTCTTTAGCACGATCTACCCCCATCTTTTTAATATTGTCAGCCGTTAACATCTGCCCCACTGTTCTTCCTAAATCACTCCTAATATCATCAATGTGGGGTGAAGCAAAGTTTAATGCTGCCCCCATTTCAATTATCCCAGTCACCGGGTTGGCATATAGCGCCCTCAGAGCGCCCAGGGTCATTTTGTTGGCACGTGAGGGTTGAATATTAAAGATAAAGATAAACAAAAGGCAGACAACACCAACTATTCCAATCGTACCATAACCCATTTTTTTATCAGGAAAAGATTGCGCTCCTGACTTTAAAGGGACAACAGGAAAAGAGTTGTTGGTCTGACTATTAATCATCGCCAACCAAAACATAAAATATAGATAAGATGTCGGATTCTCAAACACTGTAATATTACCAACCAAATGCGCCACCAAAAAAGCTGACCCAACCACCACAAAGTGTACTTCCAGCCCATTTTTACGACGTGCTACAATCAGACTACTAATACCCAACCCAAAAATCGTCAGATAAGTTAAAAGACCAAACGTACCTTGAACCGCCATGGTGTTCACAATAATATTGTGTGCATTATCAAACCAAGTTTCACCATAACCAAACTCCAGTGAGCGCGGATTATAATGTTCATTAAAAGCGTAAAAATAGTTATTTGGACCCCAACCGAATAATGGCTTTTCTTTCCAACTGGTAACAGCAATCTCCCAGGCAATCCAGCGGGCACTTGATTTTACATCACTAAGTGATGTATTTACAGTGCGACCAACTGCTGGTATGTTGCTGACAAAATTTGTACTACGAAAAGAATACAGCAAAATTATCGTCAGCAAACCAACTCCAGCCAAAACTGATAAAGCCAAACGAGTATGCGGATATTCTTTTAAAACAATAATATAACCAACAATTGCGACACCCACACCAGCTACAAAACCTATAAGCGACCCGCGGGTACCACTAAAGAACATTCCGAAGAATGCTAATATTCCAAGTAAAACGGAAGCCCATTTCCACACATTGTTTTTTTCTTTAATCGCCAAGAGAAATGCAACAAACATTAAGAATAGACCATAACCACCAACATAGATAGAATTACCCAAAGTCGATGCTACACGAGCACTACCCTGATTTAAAAGCAAGGTTGGATCACCCTTCTGCAAGACACCGATAAACATCACAACTGACCCGGCCAACAAAAATACCCTCAACGCCCATTTCCAATCACTCCAACTCTTAAATACAGCGGTGGCAACAAAATAAAACGCCACATAATGGAAGATTGTAAATAAACCCAGCATGCGCTCATGATTGTCCCAAAAACTATGGTACCAGTCTGTGCCAACAAAAGTAGAAATACCAAAACTTAACAGAAACGCAGCCAAAGCCAAGTTGAGCGCAGTGAATTTTGGTTTGTATTCTTTCCAGTTAATAACCAAAAGCAAAACATACGCCCCAACCATTAAAGTCACTAACGAACGAAACCACAAGATCTTCGGCACAATAAAAGGAAAAATATACGAGGGTGGCAAGACAATCAAGGGAACAAAAAAAGTAGCATAAATCAAAATTTTAGCTACCAATTCGAGGTTTTTTTTCATAGAGAAGGTTAAAATAAAACCGGATTTTTGTTTAAAAAATCACTGTTTTATTATACCCCAATCAACCAAATGGGTCAATTTGGTAAAAATAAAAAATACCCAGGAATCAGTCCCAAGTATTTTCACCCCCTTTGCTCCTTGTTGTGAGTATTATAACATACTTCACTTCAAAGAAATATTATTATTGTGGATAACTTTTACAAAAAACAAAACCCCGCCAGATTGGCGGGGTTTTGAAACTTAGGATTAAATCCTTAAAGCTTTAAATCAATTATGATTTAGAAACAGAAAGTGATTTAGTGTCCCAGTTTGGCAATAGATAACTGTTCATCCACTCAGTTGAAGTGAATGCATCAGTATCTGCAGAGTTATCTGACCAGATAAATCTGTTCAAAGTTGCATCTGTTTCACCAGTGGTAGCTTGAGCACCAGTACCAACAACAGTAGCAGCAGTAGCTAAAGCACCAGCGTCCTGAACAAACTTAACACTTACACTGTCGCTGGTTTCAACACCAACAAAGTCAGCGCGTACCTCGAAAGTCTTAGTTGTACCTTTGCCGATAGTAGGCAAAGCGGTAGAAGTGGTAAAGTTAATACCAAATGCACCGGTGGTAGAACTAAGAGCATTGTCAGCAGTGTTCAAAGCTGTAGAAGGAGCAGACATGTCGTACACTTTAAGTGTAGCAGCAGACATATTCAACTCATTACCACTATCAGAATCACTAAATGTGATGTAAGGGGTTATACGAGCTAAAGTAACATCTTCGTTAGCATCAGCGGTAACAGAGAACTTAAAGATGGTAACTGTGTCAGAAGCCAAAACAGTGCTTGGCAAACTTAATACAGTGACAGTTGGAGCAGATTTAACAACCTGGAAAGTGTTGCTAGCAGCAGCATCAGCCTGTGTATCTACAGTGCCTGAAGCTCCTTGAGCATGGAAATCACCATCAACAGTCGACAAAGCGAAAGTTAAGGTATCACCAGTATCAGAACCAACGCCGGCAGTAGCTACAGTAGCGACAGAACGTTCGCCGATAGCATTTAATTTTGCTTTAACAATAACGGTAGTACCTGCCACAGGAACTTGAATGTTCAAGCCTGTAAAGGTGGATGTGCCGTTAGCATCAAGGTTAACACCTTCTGACAAAGCAACACCATTGGTGTCATACAATCTAATGTATTCAACATTGTCAAAAGTTGCAGCACCACTACTAACACCTACAGCCAATTTATCAACTGTAAATGTTTCTTTAGTAGAAGCTAATTTAATACGACTTACTTCTTGCTCACTGGCTAAACCGGCTTTAATTACTTGAGCTAAAGGTTTGCCATTATCAGCTGAAGAGGTAATAGTACCACCAGCAGTAATAGTAATAGCAACAGTTGGAGAAGTAGTGCCGTTTAGATTGGTACCAGTTACGGTTGGAGTAAATGTAGTACCTGTGCCATCTTCTACTGTTACATCAGCAGCAGCAAAAGTGAAAGCAAAGGCATCATCTACAGAACCATATGGAGCGTTACCAGAAACGGTAGTGCGAGCAACAACAGTCTTGCTAGTACCAGCTGGGATTGTGTAATAACCACCAACAAATTTGCTGGAAGTAAATACTACATTACCAGAAGTATCAACAGATGCTGGTCCAGCAATCTTGGTATCACCAACATACAAACTAACTTCTGTTACCAATTCGTTGGCGTCTACTGTGCCTTCGGTGGTGTCAGCAAAAGTGCCTGCAGTGGTGTCTCCATTATCAACATAGACATTCAAAGTTAAACCAGTCAACTTGACGTCATTACCTGTACCAGAACCAGCAGCAAAAATCATTCCCAAAGCATCTACAGTTGAGTTCTTCACTACTGTGCGAGACTCAGGAGTAGTGGCGCGAGAAATAGTTAATGCACTGGAACGAGTAGTAATTGCGTTACTAGAAATTGTAGAAGCGGGTACGATATCAGTTACTGCAACATCCTTTGAATCTTTAATCACAAATACTGAGTTGCTAGAGAAATCAAAGGTGGCGGTGTATTTAACACCGGAAATCTGAGCAGTGTTGATGTCGGCTACAGCTATAATGTTCTTGGTTGCGCCCTTGGCTATATTAAAATAGTCAGTGTAAGTACAAACCAAAGCAGTGTCTACATCACCAGTATCTGCAGTGATAGTAGCACAATCTGTAATAGCTTTAGCAGAACCGATAGTGCGGCCAGTATCAACATCTTTTAATTTGATGTTGCGAAGCAAAATGGTATCACCAGAATCCATGGTAGCATCGTCGTTTACATCACGATACAAACCCCAATCACCAGTATTAGCAGAGGAGGAAGCAACTTTAGTTGTAGCGATGTTCAAAGTCATCTTCTGTATTTCTACAGTATCTGACTTAGCAGTGATAGCTACTTTGCCTAATTCAACCTCAGTTGAATCTACTTTTACATCATGAGCAGCTAGGCTCTTGTTGGAGATAGTTACTCCACCGCCGAGCAATAACAATGGGTAAGAAGATGTATCACCAGCAGCATCATAAGATCCGCGGGTTAATGAAACACCATAACCATAGGAAGCACCTACAGCTTTCAAATCATTGTCGTTGTCCATGAAGAAAGTAATTCCTTTACCAGATTCAGCTGCACCAGAGACGTCGGCTTTTACAGTCAAAATCTTGTTAGCTCCATTAAGAATTCTTAATGGGGAAGTCAAGGTGAAAGTAACTAGTCTTCCATTAACCACAACAGTTGAAGGCAATATTGTGGAACCCTGGTAAAGTACGAAATTACTCAAAAGATCTGTGCTCAAGGTTCCATCCTGTTTCAAGGTGAAACTCTTTACATCAACATCTTCTGTTCCTGCAGTCAATTTAAATTGAGCCACAGTAGCACCAACGTCTCCTACTACAGGAGCAGAAAGTGTGCCATTGCTAGCAATTGTGATTGAACCAGCAGTAATACCGGAATTGGTAGACATTAAGTTACCAGTAACTGGTAAGCCAGCAACAGTGCCAGCAGCCAGTTTCATACTGTTGACAGAGAAAACGTGGTTACCAGTAGTAATAGAAGTGCTTAAAGACAAGCGAACTATTAAAGGTAAAGTTGTGCCAGCTTTTACAACTTTATTCATGACACTAAAGTAAGCTTCGTTGCTGTCAGAAGCAAAAGTTTTGCCTGTGCCAACACGAGTCTCACCGTCATAAATATAAGCAGTCAAACCAGTAACCTCACCAGTTCCGCCTCTCTTGATTGTAAGCTCATCAATGGTCATGTCAGAAGAACCAGAGTTAGTGACATTGAATTTCAATACATCAACATTAGCAGTACCCTTTGGTAAACCAGATTGAGAAGCTGGGGTATCAGCAGCTAAAGATACAGTCACAGAACCAGAAACTGGAGTAACAGTACCAGCTACCACACCACCACTCTGACTCTTGTCAGATAAAGCTTTCACTTCAGCAGTGATAGGAGTACCAGTGGTTAAACCAGCTACTACAGAATCAGCAACAGTACGTACGAATTTGGTTTGAAAGCCATTAGCGATCATACCAGCCTCAGTTACTTCTTGCAAAGTACCTGCGCCTACGTACCAAGTCTTGCCGCCATTCTTTACCAACATACCCTCATGGGCTTTGGCTTCAGTAATGTCAGCGCCTGTTCTGGAATAGTTTGGCCAATCCTGAACGGAAATGGTCATCACCTTGTAGCCAGTACCATAAAGAGTGGTAGCTAAAGCTGGGGTGATTTTAGATAATACATTGTTTGGTCGAACTACATACAATTGGTCAGAAGAAGCACTTCTAACTACGTATGAGCCTGGGTGATAAGTTACGCCAAATGGAGGCATAGCAGCCATTCCCAATGAATCTAAACAATCCATAGTAATGGTAGTGTATCCACCATAGGTAGGTCTCCAAGATTTGAAGACATCACCATTGTCGAAATAACGAGGCTTTAAGTTGTTGTCAAGCACATAAATAGCGGCCTTGCCAGCTACTTTCACCATTTCGCCAGCAGATAAAGTTGGGCAAGTAGCTGCGTTAGCAACACCTGGAACCAAAGCTGCGACGCCTAGTGACCACACGATTGTGGTTGCGACGACACCAACAGTAAAGATTTTTTTAGTCAATTTTAATACGTTGGTCATAATAAATAATAAAGACCGCGAGACATCTTGCGCAACCCGTTGCCGGGCGTCAAAACATCAGGGGTTTCCCGCCGGATCTTATCTTTAAAAAAATTTACAGATAAAACCCTTAAGGGATACAAAGACCTTAGCGAGTCCGTATGGACCCTCGACTTTTGCAAAGATCGTATAGAATAACTTACTCTCTCCCCGCATACGATTTATTTAAATCGCGTCTGGGGAAGGAATAAGCCCACGCGACTATCTCTTAATCGGTGTAGTAGACACTGTAACAACCACGGCTGGTGTCGCTGTGACAGCAGTAGTGGTAACTTGTACTTTGATGACATCGGCCGGACTAACCACACCCACAATTGGTGCCACCTCTTTTACTATGTTAGCTACTGGCAAAACTGTTTGCACTTTTGCCAAAGTATTATCAGTAATTTTTTCCGCCTCTTTAGTGGTAGCATTCACCTCTTTAACAATATCCAAAGCTTTAGAAAGATCGCCAGTAGACAAGAGCTGGGTGGCAACACCAATCTTTTTATCAGTTTCAATTTTTACCTCATTGTTTTTAGTTACCGCCTGCTGAGTCTCTGCCGCCACGGTGGTAATCTTTTCTGATAACTCTTTAGTTGTAGTAGACTGAGCAACCACCGTTTGAGTAGCAATCAATTCCTTCATCTCGATCTTAACACCATTCACCACCTCTTTGGCGGTTTCCATATTCTGTTGATTCAACGATGCGTCAGTGGTAGCGGTTTGCAAAGCGGTGGTTAATTCTTTTTTAACTTGTTCGGAAGTGACAGAGTTATCCCCTTCCAAATGTTTGGTCACCATCATTTCGGTGGCTTGCATACTAGTATCCTTTACCATACCCTTCGCTTCCATGACCTGAGAAGCAGATGAAGTGCCAACGGTCGCCAACATTTCAATCTTTACTTCTTGTAAAACAGTGCCGATTTGTTCGGTTTCTTGTTTTACTTCCTTGGCGGTATTAGCTGCGTCAGTACTACCAGTAGTTGGAGCAGCATTAATCTCGGTCAATTTGGTATTAACTAATTGAATTTCATTTTTTAAATCATTTACTGCTTGTTGTACTTTTTCTCCTTTTTTAGGATCAGTACCTTTAGCAAGTTGCTTGGCTTCGGTGGCACGACGCTTGGCCAACTCGGTACGCATCTTCGCCTCGGCTGGTTTACCGCCCACGGCTGCAGAAACTGCCACCTGAGTTTTTTCCATGGCACGTTTGGCTGGGTACAACCAATCGCCTGGCAAAGAGTTATAAGCGGCATCAACAGTATTGATCCAACCCGAAGTCGCCACGAGTGCGACGATCAAAAGCACAGCTACTGGACGCACTACATTAAAGACAACATTTTGTGGAATGAAAATCGAGAGGGCGGTCCAGACATTTTCTAACATCGCTGGCTTGCGCTCTTCGGTCGAAGTAACAGTATTTTTAATTTGAGACAGCAAAAGACCGCGGTTTTTTTCTAACCACTCTTGTTTAGGATTTACATCCCCGTTGCGCAGACTTTTGAGTTGTGCGATTATTTCTCGCGACATAGTTTTAGTTAAACCGTTTAGTCTCAATTATCTTTCTACAATCTCTTTTAATTTTTTTAAAGCGCGGTGCATGGTCACACGAACGGCGACATTCCCTTTTCCTGTGATATCGGCAATCTCGTCGATGTCCAACCCGTCCACATAGCGCAAGGTCAAAACTTCCTGATACTCTTGCTTTAATTTTCGGATCGCACCGACAACTTGTTGATTGTCAATTCGCTCGGTCAAATCTTTACTCCATTTACCTTCATCGCCCACGTCTTGATCCTCAGCCAGTAAACCTTCTGGGCTCCCCGCGCGTTTACGATAGTAATCGATTATGGAATTGCGAGCGATGCGATACAGCAACCCGCTAAAGCTTTTGACTTCCTTCTCGCTATTGCCGATTATATAGTTCCAAGATTTGAGGAAAACTTCTGACACAATGTCCTCCGTTTCTTCATGTCCAGAAACCTTAAAATATACAAAGCGGTAAATACGTTTGACGTAAAGATCGTACAGTTCAGCAAATGCATCCGGATCCTGTTTGGTCTGCAGGCGGAACAGTAAAGTTTTTTCTTTCCAAGTGCCTGACATTAGAGTAGACGGTTAGATTAATAAAATGTTACAGTTCGGGGTGGTGGGGGGGGTGGCTGGGTAGGGGTCGGCCAAAAGGGGTTTAACCAAAAAGAGCTTGTTCAAAGCCCGACTGTATATGGATATAATAGTACCAAAAAAGTGGCAAAAGGTCAAACTACAGGGCTGGGTGTGGCTACCTATCACCGGGTCTGGGGGTCTGGTAATTTCTTCGCTTTTTTCGCCCGCGAGGGCGAAAGGATGAGGCCTTGGCCTCATAACCCGCTCAGAAAATACCAGACCCCCCAGACCCTAGACATATCCCTCCCCTTCTACTAGCATTGTTCCTCCCCACTTTTTTGTAGAGGGGGGGGCAACGGTGGAGACGGTGAGAAGGTTGGAAAGTTTGTATACACTACTCTATACAAACTTTGGGTAAATGCTTTTTTTGCAATATTCTAAGCCAAAACGGGAAAAATATAGTGGTGTTTGTATACACTAGTGTATACAAACTTTGGTTTTATCCCCTTCCCTGCCCCCTTGACAAAAAGCCGAAAGTATGATACTTTGTATACACTAGTCTATACAAATTTTAAACATGACCCCAATTCCTCCAAAACATAACCCCCAGGAGCCTAAGGAAATGATTAGAGTCTCTGTATCAGAAGCAGCCCGTCTTTTTGGGGTAAATACTCAAACCGTACGCCGAGCTATCGCCGCCAGTGAAGTTACATATGTAGTAGTGGCTGGACGATATAAAATCAATTTTGAGAGCTTGGTAAAATGGTCACAGTTACACACTACCGTTAAGAATAAACTAGAACATAAAGGCATTGGGCAATTTGTGGATAAGTGGAAAATTAAGAACCCGCTCTACTCACCTAATCCTAAATCCATACCTAAAAAACTGGATTCTGAGAGCAAAGGTACCACAGTATAAAAATGTCTTAAAAAGAGAAATCTCATCCGTCTAGGATGGGATTTTTTTGTTTGACGATAGTTATCCACAACAGGTATAATAGAGCCATATTAAAATAATTATGTTCAAAGCAATTTACAACATCTTTCACCACCACTATCACCGTCGTTATCACGGTCAATATGCTCATGCCAAAAAGCTGTTTGTGTTTGATTTGGCTTTAATGGCTGGCGCGCTCGTTACCTTGATCGCTGGACTGTTTTTCTTTTTCTGGACACCAGGGTTAACTGATTGGATTGATTTGAATGTTTCATATGGTGGTGGTCGAATTAAAAGTGGTGAAAAGGTAACGATGACTTTGGACTACACCAACCGCAGCAAGGTGTCATTGACCAATGTAATGTTGGCCGTACATCTACCTCCTGGTTTCGCCGTTGATCGCACTCTCACCCCCATCACCGAATTTTCTGAGCAATCAATCTTTAATCTACCCACACTCCCCCCGGGTGCCAAGGGTGAGAAAATAATCCACGGATATCTCTGGGCAGAACCAAAGAAAGACGCCGAGACCATCGCCATCCTTTCTTACACCCCTGAAAACGTCAACCGCCGTGAACAGAAATTTGGTCGCTTTTTTATCAACCTACCAGAGAGTATTTTAAAAGCGGAATTAAATTTTGGTGTCAAATCCTCTTTCCCTTCCAGTCGCTTCCCAATCGCATTAACTCTCACCAACACCGAAACGCAAAAATTGGACAATATTAGTTTGAACTTTTCTTGGCCAGGTAAAATCAACTGGCAAGACAGCGTTGAAAAAATTACTCTGGAAGGAAAAGAAGTCAGAGTTTTCAATGGCGAGATAACCATGCCTGACACCGCCGGTCTCTATACATTAAAAACCCAGTCACAGATTTTGATTAATAACCAACTGCTGACCTTGGACACCATTACGAATGACATATCCGTCGTCTATCCCCAAGTCACAGTTAACACCAGCTGGGGAACAACCGCAACCTACGCCGAACCAAACACCACGCTACCGTTAAAGATTTCCTGGAAAAACAACAGCCAATATGAACTGAAAAATTTACAGATAAAAATTAACACCACGCCAGGGGTGGTCAACTTGAAAGAAACTGCCAGACAGAACAACATCAAAATTATTGGCGACAGTTTGGTCTTAGACGCTGGCAACCGTACACTGTTGTCAGATGGAACAGCTGGAAGCGCTGGAGACACACAGATTGACCTGGTACTACTATCGTCATTTACCTTAAACGAAAAAGAAAAAGCATATTTGGAAGTAACCCCCGCCATCGTAGCCGAATTGAAAGAAGTCAGCGGACAGACATTTACCAACGTTGGATCCGCAATCCGAATGCTCCTTGCCACCAATGCTACACTACGCACTGAGGCTCGATATTTCACGCCTGAGGGCGATCAGTTGGGTCGTGGGCCACTTCCACCACGCGTGGGTGAAACGACCAAATATTGGATATTTGCGCAGTTGCAGAATACCACCAATCGCCTTAAGGACATCTCCTTTGAGACCAACTTAACCCCAGGTGTAGAGTTTACTGGCAAACAGAGTATTACCATCGGATCGCCTTTAAAAAGTGAAAACGGAAAACTGACCTGGAATATTTTCCAACTGCCAGCGAACAGCATCACCGGCTGGTATTTTGAAGTGGCAGTTACCCCGACTAGCGAACAAGTGGGAAAGAATATGAGTTTGGTAAAAAATGTAAATGTGGTGGCGACTGACGAACAAACCGGAAAGAAATTCAACTTAAATTCAGGAATTATCACCAATGTTTTACCAGCGAATGATGCGGGAAAAGCACAAGGAAGTTTGGTGGAATAGCCAAAAAGAAGGCTTAATCCCGACCTAGTCGGGATTTTTTGTACCCAACGAACGGTACAAGGTATTGACTTTTTGGTCAAAACGGAGTATAATGGCGAACGTTCCTAGTGAGTACTTGGGTTTTTCTTTAAAAAAGAGGGTACAGGATGGAAGAGAATCAGAGGAGTTGGAAGGAA
>CAZHYJ010000003.1:120841-121039 GCA_964536725.1 uncultured Gammaproteobacteria bacterium | reverse complement strand
GGACACGCCGTCCTTGCCGTCGGTGCCGTTGACGCCGTTCGTGCCGTTGGAGCCGTCCTCACCGTTGCAGATCGGTTCGGAGTAGACCGAACCGCACTGGATGAACGCGCATCCGTAGATGTCCACGATCACCGTGCAGCCGGTGCCGTCCTTGCCGGAGCAGATGGGCTCCGACGAGGCGGTCCCGCACGTCACGAC